>JBIKKO010000101.1:0-11855 GCA_044360315.1 Oligoflexales bacterium
GAAATGCGGCTGTCTGCCTCTGCAAGCCAACCAGTTTCAGACCAACCTCGGCCACAGCAGCCAACATGTAACTGAGCGTTGTGCGAAAGCCGTAGCTGCTCTTCGCACCACCGACGCGGACAAAACTGCAGCGATCATTTGTCTGCCGATTGAAAAATCACAGACGAATTCACAGATGCTCGGAGTGGCACTTACGGATGCTTCAGGTGCGTCGATACGTTGAGGAAGAGCATGGCGGAGAGAGAGGGATTCGAACCCTCGTTAGGGATTAACCTAAACACGCTTTCCAAGCGTGCGCCTTCAACCACTCGGCCACCTCTCCAGATGTGTGATTGAGCCGTAAGTGATATCTGATTTGCAACCGACAGGTCAAGACATTAAGGGAGTCGAGACGGTAACTTATTATGTGCAAGTTCTTTTGCAAACAAATTAAGCACACCGTTGGACCACCCCTAACACACCAATAACGCGCTAAACGGCTGGTTTTGCAGGAGCTGTTGTCTCGTCCTTTTTACCCGAGCTTTTGACTTTTCTGAGGGCAATCCAAGCCATCGCGAGCACCATTCCAATGAGAGCGCCGCCAATCTGCGACGATATGAGTTTGTCGGTAGCCCAGGCTGCTGCAGGTTCACAGTTCGTCCCAAAGCTAACAGGGGGGGTGAACAATAGTGAAATGACGCGGGGAGCGACCCAAGTGCTGATAACAGCGCCAATAAATCCAAAACCGAAACAGAGACTCAAAAACTTGTGCATAATATGATTCCTATAGGCAGACAAAAAATCGGACCCCATAAAACCACATTTAATCGTCGGCGGTCAATGGACCTTGCGGGGCATCGAGTCGATTCACGACATCTCGCAGGTGAATCAACATGATAAGACCCGGAACGGCTACAACTGTTGAGATGACAAAGAACGAAGGCCAGCCAACCGTCGTAGCTAAAATTCCCGCCAGGGGCCCGACCCAGACGCGGCCGACTGAGGCAAACGCTGATAAAAGGGCATACTGGGTCGCTGTGAACTTTTGATTGCATAGGGTCATAAGAAGGGCAACGAATGCTGCTGTTCCCATGCCGCCGGTGATATTTTCAAAGCCGATGGCTGTGACTAACAACACATCGACATTTGTCGCTTCCTTTAGAGACACAATCAGGAGGTCAAATGCGGGCAGCTCGAACGCGCCCCAGGCTCCCTTTGGGTTAGACGCTATGAGGAGGAAGCCTAAATTTGATAGCATTTGTAAAATTCCGAAAATTAGCAATGATCTGAATAAACCCAGGCGGAGCATCAATGCCCCGCCGGCGATGGCGCCAAGTATGGTTAACCAGATACCAATCACCTTATTAACGACACCAATTTCAGCTTGCGTATAACCAACCCCTTTAATGAGAAATGGCGTTGTCAAAGATCCTGCAAACGCATCACCTAGTTTATAAAGTATAATCAGGGCGAGAATGCTCATGGCGCCCTTCATGCTAAAGTAGTTGGCCAAAGATGTATTCAGCGTCTCGAATTTCGCCTTTTTTGACGCCCACCAACCTAGGGGGATGGTGATGGCAAGACCGATAAATAGAGAGGCTAGGTCGATCCACTTCTTGAGATCTGATCTGATCGTTTCAGAGGTATTGGAGCTTGATGGTTCAGCTAAAAAAGATGTTAGAGCCGGTGTGACAATCTTGGTGGTGAGCATGTACCCCATAAAAACGGCGATTAATAATGCAAAAAAGCCACGGACGTCGTTCCTTGCATTTGTTCTTGGAGCTGTGTTGTTCGGTTGAACACGAGGTAAGGCCACTAAAGATAGCATGGCCAAGACGGCCATAATGACGGCCATAGTCATATAAATCTTCGGCCAGCTCCATCCGTTGCCGGAAACTGTATCTGCCCAGACGAGGGTGATTCCACCAGATAAAATCATGGCTAGACGATAGCCAAAGACGCTCAGAGAAGATCCCATGCCCCGTTCCGATGCCTGTAGAATATCTGTTCTGTAGGCATCGATCACAATATCTTGAGATGCCGACAAGAACGCAATCATTAAGGCTATAAAGGCTACGGTCTGGGTCTGTGATCCGGGTGAAAAGTTTGAAATCAAGGCGAGCATTCCGGCAATAGCGAGTTGAATCATGACAATCCAGCTTCGGCGTCTGCCAATAAGCTCAGGTTCGAAACGGTCCATCAAGGGGGCCCATAGAAATTTAAACGTGTAGGGAAGGCCGACGAGACTAAAAAAACCAATGGTTTCAATTTTAACATTGTCCATTGTTAGCCATGTTTGTAGTGCGGTCCCAGATAAAGCCAATGGTAAGCCGCTCGCAAAGCCTAGGACTGCAACCATGACCAGTCGCCAGGTCCGAGACTGCAAAGGTGATTGAAGCATTAAAAAAACCTCTTTCTATCGGGTTGTGTAGTGATGATGAATGCTTTTATTCTATTGTAATTATTTGAGATTGTCATCTTAATGGTCATTTTTCTGGCGGTCTCGGCAGGGCCAAAAACCTTCTAATCCCTAACTAAATATCTGACGGCTTGTGTGTGAATCGGTCCGGATGATTTGTAATCTGGAAATGGTTGGGTCTTTTGTATTGTCTACTGGCTTAGCAAATTAGGAGATAGGTAAATGAGTGCGATTCATAAAGTTATTTGGGTAGTCATGTTGACTCTGTTTTCATTAATTTTTTCAAATCCATCACTCTACGGAGTCGAGCGGGGGACCGAGACACATTGTAAACCCTTTCGGGATGAGGCGACAGCCTGGACCATTGCGCCATTAAGACCTAAAACCCCCGGTAGGCCTACAATGCTTGAGGCTTATCGCTACTTTTTAGATTGGATTGAAGGTGAGTTTCGAGCTAGTGGTCTGACTGGTCTGCAAATGGGATGGGTTGCGGCTAATGTAGATTTTACCGATGATTACTCGGAGGTTGTGTTTAGTGCAGAGCTACCTTCGCTAGCAAGAGACCCTGATGCCGTTAGACTAACTCGCGTTACTCACTCCTTTCACTTAAATGTTTTGACAGGAAAATTAAGGTTATTATTCTTAAATACCGTCGGTGATCCCATGTGTATTAGTGTGACTATTCCTAAGATCACCAACGACAAAAAATGGGTGTTCGCAAAGGCGGTCTACACGGGAAACCTTCCTGGATCAGTGATTGAAGAGTCGTGGTATATCAATTTATCGGATGGCGTCTACAGGCAGTTACAGCCTCATTATCCTATCTTTCAGTCCTCATTCGCTTCAGATGGGCGTTCTATGTTCGGTTACTATTTCGAGAGATCAAATGGATTAGCTAGACCGCTAAGGATGGTTGATGTCTTCCGTTTAACAGATGCCATGACTTGGGAGCTCGATAGGCAATTCTCGCAAACTAATTTATCCGACACGTCCTGCGGTATAGCTCCGCAGATGAACTCCACAAAGGCGATGACGATTAATATCGACTATAATCTTCGTACTTGTGGCAAGCCGCAGATAGTCGACTTAGCAAACCTTGGACAGCCGGGAGTCTATATCTCTGAACCATTTCCAGGGAGCATATTTTCGGAGTTCAAATCAATACCCGGTCGATCGATGGCAGGTATGTTAGCCTTTGAAAACGTGTACTTTAAGGGGTTTTATTTATATGATATTGAGAGAGATTCGTGGAAACTGATTCCGATCACGGGCGAGCATGCTGCGGCGTTTTCCTGGTACCCAACAAAAGACGGAAAATATATTTTGTACGGATTTATGCATGAATTTCTGGTTTATGATATTGATTCGGGAATGAGGTCTTCGTTACGATGAAAATAGTGCTTGGATCTAGATGATAGTACCGTGTGTCGTTTAAAGGGTCGCTTGAGGGTCTACGTCGATTTTAACACGGATATCGCCTGGTGGAGTGGCGACAAGTTTCGCAATGAGGGACGCGACCGTTCGGGCAGATTGGAGTGATTCAGATAGTATGATCATACTGCGCCGGACGCGTCCTCTGATGACTTCAATAGGGGAAGGAGCCGGGCCGAGGATTTTTGTAGTTCGGCTAAGAACTGGATTTGCCTCAAGAACAGCCGAGAGTCGTTGTTCAAGCTCCTGACACCAGCTATCTAGCTTGCGTGCGTCTGGTCCGTTGAATTCGAACAATATCATCCGCCCAAATGGTGGATAGCCCATGGTCTTGCGAAACTGTAGCTCTTGCGCTGCAAAAGCTGGAAAATCTTGCTGTAGTGCCTTTTGAACAATAGGATGATTGGCGCGTAGGCTTTGCACCATGACTTTACCAGCCAGTTGCCCCCGACCAGATCGTCCTGCCGCTTGGACCAGCAACTGAAAGGTGCGCTCGCCACCACGAAAATCTGGCAGTCCCAACAGTTGGTCGACCTCAAGGATGGCGATCAATGTTACGTTGGGGAAGTCGTGACCCTTGGCTAGAATTTGGGTTCCAACTAAGATGTCGAGATCGCCGCGTCGAAATTGCCCTAGGATTTCCGGTAAAACTTCTGGATTTTGGATTGTGTCTGAATCCACTCTCGCAATCCTGGCCGTCGGCAGTGCAGCTCTCAAATGATCTTCAGCCTTTTGGCTACCGTAGCCCACCACGGCCCAGGTTTTGGTTGGTTCTTGGTTGATGATATTTTGAATTGTGGTCGAGTAGTCGCAATAATGGCAACGCAACGTTTTCCGTCGTCCATGAACGCAAAGGCTAATGCTACAGTGGGGGCAGCCAGCTGCCTTTCGATCTTCAACATTCAACAGATAGTAGGCGTAGCCGCGACGATTAACCAGCACAATGCTCTGTTGACCTTTGACCAAGTTGTCTTGAAGTGCTGTGATCACCTGATCCGTAAAGGGTGAGTCTTTTTCATCAATCAAGTCACCTTTGGCTAAGGCGATCGCCTTAAATGGTGGCTTACTCGGGATGGTCTCAACCTCCGGTAGCGGTTTTGTTGAAGCCCTGACGGGCATTTCGAGCAAATGATACTTTCCAGTCAGTGCGTTGTTCCAACTCTCCATACTCGGCGTTGCAGATCCTAAAATGACCGTTGCGCCTTCAATCCCAGCGCGGACGATCGCGACGTCACGAGCATTGTACAGCAACCCATTTCCTTGTTTGTAGCTTCCGTCATGTTCTTCATCGACGATGATCAGCTTTAAATTTGCAAACGCTCCAAATACGGCTGAGCGCGGTCCAATGAGGATTGACGCCTCGCCGCGCCGTATCCGATCCAGCTGCTGCCACCGCGCGTCATCCTCCATGGCGGAGTGCACGACAGCAACGTCGCCTGGGAAACGTTCCTCAAAAATTCTTGTCATCTGTGGCGTAAGTGAAATTTCAGGAACAAGTACGAGGGCCTGTGTGCGGATTTTACTATTAAGTCCCTGTTCAATAGCTGCCCTGATGACGTGAAGGAAAACCTCAGTCTTACCAGACCCTGTCACGCCAAAAAGCATAAATGGCTTACGTTTCTTCGGGTCTTCAGCCTCTAAGCCCTGTGTGATGATGGCTTCAACAGCAGCTTCTTGGTGTTGGTGTAGACGCTGAAAGCTAATTTGGTTTAGGTGTTCCTGCTGGGGGAGTGAAGCCTCAGCAGTCGATGCCCCAGTTTCATGATGGATTGACTCAGACACGCGAGCATCAATATTTTTTTCCTTCGCAGTTGAGATCAGCCCTTTGCGAAGCCATCCTTTAATGATGTCTTCAACCTGTGACGTCGACAAACCGCGGTCTTTCAACTTTTTCCTAAGAGTGAGGTGGCTAAGAAAAGGCTTTCGCAAAAAAAATAGTCGTGGCGCCAAGCTATCGTCGTCGCCTACGAGGCTTCCAGATTCCGTAATCGCGTAGGTGATCTTAAACGTTTTTTTACTACTTGCAGGAAGCATGGTGCGAAGCACCTCCCCAATGGGGTGCATGTAGTAAGTCGACATCCATTGAGCAAGTTGCAACAGGGCTGGTGAATAAATCGGGCATTCATCGAGGACGGCCTTTATGGCTTTAATCACAATCGGCTGACCCTTGGCGTCAAGCAGCGGCGTTGGCGGCTGCTGTCGGTCAACCGGCATCACGACTCCCAGGGCCTTTGCCTGTGATCCAAACGGGACCAAAACCCTGATTCCTGGGGCCAATTGTTCGCCGTGGGAATAGGTAAAGGTCTGATGAAGTGGTGTTGAGACCGCAATTTGGTGTTCAAAAGTCATAACAACTTATTATTATTAGAGTAACAGACAATCAGTTGACCTCTGGCGGTCGTCGGGGGGTATCCGCTTTCCCTGACTCTAAACCGCTTCAGCCTTTTTTGGCAACGTTAGTCAGGAGAATGGCTTGGAAAATCGCTATTTTCAAGGTTTTTATCTCTTTACAAAGCGGCAGTCGTTGGGGTAATGTCCCCGGTCTTACACGAAGTCTTCATGGTGGAGACGGTATGTCAACAAAGGTTTTTTTCCGGAGGTAGCCAATGGAAAACGTGGAACGCCCACGACGCAAGCGCCGATTTGCTTCTCGCAAAAAGCGCACGCTCGACCCCAACCTGGTCATCGATTACAAGTATCCTGATGTTCTTAAACGCTTTGTCACGGAACGTGGCAAAATCATCCCAAGGCGAATCTCTGGCGCAACTGCAAAGCAGCAGCGGCAGATTGCTCTGGCCGTGAAACAAGCCCGGTTTCTAGGATTGTTGCACTATTCAGTGTCTCATACTCCGGAAAGAGGTTTCACTGGTGAAATGGCTGCTGCAACTGTTATGCTCGCAGGCCGCGACTTTGGTGGCCGTGGTCGATTCGATCGTGGCGAAGGCCGTTCATCTGAGCGATCAGAGGCCCGCACAGAGTCTAAAGGCGCTGGTGAGGAGGAATAACCCATGGCTAAACGTTGTGATCTAACTGGCAAAGGCGTTTTGGTGGGGCATCGTGTTTCCCACTCTAACATAAAGACAAATCACCGGTTTCTTCCAAATCTTCAGACCAAACGTTTTTGGTCTGATGAACTGAAGAAATTTGTTTCCTTAAAGGTGAGCGCTTCAGCGATTCGAACCATAGACAAACTTGGTCTTGACGCTTACTGCCGCCGTGAAGGTTTAAAGCTAGGTTAATTTAAGGAGAAATATTCTATGGGTCGTGGTGATAGTCGTCGAACTCCTAAAGTGCGCCAGCGTAAAGCCTGGCGTAAGGCGAAAGCGCGTCTTGCGGCAAAGATCGCAGGCACTGCTAAGAAGGCTGCTGCTCCGAAGGCGGCAGCAAAGCCTGCTGGCTCAACCGTTGTGAAGAAGAAGACAACCAAAGAGTAAGCTGTGCTTAGAGACAAACGATGAGATCGTTGAAGGCACCCGGTGACGGGTGCTTTCTTTTTGGCCCTGACTTCGGTATTGGTCGTGGCAATGACTAGGATACGGACTGCATTGAGGGGGCTGATCGCCACCAATCATGAATTTATCACCGGCAAGGTAACGATTGCTATTTTGTAAAGATCTTGAATTCGTTAGACTGACGCGGTGTTAAAGGCAGCCAAGTCAAAACGATTGTTTTGAAATTAGCAGGGGGTCGATCAATGAGCCAAAAGTCCAGTGAGTCAGACATCAAACCTCTGGTCTCCGATCGCATCAGGCGTAGGTTAAAGGAAAAGCATAGGCGGTTTTTTGCCAATGATAATATCTCTGAATTTATTGAGCCAGGCGAATTAGATCTTTTGTTGGATGAGGTTGCAGGGAAGATGAAGTCCCTGCTGGATAGTCTGGTCATTGACACTGAACATGACCACAATACTCAAGATACAGCACGTCGGGTCGCAAAAATGTATCTGCGTGAGGTGTTCCGTGGGCGCTATCAGGCAGCCCCCACAGTTACCGAATTTCCTAATGTTTCTCACTTAAATGAGCTGATCCTTGTTGGTCCAATCACGGTGCGCAGTGCCTGCTCTCATCACTTTTGTCCGATCATGGGCAAGATATGGATCGGTGTCATGCCCAATGAGCACTCAAATCTCATAGGCTTATCGAAATACGCAAGGCTGACTGAGTGGGTGATGAGTCGACCACAGATCCAAGAAGAGGCTGTCACGCAGCTTGCTGATCTCTTAATGGATAAAATGCGTCCAGATGGGCTTGCTGTCGTCATGGAAGCTGATCATCATTGTATGCATTGGCGAGGGGTCAAGGACATGGATTCAAAGATGACAAATTCGGTCATGAGAGGATCGTTTTTGAAAGATAATACTCTCCGGCTAGAGTTCTTATCTCTTTTCCCTAAAAAATACACTTAACAGGAGTGCTCTACATGCTAACACGCTTACTGTATGCAAGTCGCACGTCGAAAGATATTGATAGCACTGTTCTTGATTCAATTTTGGCTCAATCCCGTGATCATAATCCTGAAGCAGGTGTGACGGGTATCTTGTGCTTCAGTGGCAAGATTTTTATGCAGGTTCTTGAAGGTAACCGCCGTGAAGTATCCAAACTTTACAATCGAATTGCTGGCGATTCTCGGCATTCGGATGTTGAAATTTTACTGTTTGAAGATATCACCGAACGGCGTTTCTCCAATTGGACGATGGGGCAGGTTAATCTAAGTAAGGTGAACCCCTCGACGCTGCTTAAGTACTCTGAGAAGCCCGTCTTAGATCCGTTCTCCTTGGGTGGGAAAGTATCCATGGCTCTTCTTGAGGAGTTGATGGCAACGGCCGCGATTGTGGCTAAAATTTAAGATCACACCCAAGTCTAGAGGTTTGCGCGGTGCTTTGGTCTAGTTCTCGTATGTTGAAGTTTGTGGTGGTTGGGCTGGCGTTAATACTTGGTCAGCAGGAGACATCAGGTTTTTCCCAAGCACAGACCAATGTAGGCCTTAAGGACTCCAGGTTTGAAATTGGCGCTGCATCTAAATCAATTCAAATGATCCAAAGTCACGCCGTTTTTCTCGAGTATGCGAGGGTTTACAAGTCTGGTCGTTATCGCGATTTGCCTCATATTCTTTTCACTGTGGAGCGAAAATCTAACACCATTCATTTCGGTAGAAGTCGTGACTTGAGATTTCATAAAGACCTGATGCAGGGTGTCACCGGTGAAACAAGGGGCGACAAAGAGTTTTTTCGGGCGTTTTATTCAAATAAAAATCGGACGCATATTCTGGCGACCATGGTTTACGCTCCCGCTAATTCTGGTACTTATTACTTTGAATTTTCAGATGCTGATCGCATAGATAGCGCGGTGCTTCAAGAAACATACACGGCGCTGAAGAGAAGTTTTTTTGCTCCGGTTGTATTTCATGCCCAGACGCTTGATCACGAGGATGTGGCCGTGCAGTTAAAGTCGGTGCCATTTTTAAATTCAGTTCAGTTGTCACGAAAGATTGGTTTAAAGCCTGAGAAAGATCTCGTCGTTCATAATGTTGGTAGAGCCAGCGGTAAGCTCATTGTTTTGCGTGGCCCCGCAGATAAGATTGATCCAACGGTGATTCAGAATCCGCGACAGACCATTGTTTTAACGGAGTATCTTCCTGTCTGGTTGCCTCCAGTGAAAGGTATTGTCAGTGTCAATCCCAGCTCCCCATTGTCGCACCTTCACCTCTTAGCAAGAACCTGGAATGTGCCAGACGTGACTGATCGCGGTGCTATTGGAAAATGGGGAGGACTTGACGGGGCCCAAGTGGTGTTGGAAGTGAGCCACGGGCAGGTGCATGTTAAGCCTATTGTTGAAAAAAATATTGAGAAGCCTGGGCAAGGTGCCGCAAAGGCTTCCACTGAAGTCCTGACGCTTCGTTCTGAGTTAAGTGAGACTAAGTTTAGAGAGTTATGTTTACTTAGGCTACCTGACTCCGTGATTTATGGGGCGAAGGCGGCGCAGCTTGGGGCTGTTTGCGGGCTTAATGGGGTCAAAGTCCCCAAAGGAATTGCGATTCCGTTTTACTGGTACGACCGGCACGTCATAAAGATTGATGTAAAGAAGCGAATTGCTGAGTTGTCTACAAGATCTCAAACAATGACGCCGTCACAGGTCGAAGAAGAGCTGAAACAAATTCGTGAGTTGATCGAGGCGACGCCGATTGACCCAGGAATGGAAGCTCAGCTGAAACAAGTGCTGACTGACTTAAATGTAGGGCTGGCGACTAAACAACATGGGGTGTTTGTTCGAAGTTCGACGAATGCAGAGGATCTTAAGGGTTTTAGTGGTGCAGGCCTCTATACCACAGTGCCCAATGTCAGAAACTTGGAGTCTTTAACAAAGGCTGTAAAAACAGTCTGGGCATCTGTTTGGAATCTGAATGCCTGGTTGGCGCGTGAGGAGTCTGGCATTCATCAGAGCGAAGTCTTCGGTGGGGTTTTGCTTCAAATCGGCATAGAGGCAGACTCTGCGGGAGTTATGATCACAACTGATCCATTTAAGACGTCGTCACGTGATAGCAAGTCCAGCGAGCCACCGCCTAGAAGTCCTGCTGCCATTTATATCAACGCGAAACGAGGTCTTGGATTGAAAGTGGTTAATGGATTTCGTATTCCAGAACAGATCTTATATACGCGCAAAACCGATTCATTCAAATTACTGACCGAATCAGATGAATCGACTCAAAGTGTGTTTGATATGCACGGAGGCGTCACGGAGGCAAATGTCAAGTCAAGACGTGCATTGACCTTAGCTCAGTCGGGACAGCTGATGCGCGCTGCCGCCGCGATTCACGAGCATTTTGGGCGAATTATGGATATTGAATGGGTCGTAGCCAAGCAAAATCCTGATCAGGTTTGGATTGTTCAGGCAAGGCCTTGGTGAAGGTCATCATTGATAGAGTGATGTTACCCCCGAATTCCGAAGACCATGTTTAAAAATAGATTTCAGATAGTTATATTTCTGAAATGATTAGAAATTTAGATGAAACAGTCGTGAATTGTCTTCTGTAGGCATTGCGTTTGGCTGGTTTTTAAGATATCGAGTGAGGCCTAAATGGTTAAGGTTTCGATGATCCTTAACACTTCATAGAAAGGAAATTGTCTATGTTTAAGTATTTTGTGGTATTTGCTCTTTTTGGAAATCTTTTAATCGCAAGTTCAGCCTCGGCCTCGAAAGAAGAGGCTTTGCGTCAGTGCGAGCGCATCTCCGAGTGGGTCATCGCAGACTGGTGCAATGCTGAAGTGTCGCGAGGTACTACGTTTGATCGTGACGCCCTAAGGCAATGTGCGCGAATCAATCAAAATCGGCCTTTAGCGGAATGCGTTGTCGGCACAGCCGATAAAACTTACGATAGAGGTGCCCTCAGTCAGTGTGCTCGCATCACCCAAGGTGATGCGCTAAGTCAGTGTATCCAGGTAGCGGGAAATAAGTCTTACGAGACCATTGCTCTCGAACAATGCAGAAGGATCACTACAAATGAAGAATTGGTTCGTTGCATCGAGGTTACTGGTAATGGGCGGTTTGATCGCAATGCTGTAGCCCAGTGCGGCCGAGTTTCGCAAAACGACTGGTTAGCTGCCTGTATGCTGGCCATTCGTGATAAGGTTTACACGCGAGAGGAGTTGTCTTGGTGCGAGCGTGCAACGTTGAACTCCGATTTAACGACATGCCTGCAGCGTCGCGGTAGCCGACCTAACTCTTGAGTCGGTAGCGGGTGTTAGCACATTTAGCAAGAGTGGCCAAAGCTGAGGCTGACTGTTGTTAAACAGATCGGGACCGGCGTCGGCAGGGCTTCTAATGCGGGGCAATGCTGGCGTTTGGAATGTAATACGGATTACAAAAAGTTCGTGAACAAAAACATACCTTCCTGTTAACATTGGTTTTTTTCTCGGACAAGAGAAATCACTGCTAACAAAGAAGGTACTAAATGAACAATGACAGAAGAGGTTCAATTAAGAAACTGAAAAAGTTGGCGCGGCTCAAGGAGTACGCACCAATTGCAGATC
>JBIKKO010000102.1:0-11774 GCA_044360315.1 Oligoflexales bacterium
CCGAGAGTGTTGGCCTCTTTGTCTTTGCGTTCAAAGGTAAGAACACAGATATTTTGATCTTTGGTGATTGTAAAAAATTGATTCATTAGAACTGTACCTCAATTAAATTCGTTCGATGAGCATGGCTCCAGCCATGCCGCCAGCAGCGCAAATGGCAATAACGCCAAGGTTTTTGTTATGACGCACAAGTGAGTTGGCAAGGTTCATGGCAAGCCTTGCCCCTGTGGCGCCAAATGGATGTCCTATGGCCAGTGCCCCACCGTTTATATTCAATTTAGCATCATCGATGCGACCAAAGGCCTTTGTGAAGCCAAGATAACGACTGCAGTAGTCGGTTGAGTCCATGGATTTTAGACAGCTTAACACTTGTGCTGCAAATGCTTCGTGGATTTCAAACAGATCGATATCCTTAAGCTCCAGGCCATTTTGCTTTAGTAAATAAGGAATCGCAATGGCCGGACCGATGAGTAGTTGATCATGGGGGTCGACGCCAACAAAGGTTACATCGCGAATCAAAGCTTTAGGCTTTAAACCGATTGACTTGGCAAATGCCTCGTCCGCGATCAAGCAGGCAGCGCTTCCATCGGTAAGGGCTGAGGCGTTGCCAGCAGTGATTGTTCCATATTTCTTGTCAAATGCTGGCTTGATCTTCGCGAGTGCCTCGATTGAAGTATCGCCTCTGATGATGTTATCGCGATCAACACAGCTTTGATATTTCGGTGGGGCCCAGACGGGTACGATCTCTTCGGCAAAGATCCCTCCCTCTTGGGCAGCAGCAGCCCGATGATGGGAGCGAGCTGCAAAGCTGTCTTGTTCTTCGCGGGAGATGCCATTTTTCTTGGCCATGATCTCAGAATGCTCTCCCATGGTTAGCCCCGTTAGTGGCTCGCTAACACTCGGAGGCTTGGGAACCCAAGCACTCGCAGAAAATTCTGATAAAAGAGCAATGCGTTGGGCTGGTGATTTTGCTTTGTTTAATTTAACGAGAAAGCGGCGAGCCTCCTTCGAATAAACAATTGGCGCATCACTTAGACACTCAACGCCACCGGCGATGATGGCCTTTCCATGTCCGGCCAAAATGGATCTGGCCGCATCGGCAATGGTCTGCATGGAGCTAGTGCATGCGCGGTTTAAGGTATAACCGTGGATGTGCGCTGGAAGTCCAAGATTAATGATGGCATCCCGCGCGACGTTACCGTTTTTTGTCTGAGGGGCCACGACCCCACAGGTGATCTCGTCAAGGTCTTCAGGGTTGATTCCTGTTTTTTGGATCAAGCCGGCAACCGTTCTGCTAAACAGTTCAAGCGTGTCGCATTCTTCAAAGGCACTAAATGACTTTACGAAAGCGGTTCGAGCGCCATCGATTAAAACGGGCTTCTTGTTACCAGAGCTGTTGACTCGGGCATATTTACTAATCGATGCCATGGATTCTCCCTATGATGTTGTTGTGCAATCGTCTGTCAAAGCTCTCTGGCTTTAACTTTATCAATAATTTGTTCCAAAAAACCTGTTTCAGGGGATGTTGTTTCAGTGAATTCAAACACACCACCAATCCTCATTTTGTTGGCATCAAACCACTTAATATTGATTTTAAGTGTGATACTTTCCGGCCCGAGTACCTGAAACGGGGAAAGAGGGATTGTCATCCAAAGCCTGTCGCCTTGCCGGTAGGATCCATGACCTGTGAATTCAATCTTAAAGCCCTGAGTGCTAAGGTCAAGAAGCACGGCGCTTTGTATCCCGAAGGGCCACCAGCGATGTCGTCTTACTTCGACTAAAGCATGCGAGATGACTCGCTCGGGACGCTCTAAAATCTTGGGATCGTTACTGGTCAAAGGAGAACTCCTCACTGGTCACTAAAGACGATTTCCTAGCGCCGACGTTGAAACGTCAGGTGTTTGAATTGTATAATGAAAATTCAAGCGCTAGCAACCGTGCAACTGCTTTGGTGAAGACCTCGTTTGGAATATTTACAACTGTGCGCTAACAAACCTTGGATGTCGAATGGATAGTCAGTTTTCGTCTAAAGTAGAGCCTCGTTACCGGGTCGTGATCTTGGGCGGTGGGATCCATGGTGTAGGCGTGGCTCACGATTTAGCTAGTCGAGGGTGGCGTGATGTACTTGTTGTTGAGAAATCTATCATCGGATCGGGTACAAGCGCAAAGAGCACAAAATTAATACATGGCGGCTTGCGTTACCTGCAGCACCCTCGCGACTTTCCTCTGGTGGCCGAAGGCCTGGAAGAGCGAGCCCTTCTTGTCGACTTAGTTCCTGATATTGTTAAGCCTTTACCGTTTATTTTCCCCGTCCTAAAGCATGGTGGTATGCCTCGGTTTTTTGTCAAAGTAGGCCTTACCCTCTATGATGCGTTATCAATGGGAAGATCCCTAGGACGCCACTCTTGGTTAACCGCCGATCAGGCGTTTCGCGAGGCTCCGATTTTGGATAAGTCCGTCTTCAAGGGATTTTACCGGTTTTTTGATGGTCAGACAGACGATCTTGAGTTGACTCGTCGCGTAGCACAGTCGGCCCAAATGCTTGGAGCGTCGGTGGTCGAATATACTGAGGCATTATCGATTGCCCATGACGAGCACGGTTGGTCTATTCAACTTCGTCAGGGTGGCAAGACCACGGTTGTGACCACACGTTTTTTAGTCAACGCACTCGGACCTTGGGCTCACGAATTGCTCGATGCATCAGGCATTCCGCCGAAAGTGATGGGTATAAATAACCAAGGCACCCACATCATGGTCCGAGACCTCGGCTTGCAGTCGGGGTTGTTCTTGCAGTCTCCAGAAGATAGCCGCATCTTCTTTGTTCTGCCCTGGAAGGGTTTTACCCTGATCGGAACGACTGAGGATAATTACGATGGACCTGCCGATCAATGTCGGCCCGAAGAGCATCAGATTCAGTACCTTCTTGAGCGATGCAATCGATTTCTTTCTGTTAAGTTGAGTCGAGATGACGTTATCCAGTCATTTTCCGGAATGCGTTGGTTAGCCAAGGATCCGAAAAGCGGGCTCTCTGACACATCGCGCTCCCATTTAATCACAAAACATGATTTCGGATCAGATGTAATGTATACAATTTACGGTGGGAAGCTCACAGCTTACCGCGCTCTTGCTGAAGAGGTGGCCGACATGATTGTGAAGGCCTTTGGTGAGCGTACGAAGTCGCGGACGCGGTTAAAGGATTGTTGGGCGCCTTCTCAGCCTATGCCAGGTGAGTTGATGTTACCCCAACGTTTTTCCAAATTATAAGATAGCCCTCACTGAAACAGACCATTCATGAACGCCAGCAAACCCTTAAAGCCGAAGAAGATAGCACCCAAACGACCGATGGGTAAGGTCTTGCATAGTGTGCGGCAGGTGATGAGGATTACTCATGTGGCTGACGAGGAGTCGATTTGGCAGTGGGGTGAACCCAAGACAAAAGCCCTACCCGAAGTGATCGATATTGGAGTTTGGAATATTTGGAAGGGATCGGGTGGAGAGGCCTTTATCTCTGAGTATCGTCGGATGCTGGCCACGTGTCATTTGCTTTTAGCTCAAGAAGCGTTACTGACGTTGCGTGCCCTCGCTCAGTTTGCTCCAAGTGGATATGCTGCACTTCATGGTGCAACCTACAGGCGTAAAGATGGAATACGAGACGGTGTCATGACGGTGTCGTCAGCGCCGCTCGATGGAGTTCCTCAGCGGATATTATGTTTAGCTCCTGAGCCTTTGCTTAATACCACCAAAGCTTCCCTTGTTTCGACATATAAAATTGAGAATTCCGATCAAAGACTTTGCGTGGTCAACATTCACGCAACCTTGATCAGACGTCCGTCGACAGCAGTTCGGGAGCTCGAACAGGTGCTGTCTTACATTTTTGAACATCATGGTCCTCTGATTTTTGCCGGTGATTTTAATACTTTTTCAAAGGCCTATATCACCGAGGTCGACCGGGTTTTGTCGTCTGTTGGTCTTTCACGTGTGATCATCGAAGGTGATCCGCGAACAACGACAACCGCTCTTGATCAGATTTACGTGCGAGATATCGAAGTTCTCCAGGCGAGCGTTGATACCTCGTTCCAGCACTCGGATCATTTTCCAATCTTGGCGAAGTTGAAACTGGTGTGATCGCCAACGTCCAGTCATCTACGGGTGATAGGACATTGAACTTATACGTACAACGTACATCTCATATCGAATAAGACGCCATTATTCTATTATCAAAAGATTTGGCGATAGTTGATTGAGACGCGGTCGCCCGCTTTGCCTAGGGTTGATGGCTTTGATAGCGACCATCCTTGGCGAGGTTCAGCAATGAGTGAGAATTCCGAAGCGTCTCGCTTAACCAGCCATTCTCCGCGTGCTTTTTTCTCTGTATGGGCGTAGTGGATGTTTAGCTTTGGTGAGCTTGATTTCCCAAGAAGGTTTGTAGCGGATGTCTCTAGTTCTTTCATTTTGTAATTATATCGCTTCGATAATGTCATTTCGCCGTAAAGGGGAACGTTGACTTGATGGATCAAAGTTTTTTGTATGTTCGTTTTACTGTCTGCAACAAATTGGGTAGAAAATAGACCGTCAACTTGAGCTACCGTAAATTTTAATCCTGGAATGCTACCAGTACCAAGACGATCAGACATGGCAGCATCTTTGTCTGCAGAATCAATTTTGACGGTTACTTGTGGCGAGGGTAGGCGAGACCACACACTCTGACGGCGAGGCATCTCCTCATCGCCAAGGCTGAGCGGTGGCAGCGAGTGCCTATTTCTGTCGTTTGATAATTTGTCTATGGTGTAAACGACCTGTGCGGGTCGGGCAAACTCATAGAAGTGATCAGGCATCGATCCGAGGGAGGCAAGCCCGGGTGAAGATGCTGGTAGTATAATGTCAGTTTCTACCAAGCCATATCTGATCTCAGGAATGTCTTTGCGTTTCTTATCCAGAAGTGATGGATTCCTAAGGTCAAGATTATATTTGATACCCGACCTGATCTTTTCTATGACTGGCATTTTCTTATGAATTGTGACTTCGATGGCTTTTTTATATTGATGACCTATGGCAAGCCTGAGCCCGTCAGTTTTAGGGCGGCTATGCAGTGTCTCAGGAGATACGGCCATCGTCGAAAGTTTTTTCATCGCACTGGCTCTCGATGGCTGTCGAAAAGAATCAACGGCTTCCTTGGTTTTCACATTATTGCCTGACTGGCGATTGGTCATGGTGACCATCACCTGGGTCAACTGGGATAGAATGATATCAGACAAATCTTTTGTCTGAATGAAGTCTGATTCTTTAACTGGTTTCGTTAATTCAGATTTGGAGTAGTGAAGCGTTGTAACAGTCGTCTCCTGCGCCAAGCTCGCTGCCGAGATGCAGGAGAGGCTAAGCCCAAACATAAACACATGATGTTGTTTTAAGAACACAGGTAAAATCCCCAGCTATTGCACTAAACCTAACGGCCGACATTGGTGTCAGGCCTTCCAACACCTTTGCAACGAACCCTGTGCAATTGCTGAGCCAACCGAGAGTGGTCTGTAAATACCTAATATAATTAGGATTAATGCCCCCTCGGTGCTGCGTCAGTGTCAAAGGAATAGACACTCTTAACTTGCGTCTAACCCCCTAAAAACGTTATCTTTAAAGGCTGCCGCAGAATCCTGATCATGATGGGATTAACCATCTGTAATTAAAGGTGAAAATTATGAAATCCATTCGTCCCGATGTCAACTTGCCTGCCATGGAACGCGAGGTCTTGACGGCCTGGGAGTCACAGAAGATTTTTAAAAGGCAAAACGAGCGACGTGCCAACGCAAAAGAATTTGCTTTTTATGATGGGCCTCCCTTTGCCAACGGACTTCCTCACTATGGACACCTTTTAGCCAACACCATCAAAGACATTGTCCCTCGTTATTGGATTATGCGCGGTTACAAAGTTGATCGTACGTTTGGCTGGGACTGCCATGGTGTGCCGGTTGAGTATGAAATTGAGAAACGAGATAACATCAAAGGGTCGGGTGCGATTAAGGAAATCGGTATTGGTGAATTCAACGAGCGTTGTCGTGCATCAGTGTTAAACTATGCCAATGAGTGGCAGCGTACGATCACGCGTCTAGGGCGATGGGTTGACTGGACTAGGCAGTATAAGACCATGGACCGATCGTTTATGGAGTCCGTGTGGTGGGTCTTTAGTGAGTTGTTTAATCGAGGGCTGGTTTATCGTAGCCACAAAGTAGTTCCATATTCTCCGCGCTTAACGGCAGTTCTTTCAAATTTTGAAGCTAATCAAAATTATAAAATGACCCAAGATCCTTCTGTCTACGTACGTTTTAAATTAATAGACGAACAGGCCTACGTACTGGCTTGGACAACTACACCGTGGACGCTGATTTCAAATTTAGCGTTAGCTGTCGGGCCTGATATTGACTACGTCAAGGTTAAGCATCATGCCGATGAGGCGGTGTATTGGTTGGCAGAGGCAAGAGTTGACGCTGTCTTTAAGCGTTCAAAGTCAGGCGAGTTGCCTGTGACCATCCTAGAGAAGGCAAAGGGTGCAGCTTTGGCTGGCAAAGCGTACGAGCCATTGTTCCCGTATTTTGCGGATCAAAAAAACGCGTTTTGCGTTTTGGTTGATAACTACGTGACAACCACAGATGGTACGGGCGTCGTCCACCAGGCTCCTGCCTATGGTGAGGACGATTTTAGAGTGTGTAAGGCCGCCGGGATTGAGTTTGTTGATCCCATCGATGAAGAAGGTCGATTTAAAGCATCAGTCCCGGATTTTATGGGAGTGAACTTTAAGGATGCTGATAAGGATATTATCAAACAGCTTAAAGCGGACGGTAAACTTGTGCGACAGGAAACGATCGATCATAGTTATCCGTTTTGTGATCGCACTGACACGCCGCTCATGTATCGGGCTATTCCGGCATGGTACGTTGCCGTTGAGAAAATCGTTCCGAAGCTTGTTGCTAACAACAAGCAAATCAACTGGGTACCCGAGCATCTCAAGGACGGTCGCATGGGTCATTGGTTGGAGAACGCCCGTGATTGGGCCATCAGTCGTAATCGGTTCTGGGGGACTCCGTTACCAATTTGGGTATGTGATGCCAACGAAGATCACATTCGAGTATTTGGTGATATTGGAAGCCTTGAAAAGAAGGCCGGACGGCCTGTGCCGGATATTCATAAGCATTTTGTTGACGATATCACATTTTCTTGTGAGTTCTGTGCCGGACGTATGAAGCGCGTCACGGAGGTGTTTGACTGTTGGTTTGAATCGGGTAGCATGCCTTATGCGCAGCTCCATTATCCGTTTGAAAATAAAGATCGTCTTGAGACGATTTTCCCAGCCGATTTTATTGCAGAAGGTCTGGATCAAACTCGTGGTTGGTTTTATACCCTGTCGGTGCTATCGGCAGCCCTATTTGATCGACCAGCGTTTAAGAACGTTGTAGTGAATGGCCATATTTGTGATGAGACCGGTAAGAAAATGTCAAAACGACATCGCAACTATACCCCACCAGATCAACTCTTAGAAAAATATGGGGCCGATGCCACAAGACTTTACATGGTGAATTCGCCGATTCTTCGGGGAGAAGACCTTATTTTTTCTGATAAGGGTGTTGTTGAAACCATTCGCGCGGTGATCTTGCCGCTCTGGAACGCGCAGAGCTTTTTAACGACCTATGCCGAGGCCGACGGTTGGAGCCCAACGGTTAACCTTGCTAACGGCAAGAGACCTGAGCCGTCCGGTGAAATGGATCGTTGGATTATCAGTCGCCTTCACACGATGATTGGTCGGGTTAACCAGCACATGGAGCACTATCATCTTTACGCCGTAATTCCTGTGATTTTAGGCTTTATTGATGAGCTTACCAATTGGTATATCCGCCTAAACCGTCGAAGATTTTGGGGTAAAACGGATGCGTCTAAGACAGGGCTTGAGGCTGATCAGAAGTCAGCATACGAGACCCTCTACTATGTTTTGATAGAGTTCACAAAGGTCTTTGCACCCTTTGCTCCGTTTGTATCTGACAGAGTTTATCAAAACCTAACCATGGGGTTAACTGGGGCTATGGAGTCGGTTCATTTGACGGATATGCCGTTGGCTGACGTTACAGCTATCGATAAGGAACTCGAAGATCATATGGCACTTGTGCGCCGGGTTACTGAGCTTGCAAGGTCTTTGCGCGCAAAACATCAAATCAAAACGCGGCAACCACTCAGTTCACTGCTCGTAATCACCCGAAATGTTCATGATAAAGTTTCCATTGATCGAGGTCGCGACATTATTCTCGATGAGTTAAACGTAAAACAAATTGAGTTCTCAACCGATGAGGCGAAGTTTGTTCGGTTAGGCGTTAAGCCGAACTTGAAGACTCTTGGTAAAAAACTTGGGGGCTCTTTAGGCGCGGTGCGAGCACATTTTGAGGACATGTCGAAGGATCAGGCAAAGGTCGCTCAGTTTTTGGCTCAGGCTGAGACCCATGGTAGCATTGATTGTCTTGGTCATCGCTTAACGATTGACGATTTACTCATAGATCGCGGGCCTAAAGACGAGCGATTGATAGCGACAGAAGCAGGCGTGACAGTCTTGTTAGACATAAAGATCTCCGAAGACCTGCTTCATGAGGGTTACGCGCGCGAGGTGGTTAGTCGAATTCAAAATCTTCGCAAGGACTCAGGCCTACTTGTGACAGACCGTATTCATGTTAACGTTTCTTGTGATGCGGAACTACAAAAGGCGATTGGGACACATAAGGCTTATATTTTAGGTGAGACACTTGGGACGACCTTAAACTTTACAGCGGCAATCGGTGACCCGCATCACGTGGTATCTGAAATCGATGGTTTAAACATCTCAGTTGGTTTGGTTAAAGCTTGATGACGCGGGTTATTTGGATGGTCATTGCGGTCATGCTTTTGCCATCTTGTTACTTGACGAAGCAGGGTTACCGGCAGGTGACTCTTCTCATGTCGCGTGAACCGGTTGATAAAGTTATCACAGCGACTGAAACATCGGAACCTGAGCGTCAAAAGCTACGTTTTTCGAAAGATGTTTTTAGCTATGCCGAAGCCCAAGGCCTTAAGCTTGGCTCTGCCTATGAGAAGTATGTGCGACTTCCTGGTCGTGCGGTGTCGTATACAGTGCAGGCGGCAAAGCCCACTGAGATGACTTTAAAGCATTGGTGGTTTCCAATTGTCGGTCGGGTGCCCTATCTAGGCTTCTTTGATGAATCTGATCGACGTAAGGAGGCCGAAGAACTTCGTAAGGAAGGCTATGAGGTGCATGAAGGGGCGGCATCAGCGTTTTCAAGTTTGGGTTGGTTTTCGGATCCTATCTATTCTCCCATGTTGCGACGATCAGAAGTTGAGTTGGCTCATCTATACTTCCATGAGCTGACCCATAGAACGGTATGGTTAAAGGACGGCGTGGAGTTTAACGAAAATCTCGCTGAGTTTGTCGGTGACACGTTAACGGAGATGTATTTTAAATCCCTTGGGCGTGAAAATGATTTGATCATGTTTAACCAAGCCAAGGACGACTATCAACTCTTTCGCGCCTGGTTGGGTTCGTTACGAAAGGCCCTGGAGAATGAATTACGGGCCTCGCAGAGCATGCCGGAAGCCGAGCGGGTTTTTAGGAAGACTAAAACTATCGAATTGGCTGTGTCTCAAAAGCCAGCCTTTAAGCAAGTCGATTTCGTTGGTAGTGAACCGTGGAATAACGCTAGAATCTTGGCTGCGGGTTTATATACGCCTGACACGGTTGTTTTTGAAAAAGCTTGGTCTTGCTTTATCAAAAGTAATCCGCAAGGATCAATCGGCGGGTTTCTTAAGCAGATCGAGGTTTCTGCCGAAAAAACCGGGAACGGTTTTGAAGCTTTAGAAAGTTTTTGCCGCGCGCATTAAGGTGGTTGGCTGGTATGTCAGAGATCAAGCAGTCATCGTTGCCTCAGGAGTTTGAGCTTTGGCTTACGTCAAAGAACTACAAATCCATGCGTCCAGTCCTAAAATCGGCCGAGCCAGCAGACATTGGGGAACGCTTAGCCGATCTTCCCATTACTGAGTTGGTGGTCATTTTTCGGCTTATCCCTCGTTCAAGACGGGCTCAAGTCTTCGCCTATGTGCCGTTTGAGCGTCAGGAAGACTTATTAGAAGCTTTGCCTGAAGCCGTCGTCAGTACGCTTCTTAACGATATGGAGCCTGACGACCGTACCCGACTTCTTGAAGATTTGCCATTTGAAATCCGCTCGCAGATATTGCTTAAACTGTCGCCTGAAGAGCGTAGCATGGCTTGGCAGCTGTTAAGCTACGCGGAAGACTCTGTTGGTCGATTGATGAATCCTGAGTTTATTGCGGTGCGGGGCGAGCTAAAAGTTTCCGATGCCATAGACTTCATCCGCTGGACCGTGCGGGATTCCGAGGAACTCCATAGCTTTTTGTTTGTCATAGATCCCGACGGCAAATATAAAGGTGAAGTTAGTCTTGCGAGTTTGATTCTTGCCGATCCTCCATCGATGACCTTAGAGCAGATCATGGACGGCGCAACAGTCTCCCTTTCAGTGACGGATGACAAAGGAGCTGCGGTTGATTTTTTTAGAAAGTATGACAAAGCTTTCAGTCCGGTAGTGGATAGTCAAGGGATGCTAGTTGGCGTTTTAACAGCCGACGATGTTTTTGATATAGCTGAAGACGAGGCTACTGAAGATATTCAGCAGTTTGGTGGTACGTCAACGCTCGAGGATAGTTATTTTGAGACTCCGGTTCATGTCCTATTGAGAAAGAGGGCAGGATGGCTTTGCATTTTGTTTGTCAGTGCGTTTTTCACACAAACGGCTATGAAGCATTTTGATAATGCCATTCAAGAGATGCGCTTTTTGGTTTACTTCGTGCCGTTGGTCATTAGTTCTGGGGGAAATTCAGGCAGTCAAACGTCATCACTTGTCATCCGTGGCCTAGCGTTGCGTGAGATGGAGTTAAAGGATTGGTGGCGCGTCTTTGGACGGGAGATTGTCATGGGTATCGTCTTGGGCCTCATTCTCGGAACAATTGGGTTTATGAGGGCAATTTTTTGGGACCGAAATCTATCGGTGGCGATCATTGTTGGCTTAGCTTTGGTCGGTGTCGTCTTGTTCGGTTCAGTCGTGGGAGCATTAATGCCTTTTGCAATTAAACGTATGAGGATGGACCCGGCCGTAAGCTCGTCTCCATTTATTGCATCACTTGTCGACGTCGCAGGGATTGCAATTTATTTTAGTACTGCTATCTGGGTGATGCGCTACCTTGCTCCCCTGATGGGCCTTAAGTCTCCTGCAGGTGGCTAGGTATGTGGATTGATGATCAGGTGCTCTGCAAATTTGACAAGATGCTTCATGTTGAAGTGTTTAGTCCAAAAACTACCATGGTTGTTTTAGGCAGTGGTAATGATGAGTCTTTAGAAGTGAATCTCCCCCAGTGTGCCAAGCTTAATGTTCCTGTGCTTCGGCGTTATGGGGGCGGAGGAACAGTAGTTCTTTATTCCGGTTGTGTTGTCGTGAGTGTGGGTTGCTGGGTGAAAGACCAGTTTAAAAATAATTTCTATTTTAGTTTACTAAATCAGGCGATTATTGATTGTTTGTCTATATCGTGGCCCGCCTTGAGTGCGTTGTCCCAAGCAGGGATATCCGATATTGTGATGGGGGAAAAGAAAATTGCTGGAACTTCGATGTTTCGCAGTCGAAATTATTTGCTCTATCAGGCCAGTCTTCTGGTCGACTTAGATCGAACGTTGGTGTGTGATGTAC
>JBIKKO010000263.1:0-3738 GCA_044360315.1 Oligoflexales bacterium
ACAAACACCTGGCGCGTGGTCAGCGGGTTTGCTAGCACAACGCGGAACACGGTGAGAGGCTGGTTATTTTCGGAAGCAATTTCAAACGTCGTACGGGATACGAAGGTTTGGCCGCGGTCGCGTTGTGTTTTCTGAATGTTAACGGTCAACTCACTGAGAAGGTCGTTGACCTTGCGGCGGTGTTCATGACTCAATGTCTGTAACTGAAGGCGTATCGTCGGTGGTACGTAGCGGTAGGTTAAGATGTTAAGCTCGGGTTCTGTGGTGAGCTCAAAGTCTAGGGTGCCCTGGATCATTCTGGCAAATTGAGCGGCCTTGCCAATACCTACGTCGATCAAAAGTTCGTAGCCTTTGCGTCCAAGGACTCGTAAACCTGAGTGCACGAGCATGGCCATTCCTGGCCGGGATCCCTCAAGCGTATGTTTACCAAGATCCCTGGAGCCTCGACGGATGATGTACTGAGCGTTGGTTTCCACGACATCGAGGGAGGTTTCTGATTTAAACAGACATAAGCCTGCACCCATGGGAACGTAAAGTTGTTTGTGAGCGTCAATGGTCACACTGTCAGCCCGTTCAATGCCGTTTAGCAAATGTCTGTGACGCTCTGAAAATAGGGTTGGCGCTCCCCAAGCCCCGTCCACGTGAAAATGAATGCTGTGACGGGCACAGATGTCAGCAAGGGCCGCCAAAGGGTCCACGTGACCCGTCTCAGTGGTGCCGGCTACCCCGACGACTGCCAATATACCGATGTTTCGCTGTTTAAGATCTTTGACCGTTTGTTCAAGTTTGCTAGGAATCACTTTATTGTGAGCATCGGTTTCGATGGCAACAAGATTGGCCCGACCAATTCCAAGCAGGTCGGCAGCTTTCTTTAGCGAGTAGTGCCCGCGACGCGATACTAAGATCGCAAGATTTTTTAGGTTGTGAGCGCTGAGACCTGCAGCAAGACCATCGTTGAATACAGATTTAAAGTCACCTAGCGGAGTGAGCATTTTGTTTCGCGCGACCCAAAGTCCTGTAATGTTGGCAATGGTTCCACCGGAGCAGAACACGCCGAGAGCGTGGCGATGATCATGGGTCCAAGTTGCATAGTAGGCGTCGTCTCGCTGATAGACGAGTTTATGTAGCATCCCAACGACTTGACTTTCAAGGGGGGTGAATGCCTTCGATGTTTCTATCTTCACTGTGTTTTGATTAAGAGCGATCATGATCTTTGCCAGGGGCAGCATAAAGTAGGGCATGCTCGAAGTCATATGTCCAATGAATCCAGGGGCGGCCGTGTGAACCGATTGACTGACCACTTTGTCCATCAGAAATTTCGCCTGTTCATGAACAAACATGGGCTCTTCGGGGATGTTTACATTTTTAAAGTCGCGTTCAATCTCGGCAGGCTCCATCTCACCTGATACAATATGGTCACGTAGGAATCCAAGTAAGTTTTGGCTGATCTCGCGGTCAATCCTCATGAGCGTCGAGTCTTCGTTTTCAGGAACCGAAAACACCTTGCGCATGCTGTCTAGGGTTGCTTCAGCTTTTTTGATGGGTCTGTTGGGCATTCTTACGGGGATCTCCATGGCCAACAGGTAGTAACCTGTTCAGCAAAGGCGTCAGCAAATTTACTAGTGAATTCTGTTTGCAAAAAATCCTGCTTCAAGGCCACCGATCATGGAGGCAAGATTGTCATTATCCTCCGTAAAATGAAATGCTAGCTCGAGGCCCCATTGCTTTTTAGATTTGCGGGCTAAGCGAGCTCCAAGTGACGGAACATAGAAATCATCACTGTCGGCGTCAATCTGCAGCGTCACCTCTGGTTGAGCATCGAGAAGGGTGTCAAGATCAAGAGCCTTTTGTGCCGTCTCGCTACTTGTCACGTCAAAGGCAGCGAGAATTCCTGTGTTGGAGACATTGATACTTCGTAGTGTCCAAAGAAGCTGCCAAGACTCAAAGGGAATTGTGACGCAAACGCGCAAACTCACTGGGTAGCGACTCGCGCGACCTTCAGGGTTTGATCCTGGGTGGGAGAATGTCCAGTGCTGAAACATATTAAACCTACGACTTAATTCGATAGGTTTTACCAAAAAACCAAAGCCTTAGGCAAGAGGGTTTGAACTCGCGGCGGCAACGACGTTGCGTCGTACGGGGGCTAAATGGAGGCTGTCTTGTGTCTTTGCAGCCAACTGACCACAGGCCCCGCTCACATCAAGCCCTTTGCTGTAGCGCACTGGAGCCGCAATGGAGCGGTCGGCAAGGTATACCTGGAATGCGCGAATATCCTCGTCAGAAGGACGTTCGTAGGGTAGTCCAGGGTGGGCGTTGAAGGGAATTAGGTTTACTTTAGCCTTAAATCCATGGAGAAACTTTACAAGCTCTTTGGCTTCCCGGAGGCCGCAGTTTTTGTCTCTGATTAAAATATACTCGAACGTAATCTTATCTCCGGTCTGCCTCTGGTAATCCAGCAAGGCTGCCTTCAATTCGGACAATGGCCACTTGCGGTTGATGGGCATGATCTCTTGCCGGAGCTCATCACGGGAAGCATGGAGGGAAACGGCGAGGGCGCAACGGGCATCGCGGGCTAGGTCACGGATTTTAGGCACAATACCGGACGTTGACACGGTTACATGGCGGGCTGACAAACCAAATCCCTCTGGAGATACAAAGAGGTTAACGGCCTTAACAACGTTATCGTAGTTATCCAGGGGCTCACCCATTCCCATAAACACGATATGGGATAGGCGGCGGCCCTCGCTGCGCACCATTTTTGCAGCAATGACATACTGCGAGACGATTTCATGGGTTGTCAGATGGCGGAAAAAACCAAGTTTTCCAGTTTGACAAAAACTACAAGCCATCTTGCATCCGACTTGACTGCTTACACAGAGACTAACTCGCCCCTCATAGCGCAGGATGACGGACTCGATAAATTGACCGTTTGGCGTTTTGAGGAGAAGTTTTGTCGAACCATCTTTGGAGTGAAGGGCACTGACAACCTCAGGCAATGTCCAGTCAAACATCTGTCTGAGGTTTTGGGTTAAATCTTTTGGAAGATTTCGCATATCGTCGGGGCTGGTGCTAAGGTGTTTAAAGACCCAATCAGCGACCTGCGTTGCGCGGAACGCAGGCCAGCCTCTTTCTTTGCCATAGCTACACCAGTCAGCCCGCGACTTGCCAAATACTCCTGATTTGGATATTTCACCACCGGAGTGGGGCTCAGGCATTGAGGTGTTGGTCGGGGTTGGGATGATGTCGAGCATGGGTCGAGCTTTCTTCACTCAAGAGCATGAATAGCGATAACAGGGTATTAATGGATTTGCTTTAGAATTTCAATAGAATTATAGAATAAAGATCTTGATATAGCTTTACTGAAGACAGGTTCTCATCCAGGGCTACCGCACCTAAATTAACATAATTTTGGGAGGTTATGACTTTTCAGTTCATCTTACATCAGTGAATTTTAATTTATGAACTCCTTTTCCCTATTTCGGCTCTTCCCTTCTTCAGCGTTTGATTCGGTGCTGCGAATCACCCGTCTGATACGAATTTTAGCCGCTGAAACATTGATAATGAGTCCAACTTGTAGACAAGTTGCTTTTAGGTAGGACAATCACGTTGCGAGATGTGAATCGTCGAGATCTTTGACGGCCTTGAGTTCCACGACAACTTTATCGTCAACGACAAGGCCCATGCGGTGCATTCCAACCAGAGTCCCTTTGTAGCGGATAGGAACATCATTTGACCGCG
>JBIKKO010000264.1:0-3717 GCA_044360315.1 Oligoflexales bacterium
ATTCTTTTTATCATCGTTTATTGTAACCATCTAATTTATAGGAAGTTAGCACCTCATAAGCCTCGTCTGATTGCCTGTAGTGTTGCCATTGGGGTAATGGCTCATTTTATTCCTGCGACAATAATTGGACTTATGACTGGAAAATTTCTAGTTAGCATTCTTGCAGAGGGCTGGCTTATTTTGGTTCTGCCGGTCTATGTTCTAATTTCGCTATCGTGCCTATTCGCGGCCGTAATCTTTAAAAAAAGAACTGTGAAACTTGGTTCGCAGGGATCAAGAAGCTAAATTACGTGTTTGAACTCGAAGAAAGAGTGCGATGGATTTAGAATCATTCATTACCTGAGTCTGGCCAATCGGTCCTGAAAAAGAAAGATCAAAAATGTTCTGGTTCTTTCGCACTTTACTGTATAAATGGCAGAATTATGCTGGCGCGAACAACATCCTCACCCCGACAATTTGTTGAAGAGCAAGTCTTTGAACGCCAACACGTTTCGCTATTTTCAGAGACCAATTCGAAATCACGTTCACCACGAACAAGTATACCTTCAAGAACACCAGCCGATCCGTACACAGGGGATCCGGAATTTCCTTGATAAGCATCTATATCAGCGACGAAAAATTTTTCGCTCGTATTTGCAACTAAGCTTCCTCCTAGAGTAACTTTCGTAGGTAATCCCATAGGGTGCCCTACAACCAGAAACCCGTCTTCATTCACTTTACCTGATGATCTCATCTTTGCACCTACCGTTGGGCGTGTAGTTGCTGGTCGATCGAGGCGAATAATTGCAAAGTCTTCACCATCCGCGGACATGGATGTTTTAACAATGTCCTTACAATAGAATATGTCGGATTTCGGGCGAACAAACATATCATCATTTTTTGACCGGTAGCCGATATCGAACGCAAAGGCCGAAGAGGTGCAATCCTCCTCACTTTTGATGCAATGTCCTGCTGTGACATACAATTCGCTTGTGGCGAGGAAGCCGGAACAAGTACCGATAGCAGGTTGATCCCGATACCTTTCTGAAGGACAAAGTCCTCCCGAAAATATTTGAGAAAGTTTCGGCTTGCGCGGTGATATGGCCACGGTGGATGTATTTGGTATTTCGTATATTTGAGACCGTCTCAACTGAAGGCCTGTTGATCCTACATACTCATTAAATCTGTTAGATGGTTCCGAGAACGCCTCATGAAATTCGAGGATTTCAAAAATTTCGAAACGCCCATCTATATTGTAGATGGCTCGCGGTTCAGAGACCGGACGATCAGTTGTACGACAGCCTAGCAACACCGCTAATATAATTGTTACAGACAAGGTCCTCAAGATACTGACCACCTCACTTTTTGTCGCTTTTGAATAGACAGAGATTATCATGCTTGTGATTGAATCATCAGCAAATTTTGAAAAATTGTAGCAAGGAAGTACCATTATCCGGTAAAGCCTACTACTTCAAACAGATCCCATACCAGGGGAAAAGCATCTTAATCTGCCCCCTTCAAGACTTTCATCAGATAATCATTGGATAAAATGCATGACATTCGCTTCTTCTGAATACTGGTCTTCTTCTTACGAGGCTCGTGTTGCTTAAGCATGTTGATGGTGAGCCTTCGCAGCCTGGCTATGTTTTCCGCAGCGTGACCGGTTCGGATGCGTGATAAATCTTCACCCATTTGAACGTCAAGTACCCAATGCAAAGCATGATGAGTAGACCGGGGCATTGCAGCCCCAGCCTCTCGCAAAACGGTGCGGGAGCCTCTCGACTCACACCGCTTCCATTAGGCAAAAGCCCCTACCATACCTTTGCGCCAGTGATATATTAGCCATGGACTCTGTTCAGAGACCTTTTCTAACATTTTAGATGCCCAGGTCTTTCGATTTCGCAGACGTTTATACTTGCGCATGGCCCAAGCTACCAACGTTTTATTAAAATGCCGCCAAACCGGGTACATCGCTGATGGACTATATCGACCGTAGTACTCAAACCATCCGCAGAGAATAGGATTGTACCACCGTGCGATGTCTTCCAAGTTAAGATCTGTCCTGTTCCTAATATTGGCTTTGCGCACTTTACTACGCATGGCCTTCATTGCAACTGGACTGACTGCAGGCGTAAAGCTAACAAACATGGTGTTGCGTTTGCTATTCTTTACAAGCCGCGGACGGAAACGGTAACCAAGAAAATCGAAACTATTATATTCATGCTTCTTATTGCGAGTCCCATCCCTGCAATACACAATCTTCGTTTTGGTCGGATGAAGTTCTAAACCACAATCTTTAAACCTCTGCGAGAGTTCCTCTAAAAGCCCCACTGCTTGTTTATGACTTTTGCAGTGAACAAGCCCGTCATCCGCATACCGACACCACAGTATCTGGGGATGATTCCTCTTCATCCAGGCATCAAATACGTAATGTAAGTACAAGTTTGAAAGCACGGGCGAAATCACGCCCCCTTGCGGTGTACCACGATTTCGCTCTTTTAGGGAACCATCTGCACACTGAAGCGGAGCTTTCAGCCACCTTTCAATATACATGATAGTCCACGCGCACGACGTGTGCTTGCGGACCGCTTTCATCAGGAGATCATGATCGATATTGTCAAATAGCCCTTTGATATCAAACTCAAGCACCCAGTCATAGCGCCAACATCTTTGCCGTGTAACACCCACAGCATCCAGTGCCGATTTACCAGGCCTGTAGCCATAGGAGTCTTCGCACAAATAAGGCTCCACTAGGGGTTCAAAAGTTTTCCTTACGACCATTTGCGCAATTCGGTCTGCTACCGTCGGCACACCAAGTATTCGTTCTCCTCCCGTTTTCTTAGGAATCGAGACCGCTTTTACCGGGGGTGGGAAGTAGCTTCCAGACGACATCCTATTCCAAATCTTGTAGAGATTGTCCTTTAGATTTCTTTCAAAATCCTCAATTGACTGATCGTCAATGCCAGCTGATCCTTTGTTCGCTTTTACAAGCTTATAAGAATCCATCACTAACTGCTTTGGTATAACAAATTGCTTTTGTTGCACTTGAGAATTTCCTCCTGTTACCAGTTGAATCGCCACTTGCAACCACCTAACTCAACCCCTTCGCTCCAGCCACATTACAAGCCTTCCCAGCTACTACGAGTTGATCCGTCCCAGTTCTTCACATCCGTACTCTCACCCTCACGGTTGTTACCGTTTGAGCTTCTCCGTTTACATTGAAGCGACTGGTTCCCGCAGTTCCACACAAACGCCCAGATTAGACTCACGCCACCTATACGCCGGTTGTCACCTACACAGTCATCAGGCTCCTTGTAGGCTTATCCTGAGTTATGGAAACGCCCTCAGTTTTGACAACATTCACTGGATTACGACGCGTCAACAGTGGTTCAGGGTTATTCGTCTTTCTAATCATTACCTGCTCAGAATAACATCTGACGCTTTACTTCAATGCTCACTACCAAGGCTCTTTTACCAAAGCAGCTTGAAGTGGTTTGATACCTGTTCCTGAAAACCGATATCGAAGGGCCTACCTTCATCATTTGTGCAGCTTTAAGCACAATGCTTTAGTTCAACATGCAAACCTCCTGCATTGTGCGCCTGCGGCGCACTCTCAATCTTCCATCTCGCTCTTCCTCCCCTCATAATTTTGTAAACATTGTCATCATTTATCTCAATGTCGGTAACCCAGGAAAAAGTTAGGTCACTTCCATCTGGACGGCATTCGGTGTAGTGAAG
>JBIKKO010000103.1:0-11651 GCA_044360315.1 Oligoflexales bacterium
TTTATCCGTCGTTTCAGTTGTAGGTTGCGGCGACCTGTCGATGCCCGATGGTGGATCGTCTCGAGCGAACGAAGGGCACGGGACCGGACAGTCGGGATCCAACGAGGTTCAGCTTGATTTGACGCAATGTGGATTTGATCTCTCTAGCCCACAGCAGATTATTGGTTCGCGACGAATGGGGATGGTCCCGAAGTTGGTCTCCATTCCCCGGTTACTTTGGACGGACACAGTAACAATCAAAGGGTCGGCGATTTTTGAGGAATCACTGGAACGTTCCGTCATTACGTATGCGGCGCAGCCATCTCCTGCTTCGACAGCGGAACAAGTTACGACGGCCCTCAAGCCTTTGCGTTCCGGATTTTCGGCTGATCTTTTAAAACTCGACCAGCGTGCAAAGATTGGATTACTGCATGAGGATTGGAAAGGGGTTTTTTGTACACTACAGCCGGCAGTTCGGCTGGAGCACGGATTAAGTGACAAAATCGTTGTGACCTTTGACAAACCTCTTCCGATCAGTCCATTGATGGTAGCGGACCGTCAACGATTGTTGGCCGAACTTGGGATCGAACGAGCATGGGACGGTATAACTGCGAAGGTTGTTGAATCTTTGAATTCAGATGTTGCGGTTGGCACCGTCTGGACAGGAAAGGCTATTTTGTCGAAAGTGCCGGCCGTAACAGACATTGATGGAAGTGATGGCAAGGTGTCGATTCAGGCTGATGTAGCAGTTAAGTTATCTTATGACTTCGGATCTCCATCTATCAATCAATCGATGGGATTACCTGCTGCGATGACCTGGTATATGGACACAGCTGCCAAGGGATTCAAGCTGCTTCAGGTCGACTTTGGGGATGGTCAGCTGGTGAACTACTTACCGCAACCCTAGACTCTATGCGCCAAGCGCGATCTACGGTTGGGCGAGAACCGATAACGCCAGCAAAAAATACGAACGGCTGAACCCAAGATCTGGAGTCAGCCGTCTTAAGTATGTGGCTTTTGATCAGGTTATTTCTTGAAGAATGACTTCAAGCCTTCCTGATTCGCTTTCATTGCTGTTTCGCCTTTTTTCCAGTTGGCTGGACAGACTTCTCCATGTTGCTCGGTATGTTGGAGGGCTTCAACTAAACGCAACATCTCGTCAACATTGCGGCCGAGGGGGAGGTTATTGATAGTCTGTTGTTGTACAATGCCATTTTTGTCGATGAGGAAAGTTCCGCGTAAGGCAACGCCTGATTCTGGAATAAGAACGTCATAGTCGCGGGAGATGGTTTTATGAATGTCGGAGACGACAGGATATGTGACGCCTTTGATTCCGCCCTCTGACTTAGGAGTGTTCAGCCATGCAAGATGGGAGAACTGGCTATCAACCGATACGCCAATGACTTCACAATTGTGTTTTTTAAAGGTTTCTAATTTTTCCTGGAACGCATGTAATTCTGTTGGACAGACAAATGTGAAATCCAGGGGATAGAAGAACAAAACGACGTACTTGCCGTTAAGATCACTCAGTTTAATTTCTTTGAAGTCATTGCCATTCACGACGGCTGTGGCTTTGAAGTCTGGTGCTTTTTTTCCTACTAAGACGCCCATAAAAGGTCTCCTTTATGAATAAGTTAGGTCGCTATGGAAACATATGTTTACTGCTGCAGTCAACTATTAAGTGTATGAAAGGGTTTTGATCACATATTATACAAAGCTTGGTCTAGGTTTTCCCAGGGGGAATCTGCAAGAGATATGCCCTAAATTTCCATAGGGTCACCCGCGTCAGAAAATACGCCCAGCGTAATCGTCTAGGTTTTTTTGAGTCGGCAGCAAACAGTCACCTCTTTGCGGTCGTGATAGAGCTGTTTTGCGGCCAGTTCGATCTCCAGGCCTGCTGCGGCCAGTCGGCGCTTAAGTCCATCTAAACAAAGAGAGGTCTCTTGGTAGCGGCGCTTCATCGGTAGCTTTAGGTTGAATATGGCGTTGCGGCAATATCCATGCGTAAACCAGTCGGCCATTAAGTTAGTGATACGTGACGGCTGCTCCACAACATCACATACAAGCCAGTCCACCGTTTGGTGGGGCCTGAACTTAAAGGCGTCTTCTTCTTGATGTAGAACCAGGCCAGTGGCCAGAAGACTTTGATCGATGGCTCCATTGTCTACGGCCGTTGTCTGAAGGCCATGTTTCACAAGTTGGTATGTCCATCCACCGGGGCATGCCCCAAGATCGACAGCAGACATCCCGCGTTGTAGAGCCGTGCCCAAATTTTCAGATCCAATGAACACAAGAAAGGCTTCTTCGAGTTTCAGCGTGCTGCGACTTGGAGCTTTGGGAGGAAATTTTAACCGCGGGATACCCATAGGCCAGCTGCTGCTATTTCCAATATCTGCAAGAGTCAGTCGCACATGATTCGGATCTAGCATGACCAAGACAAGCCGCGGCAGATGGGCCGCCCCTTTGCCTTTGGGTAGCAGCCTCAATTTGTTGAGCGCGCTATCAATTGGTCGACTGAGGGATTTGCAGAAACCTGTTAACTCTTTCGCAGAGTCAGTATCAGGAGTCTCAAAGTTAAACCCGGAGAATGCATTGAAGCCAGATGCCGGCAGGAGTTCGTTCTTGATCATGGAGACGATGTCGGTGACGCGATCTCCTTCACTCGGAAGGTTTATCTCGTCTACGCTCCACAGCAGTTGTCGCGCAAAAATTAAACTTGAAAGCTTTAAGTGGTGACGAGCCCGCTGCCAGTCGTCATTCGGTAAGCTGATGGATACGTAACCAGACTGCGGCGGCGCGATGACTTCCCTCACAGTCACACCAAGGTTTTGAAGCTGATCAGATAGCTCCTCGCTAGCATCTGCTTCAAAACCTTGTCTTACGTGCAAAAAAACAGCCTTCACGGTTCTGCCATGAATGGGTAACGATAATCGACAATCGGCAGATAATTTTCTTTGATGGTGCGGTGGTTAACCCATCGCAGGAGGTTGAAAACAGATCCCGCCTTATCGTTGGTTCCCGATGCTCGCGCGCCACCAAATGGTTGTTGTCCGACTACGGCTCCTGTTGGCTTGTCATTGACGTAAAAGTTCCCTGCCGCATTTTCGAGTGCTAGGGACATGTGGTGAATGATGTTTCGATCTTTGGCAAAAATAGCACCTGTTAAAGCGTATGGCGTCGATTCATCACAAATTTTTAGTGTACCTTCAAAGTCTTTGTCTTCGTAGATATAGACTGTTAAGACGGGGCCAAAAATTTCTTCGACCATGGTTGTAGATTTGGGATTTGTGGTTTCGATGATGGTTGGGCGGATGAAGAATCCATTACGATCATCGCATTGGCCGCCAGCGATGATTTTACAGTGACTGTCGGATTTTGCCTGCTCGATATACTTCTTAATCTTTGTAAATGATCTTTCGTCAATGACAGCACTGACGAAGTTCGTGAAGTCTTCCGGGTCGCCCATTTTAAGTTCTTCGGTCAAAGAGACAAGCTTCTCTTTGAGGCTAGGCCAAATACTGCGAGGGATGTAGGCTCTCGATGCCGCCGAACATTTTTGACCTTGATATTCAAACGCTCCGCGCACAAGAGCAACTGCGAGCATGTCGACATCAGCAGAGTGGTGAGCAAACACAAAGTCTTTGCCTCCTGTTTCTCCAACGAGTCGAGGATAGGAGGAGTAACGATTTACATTCTGTCCTACGGTCTGCCAAATGTGATTAAAGGTGGCTGTTGAGCCCGTAAAGTGGATTCCCGCTAAATCCTTGTGCTGGAGAGCTACAGAGGAGATCGCCGCGGCGTCACCCGGCAAGAAGTTGATCACCCCTGGTGGTAGGCCGGCCTCTTCTAAAATTTCCATACCGATCCAAGATCCCAGAACAGCAGTCGCTGCAGGTTTCCATAAAACAGCACAACCCATGAGGGCTGGGGTAGCGGCTAGATTTATTGCAATCGAGGTAAAGTTAAACGGCGCAATTGCGTAGACAAAGCCCTCCAAACCTCGTGCCGAGAGTCGGTTCCAGGTGCCAGGAGCAGAGATGGGCTGCTGACGGTAAATTTGTTCAGCAAAGTGAACATTAAATCTGAAGAAATCGATCAGTTCGCAAGCAGCATCGATCTCAGCCTGAAAAACCGTTTTGCTCTGGCCCAACATGGTCGCAGCATTCATGCGAGCACGGTATTTAGTCGCCAGTAGATCGGCTGCTTTTAGAAACACGGCGGCACGTTCTTCCCAGGGTAGTGATGCCCAATGTTTCCTCGCTTTAAGGCTGGCTTCAATCGCAAGCTGTGCCTCTTTTGCTCCTGCTTGTGCGAAGCTTGCGAGAACCAGAGATTTATTATGGGGGCAGGTGACTGTGCCCATGAAGTCCGTGTATATGCGCTCACCGGCAATAACCAGGGGGATCTTGGTACCACCAGCTCGGAGATGATTAAGTTGCCGTTTGATCTCTAGTTTTTCCGGAGATCCTGGCCCGTAAGACTTCACCGGTTCGTTACTTGGGGTGGGGGTCGAAAATATTCCGTTTGACATAAAATGAGTCCTTTCTTCGAAATGATGAGTTAACACAGCAATCATAAAGGCGTGTCAGTGATCATTATCTGATTTTTGCATCGTCAACGCCCTTTTACGAAAACGCATTTTGGGGTCTCAGATCCTGCCGATTTGCGTTTACGTTGAGTGCAGACTAAGCGTCTCTTATCAGCATAGTTATAGCTTGCTTAAGGGGCGTTGCGCAAGAAAACCTCTATACGCCGTACTAACTTGCCGCAGAGCATGCTGGTAAAATGAGTTTCCCCCTTCAGTTTGAAGGTTTGAATATTTCTTAAGTCTATAAATTGGTCAAAATCACCGTGGTGGGCGAGTGCGTCTAAGCTACCGGCAACCAAAAGCGTGGGAAATGTGACGAGAGGCAGTTTACTGACGGGATCAAGGCTTGCAATGACTTGAGCTGCGGCATGGAGGTAGGAAGCCTGCTCGTTATGACCCAAGCGCACGGGGTAGCGACCTCGTAAAATAGGCCCGATTGCAGGATGAATACCTAAAGGACCATAATCGCGAATAGATTGCAGGTATGATTGCCTTAAGGGCGAAAGCAGTTCTTTTGCAATCTGAATGCCTGTTGCCAAGTTCAAAGGAGGTCCAATCATAGATAATGAACGGATGCGCTCCGGGTGATAGACCGCATAATTGAGTAAAAGCACGGCTCCAATGCTGTATCCACAACAGTGCAGTTGCGGTCGACCGATTGACATGGAGTCGATTTTGTCGATGACGTCGGGAACAAAGGATTGAATTGTTGACTGGCTAAATAGTGACGACGTGGTTTTACCGTGCCCGTCGATGTCAGCAGTGAAAATATTGTAACCAGCAGAAAGTAGATACTTAAAAAAATAGATGTTGGGAAACAAAGCATCATTGCCGAGCCCGTGGGCAAACAACAAAATGGGGCGCTCAAGGTTGTTTAGGTGACCGAGAGCGAGGATCTCTGCTGCACCGCCTGCGCGTTGCCACCGCAAAGATTGGGCGTCGAACGTATTCTCGGAAAGCCAGCGCTGAAAACTGCGGGTCCATGGTTGTCGATTAAGCATAGTCACGAGTGCCGTCCTAGCATTGGTAAAAGCTAATTAACCTTGCTTCAGGCGATCGGGAGTCCAATCCATCAGCAGGCGATCTTTCTTAGCATTATTGCAGTCCTTGCAGGCGATGACGACGTTGCCTTTGGTGGACTTCCCTCCACGTACTAGTGGGACGACGTGATCCATTGTGCACTCATGCTTTAGCAGATGTTTTGCGCAGTAATGACACTGGGCGCGGCAAGCAATCTTGGACTGCCACCAACGGGACTTTCGCAGCTCTCGCGCCGCGGCTTTTTCGCGTTTAATTAAAACTTCATCCATCTCGTAATGATACACTGACGCTCCTTTATAAGGAGGTTGGTTTTTAACACTTTTATATTTTAATTCAATGAAATATTGAATTTCAGGCCACTACACCACAATCAAAGCCAACCCATAAGTGGGCCTTGAGAGGCGATACGCTTCTTCAGAAATATATAGTGATTCCAGCCTCTTAATTTGAAAAGACGTTCGTCTAGGGGTCTGGTTTGTCAGCGGTACTCTTAGCATCCATGCAAGAATTATTCTGTCTTTGAGGAAACGCAGCATGGATCATGAAATGCGGGTGGAAACCAATGTCTTCCAATCTTTTGTTTGATTTTATTTAGATGCGTGGTTAATCTCATGCTAGCAACAATAAAGTAGGCTTTTGAACCCCCCGCCCCCCCCCTTTTTTTTAGGAGAGTGCATGATGATCAACTTTAGGCTTTCAGCTTTCGTCGTCCTTGGTTCCTTCATGGTTGCAGTTGGAGGTATCTCAGAGCTTCGCGCTAGTCCGTTTGATGATTCACCGTTTATTGGGACCTGGCAAGGAACATTAACCACAAAATTTGCGTGTTTTGATCCCTCTGATGGTTGCAGAGAACCTGAAAAAAGAGAGCATAAACTTGAGTTTAAGATTGATCCCGATGGTAACTTGGTTGCCAAAATCTTCGATATTGGGACTGATAACAGTGAGACTTTGCTACGGACGATGACATTTGAAAGCACAATTCCGAATTTCATTACGACACTTAGGACACTTGACGCTTCACGGGAGTGGATACTCAAAGACGTTGGTCCTTTTGGTTTTTCTAAATATGAGCGTTATACGCTGACCATTAACAACTGGGATGCACGATATACCCCAAAAAAGTTAGACGACCGAATTGGGACTCGTTTCGACTCAGGCCAGTTTCGACTAGCAGTGAGAAAAGCAAGACCTGATAATTTGGATTATATGGAGACGCGCGCCCGAATGATGCAACACCCTATTGCGGTGGGATTCTTAGGAGAAGAAACGGCGGGGAGTCTAAAGAGACAGCCCGATTCCAAGTCATTACCAGACCTCAGAAGTGTTAAGTGAGTTGTTCGTCAACATTAGCTTTAGCTCTCATTCATCCGACCCAAAGTCTCTTAAATCCTTCCATGAGGAAGTAAATAGTGACGACGTGGTTTTACCGTGCCCGTCGATGTCAGCGGTGAAAATATTGTAACCAGCAGACAGTAGATACTTAAAAAGATAGATGTTGGGAAACAAAGCATCATTGCCGAGCCCATGGGCAAACAACAAAATGGGACGCTCAAGGTTGTTTAGGTGACCGAGAGCGAGGATCTCTGCTGCACCGCCAGCGCGTTGCCACCGCAAAGATTGGGCGTCGAACGTATTCTCGGAAAGCCAGCGCCGAAAACTGCGGGTCCATGGTTGTCGATCAACCATAGTCACCAGTACCGTCCTAGCATTGGTAAAAGCTAATGTCTTCCAATCCTTTGTTTGATTTTATTTAGATGCGTGGTTAAGCTCATGCTAGAAACAATAAAGTAGAATTTTTGAATCCCCCCTTTTTTAGGAGAGTGCATGATGATCAACTTTAGGCTTTCAGCTTTCGTCGTCCTTGGTTCCTTTATGGTTGCAGTTGGAGGTCTCACAGAACTTCGAGCCAGTCCGTTTGATGGTTCGCCGTTGCTTGGGACCTGGCAAGGAACGGTCACCAAAATATCTGCGTGCTTTGAACGCTCTGAAAATTGCGGGAAACCTAAACAGTCAGAACTTAAGCTTGAGTTTAAGATTGACCCTTCTGGGAACTTAATTGTCAAAAAATTCGAGATCGGGCCTGATATGGGTGAAAAACTGCTGCATACCTTGACGTTGGAAAGCACAGTTCCGAATTTCATTACAACCCTCAAGACCACATTTAACGATTCAGGAGAGCGGATCATCAAAGATGTGGGACCGTATGGTTTCTCAAATCAGGTTAATGAGCGCTACACCATGACTCTCAATACTCGAGTTGCACAACATGCCCCAAAAACGTTAGATGACGCACTTGGGACTCGCGCAGTAACGGGGCAATTGCGCCTACAAATCTTGACTGTAAGACCTGATAGTTTATTCTATATGGAGACCAGTGCCGATTTGATGCAACACCCTGTTGCCATGGGGTTCAGTGGTGCACAAACGGAAGGCTACCTAAAGAAACAACCCGATTCCATGTCCCCATCAGAGTTTAGACATGTGAAGTGAGTTGCTCGATTATCCCTAACGGTAGTTTCATATGCTTGACCAAACAATTTAGCGGGTATAACCGTAGTACCGACATTGGGTGTCCACCGCAGCAGGCGGCGTACATAGAGGACTTGTCGGGTCGAGATCACAAGGTGATTCGTTGCGACACGCGGAGTCTGTAGGGTCAACGGCGCAGTGAGCTGGTGTGCCTCGGCAGTTGTAATCGTTAGGATCCCTTTCACAGTGGGCTCTGGTCTTTCGGCACTCATAGTTGCGGGGATCCGCCGTACAATGGGCTTCGGTCTTACGGCATTCATAGTTTCCAGGTTCAGCTTCACAGTGGGCTTTAGTCTTTCGGCATTCATAGTTGCCCGGATCAGATTCACAATGAGCCTCAGTAAAGCGACATTCGTAATTTCCTGGATCTGATTCGCAGTGCGGTCTTGTGCCAATACACTCATAACGAGATGGTTCTTTGCCGCAAATCAACGTTCCTGATTTGTAGGGTTTGTATGATTTATAGCTGGTGTATGGAGTGTAGCTGCTAGAGGCATAAGCGTGGCCCAAAAACAGTTGTCCAAGAACCAATAACCATCCAAATTTCAGTGAATACATGACGAACCTCCTACTAAGGTGAAAGATACTTCGGGAGCTTCGCATTATCATAGAAAAAGTGCAATGCGCCCTAATGGCAGGATTTCACCCTGTTGTCTAGGTCATTGCAGGATGCATACATGTCTTGACTCCGCTGCGTCATAGCAATTCAAAGCTGCCTCGGTCAGTTTTAGTGGGACATTGCCGCTCTCGTTCTCCGGTTCCATGAAGGTTGTATTGCGGGAAGCTACAATCAGATTAAATCCACAGAGCCCGGGCATGACTGGGGCTCAGTGATTTTACCTCCAGACTTTTGCGAGATACGGTAGACCACTAATTAGATTGGAAATTTCTCGCGAAGTTGTTGAATATCAAATGCCTTAGACTCGAGGCTTTGTCTTTTGTTGCCGATTACTAAGCACTCGTGGAAGGGGGTTTGATCATTGTGACAGAGCCCAAGACATTAACACAGTTGCCGGTCTCCTTAGGTCCTTATCGACTTTTGCAAGAAGTTGGAGCAGGTGGTGTTGGGCGTGTGTTTAAGGCCATTGATGAACGTAACGGTCGAACGGTGGCCGTGAAGCTTTTGCATGATAGACTGCTTCGCGATCCAAAGCGACTCGGGCATTTTCATCGCGAGCTGCTCATTATGGCCAGTTTTAATCACCGTCACATCGTAAGTTATGTTGACTCTTATTTTGATCCTCCCGTTTGTTATATAGTCACTGAGTTTATTGAAGGATGGTCTGGCTATAGCCTATACAAAAAGACAGGACGCATGCCCCCTGTCGTAGCATTGTGTATTTTGATTGATGTGTTGAAGGGTATTGATTACCTCCATCTTCACAATACGATTCACTCTGATTTATCGGCTGCTAATTATCTTGTTGATATTCATGGTCGGGTCGCCTTGACTGATTTTGGGTTGTCCATCAAGCAGGAGATTGAAGATTATAAAAACTACTCGTTGGGAACGCCCGGATATTACGCTCCTGAGCATATAACTGGATCTGGTATAACTCCGAGCACCGATCTCTATTGTGCGGGGCTGATTTTGTATGAATTACTTGTGGGGCAAAAGGCAGTGGCTGCAACGAAAGATGCGACTAAAAATCTCGGGGCGATGAAGAAGATAAACTTTGAGATTATTCAAACCACAGACGTGAAGATGACAAAAAAAATAAAGTCACTTTTGGAAAAAGCATTGGCATTTAACCCGTCGCGCCGATTTTCTGCAGCTGACGAGATGATGTGGGCGGCGTATGAAATCATAAAACGCTATAATATTCGCTTCGCTCGCTATGCGATCAATCAGTATTTGATTGACAAAGGACTTACAAAGGGACCTTTTTCAGGTCCAAGTCAAGATATCTACCGCGGGTTTTGATTACGATAGGTGGTCACCCACAATTCTCGAAGACCCTCTTGGCAGGGTAAAGTTGGCGTGGTGACGTTAAACACTCCAAGTTTACCGTCTGGACATATGCGTATTCCTCTGAAAGATTCTGGTGTAAATCCGTCGATGACTTTAGGCTTAGGCTTGAGTGTGATGATTGATATGCTTTCCTGGTTAAAAAGTAGTTTTTCGATGGCCGTATCATCATCATCTCCGCGCGTATATTCTGAGCCTCTGGTCAGACCTGGCCACTGCGCTATTTTCAGAGTTGGAGCATGATAACTGAGAGCAGACTTGAGCTGATAGCTGTCAACGGCGATAGCATTATGAAAGAATTCGCTGGTTGCCCATTGTCCCAATTCTTTGAATCCTTTTGATTCCAAAAGGATCCGGTTATTGCGAGCGCCTGAAAATTGTTCCGGATTTTTGATAACGAAAAATAGTGCTAAGACGGCTAAGCTGTGCGTCGTAACTGCTGCAACAGTCAACCGCAGGGGGCAAACCCAGCGGTAAGATATCCAGATAGCGAGTGCGGTCATATGCATGGCTGGCCAATTCGCTTCAATTTTCGAAAACGGACTAATCAAGCCAAAAAAGATTAATGGAAAAAATGCTCCCGCCTCGATAATGCCCATACCTGCGGGCCTCCCGGCTGAAGGCTGTTTTGTGCGATGCAGCCGGGGTCGGCCAAGAAGTAAATACAGGAGAAACGCGATCGCGTAGATTCCCCACAGACCTGCAACCCCGCCCAAAAAATCACCCAGATATTGTATAGCGCGCTCCCACTGCGGCTTGTCTGGCTTTGGCGGCTTTATGGTCTCTGAAAAACCTGGAACGTGACCCATCGCTTTAAAAAGCTCATCTTGTAGGCGCCGAGAGTCAAAGTCATCCGGTTGCGGATCCTGCGCTAACGGCAACAGTGATTTTGACTCAATATTTTGAGTTATGGAAAAGCCATGACCAAACTGGAAACGAAATGTCACCCAGTCGTTCTGACTTTGCCACCAAACATGGGGTGTAAATACAAGAGCACAAACCAGTCCACCCAGGTACGGCCAAGGGGTACATAGCTGTTTACGATGATCCCTCAGCATGCCCCATAAAAATACTGGACCGATTAAGACCATGGTGTACTTGCTCCACAGCCCCAACCCAGTCACCAGACCTGCAGTCAACCAGCGCTTATGTTGGCCCTTTATCGCTAGGACTGACTCGTGAATGGCAACAGACCAGAGTGCAAGCATTCCAGCGTCTGGCGTTAAAATAAAACCGCTACCAACGGCGCCAATTGTGGAGGCGATCAAGAGTGTTGCAAAGAAGGCGCGATCGGGATTTAGTATCCTCGTGGTTTTCCAGACGAAGTATAACGATACGAGATGTGCAATCCAGACCATAAAGCGGGCAGCTATAATGCTGTGATCAAAAATTGTTAAGCCGGCGAGCCAGCTTACCATGGGGGGGTGGTCGAAGAATCCTAAACGTGGCCACCCCGACCTTCTGGCCCAGTCGATATAATAGGCCTCATCAGTGATCATAGGGAAAACAATCCCTGCGAGCAGAGGTAGCGCAGTAGCAATACAA
>JBIKKO010000104.1:0-11591 GCA_044360315.1 Oligoflexales bacterium
TCAGCCAGTCGCCAGTCAGATCCTACAGAGCCTAACCAAAGGTTTAGCGATACCAGAAATCAAATCAGCCATTACAATAGATTTTGAGCAAACCACTGACACACCAAACGAGACGCCTCAAAACCCCACGACCCCTCCGCAACCACCAATAGAGCAGCCTCTTCCAGAGTTACCTGTCACCACACCATCCCATACGACGAGACCCCAGTTAGTCCAGGCGCCGGACCTTGTGTTCTCTTTTCAAAACATGCAAAACCTAAACAAGCTGGTCCATAGCTTGCCCTCGATTCAAACCACTCTTCGAAGTCTAAGTCGTACGCTAGAAGATATACTGCGAGTAACCGCCGGCGAACGTAATCCATTCCTATTGGAGATTGCCAATGATTTGGCCAATAAATTTGCACAAAACAATCAAGCCTGGCTCTCCCTCGAACAATGCGCCGCCATTCATCGCCCTTGCTACTTCGAGCCCCAGTACATCTTCCACTCCTACGTCTATTTGAAGCATGCTGACATTGATTTTCGCCGCAACGTGATGAAGTTCCCCTCAAGTCAACGAGACCAAATCATACCCTATGCCTACTCGTTTACAACAATCCTTCGTCAGTTCGAGCAGATCGTATTTATGTCGGGTCAACGATTTTAGACCCAGATTCAAACACCGCGAACTGCAGGATAAATGAATCGAAATGTCGGAAAAACACCACATGCGCTAATCGCATGAAGAGCCCAAGATGGTTGTCTCTCCGACACATCCCCAGCTTTGCACTCCGCTGCGGCGGTCGATGGGAGATATAGAATTTCGCTGTTACTGTCCGTCACGCACACAAATCACTGAGAACGAATTCCCCATGTCGTCATAATATTCTGACCGCGAAGTACCCGTATGTAGCTCCACCCATCGAGCTGCTGATGCGCCACGGGTGGTCGCGGACCAAAACCAATTGTTCATCAAATTAAACCTGCTATCTGCAACATTCGATTTGATCCAATCATTATTAATGTTTGCCGTGTAAATACCCTCTGCAACAGCCTCGTGAAGCTCTGGTGCGGAAGGAAGGCGCCAGTCTGACCTTCCGTTCCAAGTAAGATTTGAGCAATAGGCATTGGCATTGTCCCACGAAACCCGATGAAACATCATAGTGTTGTCTGGCCATCTTCCACCGTCCGGAGCAGGGATAGAACTTGCTGTTGCCGGACTTGAAATTGTGAAGGTTGTATCACTATCTACCGAAACAATCGTCGCGCCCCCTGGAGCACCACCCATCACGTACATTCCTGGTCGCAACTGAGCAGTTGTGCCACCTGTAACCGTCACCAGGCTCGATCCGGACGTAATGGAGACTGTCAGTGGATAGGGTATTCCGGCCCACTCCAAACGCGACACCTTACTGTACATCACACACTCGTCTCCGAACTGACAACCTGTCGGAGTCACATCGCGCCAACGACTACACCAGCAACCGTCTTGCCTGCCCGGATCATCGTTGGCTCTGGAGTTTCTGGGTCACCAGTACCTGTGTACCGCGTACCATCAGATCCAAAGTACTGAAACGTCCACGGTGACTTTATCTGTGTATTAAATATCGATGAGGTGAGATCAACGCCACTTGAGCCCGACAAGCGATATGTGGAATTCGGATATTGACCTACAGTTCCTGCAATGGTCACACCATTTTTGACATTGCCTTCCGAGAGATTGGTTAGATCCGCGGATTTGTAGGTTGCTGTTGTGACGCAGCCTACGGCTCCGTTGGAAGAGCAATTGGCAGGGGATAAAGTCGCACTTCCACCCACACCGGTTATTGATGTTCCAGTCGCAATTGTTGCTGCTGCAGGTAAATTGCTCACACCCATATAATAACCTCCGCCAGGAAAGCTGCTAGTCAGATCCCAAGTGCCTCGGTTAGCTAGTGATGGCGTCAGCTGAGCGCCAGGATCGCCATAGGCTGGTGCTGTGGATAGAACATTGCCGGCAGCGGGGATTGTTAAAGATCCTGTAATGCTGGTACCAGCGACGCCATAGCTGATCCCTGTGTATACTTTTCCGGCGGCTGGAAGGGTCACATTACCAGCCACTCCCGCCAAAGTTTGGCCCGAGAGGATTTTCGATGCTGCACCGGTCGCAAGAGCTGCAGGATAACTGGTCACGGCCACGCAGTTTGTGGCCCCGTCGCTTGCGCAGTCGGAGTGCGACTCCGCAATCACAGTTCCTGCAACGCCCGCGATGGTCACACCTAACTTGATGCTACCTGGTGACAGATTGGCGGTCGCTACAGCTTTAAAGGTGCTACCATCAACTACACAGTTCTCCTCTCCGTCGGCTTCGCATGCCTTGGACGATTGCGCCGAGCAATCTTTCGTACCAGTTTGTTCGTCGCCGTTGCGATCGATATAGCGCTTGGTGCTGCATATCTCAGAAGAATCATCAATGATTATTGGCAGTTCGTTGTCATCAGTGTTCGCCACCAACCTCAAAGACGCAATTTCCTTAGACGCACCCTGCACAATGGTCATCGACTTAAGACCAAGACCCACACCTTCAGGCATAACAAAAGAGGCTTTGCTACGGTCGATTATAGTGAGAGGAACATCCGTCGAAGCACCATCCGAAAGCGTAAAGCGTGCACGGAGATCTTTTGCGACAGAAAAATTACTACCTTCAATGGTTACTATCTCAAATGGTTTGGCTTCAATTGGACGGACCTTTGAAATCGTTATTCCTGATGCTCCAGCCCCTGCAGTGGTGACCTCAATCGAAGATTTAATTCCACATGAAACTAAAAATAAAATACCAAACGAAGCATTCACAACTCGGCTGTAGAAGGCACTGAAATTTGTTAAGAATTCAAACACGACCCTTACCCCCACTTCTTTTCTCCTTTCTCGGCGGAAGAAGCGGTAAACTTGGGGAATTCCAGGGAGCCACCAACAAAGACTCATATCACTGATATCATTAGAAATTCACGAGGTAATGGGACTATGTCAAATGTGTGGTCGTATGCTGAATCACTTGAACCGCGTCGTTTTGAATATTCCTAAAATTTTTGCGTGAAGCAATAACGTTGATTCGGCTTCCTAAACCAAAGTTCCGTAAGCACAAATCAATCCTTAGAATCTCGCAAACTTTCGGATCTATACGGTTTAGTCAATCGTCACAATTTGTATCTCAGGGTGGACTTCATGCCGAAGGATACTTTCAATACCTGAAAGAGTGCCTGTTCGAGAACTAGGACAACTTCCACAGGCGCCCTCGTATTTTACGGTAACAATATTATCAATAAAATCGAGTACTACAAGGTCACCACCGTCCGCCTGAAGTCCAGGACGAATGTCCCGATCAATCACGTCTTCTAATTTACGACGCTCATCACTCCAGTTTGATTGATCAACGACAGCCTCATCAGTTTTAAACTCTGGGTCATGGGACGGTAGAAACGTCTTGATGGCTTCAACAATTTCAAACTCCAGGACTGGCCAATCACCATGTCCATCCTGCGTCACAGTAATCACGTTCTCAAAAAGGTGCACGGCCGTCACGTTTGGAAGACCAAGAATGTTGGTCGCAAGAGGAACGTGCAAACATTCTGCAGGGTGAATAAACGTAACCTTGCCGATCTTTTTCACGTCCTTAGCCGTGATAAACTTGAGGGCGTTAGGGTTGGGAGTTGACTGGGTGATCACACGTAATGACATAACTTACTCTTTCGACTCAGTTGAAATAGTTTTTTCGCCAGCTAAGGCCGACATGAAAGTCCGCCAAGGTAACAGCACGCACTTTGCACGAGCTGGAAAATCTTTAGTTGCGAAGAACGCCTGCGCCGATGATGCTTTTAAATCCTCTATTGGCGAAGCAGCATCACCTTGAATCATCCCCTCAAATGATCCCGCCAACGCGGTCGCGATATCGACAGATCGTCCGGTCATCAACTCAACCAGTACCGAAGAACTCGCTCGACAAAGCGCACAGCATTGCGCCGTAAAGCGAATATCACGGATTTCGCCGCTCAAAGCCTCAATCTGGATCTGTACGCGGTCACCGCAAATCGGATTAAATCCCTCTGCTTGATGTGTTGCACCGGCCAAGTCCCCGTACCCGCGTGGGTTCCGGTTGTGATCGAGAATCACAGATTGATAAAGCTCAAGATGGGCTTGACTCACGCAAACAGCTCCTGCGTCTTCCAAAGTGCGTTCACGAGACTTTTGATGTCTTCTTCATCATTATAGATACTAAAGCTTGCGCGTGCTGTTGCTTGAACTCCTAACCTTGCCATCAACGGCTGTGTACAGTGATGACCTGTTCTAACAGCAACTCCATAGGAATCCAGAATAGAACCAACGTCATGAGGATGAATCAGACCCATGACCATACTGAAAATTGGCACCTTGGGTGCTGCATTACCTATGATTCGTAAATTGACAACCTCTTGCAGGGAGGTCTGTGCCTTTTGGAGCAAATCATCTTCCCATGATTTAATGGCTTTAAATCCGATATCGTCCTTAACAAACTTAACAGCCTCACCCAACGCAATAACGGAGGCAATATCCGGGGTTCCTGCCTCAAATTTTGCTGGTGCCTCAGCAAAAACCGTTTTCTCAAAACTAACCGTCTTTATCATATCGCCGCCGCCAATGAACGGTGGCATTTCATCCAAATGACGTAGTTTTCCCCAAAGCACGCCGACACCTGTTGGACCAAACAATTTATGTCCCGAAAAAGCAACAAAATCAGCACCCAATTCAACCACGTCAATCGGAACGTGAGCGACGGCCTGGGCTGCGTCGATAAGTATCGGCACACCCGCACTGTGCGCGAGCTTGATTACATCAGCTATAGGATTTATCACGCCCAAAGCGTTTGAAATCCATATACACGAGATAAACCGCGTTCGAGGAGTCATTAACGCCCTGAAGGCTTCAAGATCCAGCGCGCCCTCATCTGAGATTGGGGCAACAACCAGCTTTGCACCAGTCTCTTCGACCAACATCTGCCATGGCACAATATTGGCATGGTGTTCTAAACAAGTTATTAGAATTTCATCACCAGACTTCAGCCGAGGTTTTACAAACGAGCGAGCAACGAGATTGATGCCACCTGTTGTACCTGTCGTAAACACAACCTCACGCTCGTCTTGAGCGTTTAAGAACTCCCTAACAGTACTTCTTGTTCCCTCGTAAAGTTCCGTGGCCTCCTCACTTAAAAGGTGAACTGCACGATGAATGTTTGCCGTGCCTTTACGGTAGTACCGTTCCACCGCCTCTATGACCCTCAAAGGTTTCAGCGTAGTCGCCGCGGAATCAAGGTAGGAGAGTCTTTTCCCACGTATGTCACGGGACAGCACTGGAAACTCCCGTCGCAGAGCCGCAACATCCAAAACCCCGTTGGGAGCTAGTCTATGCGTCATACACGGGCCTCCAGTCGGCTCACTTCTGTTTGAAACCACTGCCTGACGCGTTGTCCTACAGTAAGCTTGGCCGCTTCATCAGATAAACGCAAAACCACATCATCAGCAAATCCACGACACAACATAGCCACCGCCTCCGAGCGGCCAATACAACGACTTTGTAAATAGAGCAACTCAGCTGGATCAATCGATCCAATCGCGGCACCGTGCGAAGCCTTCACGTCGTCTGCGTCAATCTCTAATTGTGGCTTTGCATCCACTTCTGCCCGCTGGCTCAGCAACAAGTTTTTCGTCGTCTGATAAGCCTCAGATTTCTGAGCGTCTTTTCGAATGAAAATTTTGCCATTGAAGACCACTCGACTCTCGTCGCTTAAAATCCCCTTGTACAGCTGGTGCGTTCTACAAAACCCTACTTGGTGCTCCACAGCGGTATGATGATCAACAAGCTCACTAGACCTAGTAAGCGCCAGACCGTTTAAGATACACTCAGCATCTGGGGCCATATACTGCACATCGATATTGATCCGCGCAAACTTAGAACCAGCAACAAGTGAACATGTTTCTAATCGGCTACCACGATCCAATGTCACTGACACAGAACCCGAGTGAAAACACGGCGCTGTCGTCACGATGCGATAATAGCCAGCGTCTGCACCTGCCCCAAGGCGGAATTGAGTCAAAGCATTAGACCACCCCTTCGACACTCCATCGACGGATAAAAACTCCTCAATGACCCTTAGTTTTGCTCCATCCGGAATCTGCAATAAGAGCCTTGTGGTGCATGCAGAGCTTGCAGCGCCTTCGGTTAGAATGTGGAATATGTGCAAGGGACGATCAATCTTTTGATTTTTTTCAAGGTTAATCAAAACACCGTCCTGAGCAAATCCGGCATTCAACCCTGCAAACAAGTTTTTCATGCCTGGCGAATGTTGCCAATGATCCCACCAAGCAGAATCTTCACTGTGTTCAAGATCAGTTAACCGATTCAGACCAATGGTTTTAAGCCTTTGGTCATCAGACAGGTCTTTGCAGTACCATCCGTTGACAAACACCAAAGCCAGTCCACCAGAGCACAGCTTGGTTTTGACCAGATTCCGTATGACGGCAACGTCAGCGGCTACGTTTTGCGCTGGCTTTAAATCAAACCCAAGCTCAAGCAATGGTCTTAGACTTGTATATTTCCACTCCTCATGCCGCGTCGTTGGCAAGCCTTCGACCAAAACAGACTTCCACGCTCGCTGGCGCCGCTCAAACACAGGACGCAATTCATCCCGGGCCATGTTTTGACGTTGAGCCCATGCCTCTTCTATTGATCCAACACTTGAAAACGTAGTCATTGACTAACACTTCCTCAGTTTAAGTAGTCTTTCAGCAGCCAATCATAACCTCTGTCTTCAATCTCTAAAGCCAAGTCCTTCGAACCACTCTTTATGATTCGTCCCTGATATAAAATGTGAACGACATCCGGCACGATATAATTAAGAATACGTTGGTAATGAGTCACCAAAACGACGGCATTATCTTTGCGTCGCAGCTTATTCACACCTTCCGAGACAATGCGAAGAGAATCAACATCAAGCCCTGAATCGGTTTCATCTAAAAAAGCTAAACGAGGTTGGATGATTGCCATCTGTAAAATTTCATTTCTTTTTTTCTCGCCGCCGGAAAACGCTACATTGACTTCACGGTCGATAAATCGCTCATCCATACCCATTAATTTGCACTTTTCACGAACAATATCCGCAAACTCTTCCTCAGTAGCCTCTTTGACGCCCTGATGCTTACAGACCGCATTAAAAGCAGCCCGAAGAAACACGGAATTAGGCACGCCGGGTATTTCAACGGGATACTGATAGGCTAAAAATATACCGTTACGCGCTCGCTCTTCTGGCGCCATTTCAAGAACGTTTTTCATGCGCAGGTTTACTTCAAAACTAACTGTCCCATCCGTGACTTCATAGGCGGGATGACCTGCCAAAACTTTTGATAAAGTGCTTTTACCAGATCCATTCGGTCCCATAATTGCATGCACTTCGCCTTCATTAACTGACAGACTAAGACCCTTCAAGATCTCTTTACCGTCTACGCGAGCATGCAGATTTTTAATATCCAACATTGTCATCCGTGCCTCTCCTAGGTTTCTCGTACCGTCTAACCAACACTTCCTTCAAGCTTCATTTCAAGAAGTTTTACCGCCTCAACACTAAATTCTAGTGGAAGGGTCTTAAACACGTCCTTACAAAATCCATGCAACAACAAACTCACAGCACCCTCTTCATCAATGCCGCGACTCTTCAAATAGAAAATTTGATCGGCAGATATCTTGGACGTTGTTGCTTCATGCTCAATCATTGCCGTTTGATTCTTCACCTCAAGATAAGGGTGAGTGTTGGCACTACATCGATCACCAACAAGCATACTATCGCATTGACTGTAGTTTCGTGCGTGCTCGGCGGAGGGAAGAATCTTTACTTGCCCGCGGTATGTGTTTTTCGAGTCATCACAGCTGATACCTTTGCTTATGATGCGAGAGGTCGTGTTTTTACCAATATGGATCATTTTGGTTCCAGTATCAGCCTGCATACGATGATTCGTAAGAGCCACCGAGTAGAACTCTCCGGACGAATGATCGCCCTTCAAAATGACACTTGGATATTTCCAAGTGATGGCCGATCCTGTCTCAACCTGAGTCCAACTAATCTTACTTTTGAAGCCCTGGCAGATCCCTCGCTTGGTGACGAAATTATAAATGCCACCCTTACCATCCTTGTCGCCAGCATACCAGTTTTGAACGGTCGAATACTTTATCTCCGCCCGATCCAACGCAACCAATTCTACAACAGCCGCGTGCAACTGATTTTCATCACGCATAGGCGCCGTGCACCCCTCCAGGTAACTGACGTAACTACCCTCTTCTGCGATGATCAAAGTTCTTTCAAACTGGCCTGTTTCCCGCGCATTTATCCTAAAATATGTAGACAGGTCCAATGGGCAACGAACACCCTTTGGAATAAACACAAATGACCCATCTGTAAAAACTGCGCTGTTCAAGGCGGCGTAGTAATTATCTTTGTAAGGAACCACCGTTCCTAAGTACGTCTCCACGAGATCTGGATAGTTATGAATTGCCTCAGTTAAAGAGCAAAATATAACGCCCGCTGCCGCCAGTTCTTCCTGGTGAGTTGTTCCAACAGAGACACTGTCAAATACAGCATCGATGGCTACCCCGGTAAGACGTTTTTGCTCTGATAAAGGTATGCCTAACTTATCGAAGGTTGCAAGGAGCTCAGGATCAATATCTTCAAGGGACTTTGGACCACTGCCTTCCTTCTTAGACTTGGGCGCTGAGTAATAGCGGATATCGTTAAAGTCAATGGGACTGTAAGACACGTCAGCCCACGTTGGCGCTTTCATCGTTAACCAATGACGGTATGCTTTCAAACGAAACTGACGCACGAAGTCTGGATCATTACGCTTGTCGGCGATCATATGAATGATCTCTTCACTTAGACCCTTTGGAAAAAACTCCATCTCGATTTGAGTTTCAAACCCGTACTTGTACTCACGATCACTGAGTGATTCCTTGATGATTTCAGCCATCTAAATCTACCCCCACCTTCAATCCCGAATTGAGGCTCCGTCGCATCACACCGGAGTCCAATGCTTCACGACGACCTCCACCACGACACTCTTGAACAGGCTCCGATGAAGCCTCATCAAGTAGCAAGCCACTCGGTAACGGCACTTCACCCACCCAGTGACTGGCGAGGGTTCCTAGTTTAATACCGCTCAGGCTTGCTTTTAGCGCACCGTATATGGAGTACCAAGCATCCCGCGACGAGCAACTCGCCTCGAAATCACAGGCACGGCCAGATGAGATGCACTCGACTGGAATCATGCTCTCCTCAACCGAGGAAAAAAGATCCCACATCGAAATCTGATCAGCAGGACGAGCCAATCTGTACCCGCCACTGCGCCCGCGGATGCTTTCGACGAGGTGACCTGATCTGAGCTTAACCATAATTTGATCAAGGTAGTCGGTTGGAATCCCCTGCCTCGATGCGATTTCACTTCGCCGCACTAGGGGTTGGCTGGCACCGTAGCGCGCCAAATCCATCATAATTTTCAGAGCATAACGGCTTCTTGACGTCAGGTTCACTGGCTATCTCCTTGATATAAATCAGGCACTATTGTTTAGCTTTCAACTCAACATTTGGCAATAGAAATCCATTGCTCAGAGAGGGATCTCTCTAAGGGGCATAACCATCCGTTTTTTCTAAGGGAATAAGAGAACCAAAGTCAGATTCTGCCTAAAAAATTTACTTTTCATTCCCACACCTGAGACACATGCGCCGCGCCTGTGCCTGCCCACATGGCAAAACCGATTCCAGCAAGGCCGCCTTCCATGTTTCACGTTGTCAACTCACCATGAGAACCTTGCTTGGTTCACCTAGGCCACATCGAGGCGAGAGCGAGGACCGGCCGTATCGCGCTCGATGATCACAAGACTCCGGTCATCTGCAATGTTTTGAAGTGTAGCGAAATTAAATAGGTGCTCTATCAGTTCACTTGTCGTCTTCTCGTTTTCACTACAACTGCGAATGTGCTGCATAAACTGACGTAACTGACGGCTGCTCCCGCAAACCCCATCTGAAACAGAGATAACTCGTGCGCCCGGCATCGGAGAGCACTCTTGAGCACTGACATTTATTGGACTGCCAGATAGTCCCATCATGGATTGTCGACAGGCAAAAAACTTCACCTCGTCAGAGCTCAAAACAAACCAACCGGGACTACCACCGCCTGAAAAACGCATTGATCCGTCGGCATATATCTGGACACCGGCCCAAGTGCTTACGATGGCGCCCTTAAACAAATCAAACAAACGCGGACTCATAGCCTCAACCGCCTCTGTCAGGCTTAATTTATTGATTCGAAACTCTTGAGTCAAAGTCATGATCGATGCCATGGCAATCGCAGCTGAGGGTCCCTTACCACTGACGTCACCCAATAAAATCACAACGCTATCATCACGACCTTCCCAAGAATCCATCCAGTCACCAGCCATGTTTATATGCGGAACGCAACGGTACTTGAGCAGAACTCCAGGGTGGGTTCGTTCAATTTGCATAGGCAGAAGAAGCTCCTGTGCCGTTTGTCCAATGGCCAAAGCCTCCGCAAGGCGCAACTTCTCCCGTTCCTCTCGCTCACGGCGCAGCTGTTCGTCAGTGCGTAGAGCTTTCTCCTTGAAGTACCCGCGGTGGAACAACACCAAGTCCAAGGAGATAACGGCCGCAATCGCCATTGTTGTCATAATGAGCATGATCTCGCGCAACCAAATTCCCTTAATCTCAATCAATGCATTCGTAGCAACGAGTCCGAATGCCACCAACCAAGCAGTATAGATGCCCAACTGCCTTGCATTTCTGCGACTTCTTCCAAGTCCTTCAATCCGGCGAAATCCAGATATCGCTATCGCGGAAAATAAAACGACCTGAATCCATGACGTGAGCTTCCATCCGGATACAATTACACCGCGGGTTTGCGGCTCGAAGAAAATCAAGGACGCAGAAAACAGCGTTGGAATCAAAAATATCGCGAGTCGACCTTTCACAGGAAAATCTCTATGGATATGATAACAAAGAGCTACGGCTAAACTTGAGTAGACTGCAAGCTGCATCTCATAGGTCCACCAGGTTGAAAATCCCAGTCTTACTTTCACACCTAACTCGAGCAAGCCAATGGCCAAGCCAATCATCGTCCAAAAGACGTCCGGATAGCGAATCCCAGTGTTAAACGATGTGACAAACAAAACACACAATCCAATAAATAGCATCATGGTGCCAAATGGCAGTATCACTCGTGCAAAGGAATAAACCTTCTGTATCCGCACAACCTCAGTCCATTGATCTGTCACCGTAATGGGAAACAAGCTCGTCATAGCCAATTGCCCGTTTTGATGAGGACGAGTCAAAATTTTAAGATTAAACGAAGACTTGCCCATTGGTAGAGGAACGACAGGAAATGCAGACTGACCGACAACCGTGAAAGCTAAATGATCATCAATCCAAAGTGCTAGGTCACCATCGACGGGCCCTAGAATGAGCCAAAGAGAATTTTGATCACGACCCAGGTCGCCAGTAACAGCAAGAGAACACGAAACGCGTGCAGCACGGTTTTTTGATA
>JBIKKO010000105.1:0-11530 GCA_044360315.1 Oligoflexales bacterium
ACTTTTGCAAAATCTGATAATGTTTCAATTTTTCTTTTGTTGAAAGGCTTGGAAGAAACTGTATGCGCAAAGTATTATAATTATTTGGCGATTTAATCGCGCAAATCTTGTATCAGTTATCTTCTCTAGAATAATCGTTCCAAATTTAGTACCGATTATGGCCATGACCGCAGCTCCTAGTGCCGTTATGAGAGTTCTTTCATGGCCTAGATTTATTCGCGGTTGGCCGGCTGTATCGAGGACTGCACTCAGTGTGAGGAAGTAGAGAATTTTACTTGCGTGTGCGATGGTTTGGGTTGCGGCTTTTGTGGCGATGATTCCGAATCGACTTCGATCGTATTGATTAAAAAATGCATCGAGAAGGGGTCCGGTCGCTCCGGCTGTGACTTGTCCTATTGTCATGATAGCACCGCATGCCACAGCACTTTGTTTAGAGGTGATATCAAATAATTGCCTTTTAGTGGGTAGGAATTGAATCAATGGCAGGACGCCAGATAGAAGATACACCAAGCGCTTTTCCGGGCTCCATTGAATAAATAAGAGAGATGTCGCAGCGACAATCGCGCCAACCCCATACCATAGGACGCTGGTCCACCAGATGTTTTTTTGATGGGTTACAGCTCTGGTGGTATTGGCCACGAATTGGACGATCCCATGAAGAATCATTGCGTCTGTGATGGGCAGAATGCTCAGAAAGATTAGCATCAGTAAGATGCCTCCTCCCATCCCAAGGAAGCCTGATAGGGTAGATATCGCTAATGCCGAAGTCCAAACGATCAACGTCTCTTGAGTCACGGTAACCTCCCTCTTTTATGTGATTCAAGAATCGGTCAATTTAAATTATGATTAAAGCGAATATTTAGAATTAGTCATATTCTAAAATGGAATTGTTTTTTCCTAAAAAGGCGGTTTTCTTATGGATTTCTTCGACTCGTTTTTGCTGCTTAAGGATCTCAATGATCTTGGTTCCACGACATCCGTGGCGACCCGAAGGCGGATCAGTCAGTCAACGGTTAGTAAGCGTTTGAGCGCTCTTTAAGACCGCTTGGGATATTGCATCTTAACTCGCGAGGGTCGTAATCTTCGACTTACAGCCGCAGGTTTGAGGCTGGTTGACGACGGCATACCGATGATGCTGGCTTTACAAGATCTTTTAGAGTCTGCTTCCCAGTTAGAGACCCAGTCTATAGTCCTGCCTCTTGGGGTGTCTGAGTCTGTTCTTTCCACTTGGGGTGCTAAGATCCTCAACGTAGCCGGAGGTCAGACACCCTCGGTCCACCTTGCTCTGCACTCCCACCGTGGCCCCGTGGTTATAGACCGAGTTTTAAATGGTAGTTACAAGGCAGGAATTGTGGCGGGGTCATCCCTTGGTCCAAAGACTTTGGACTTGTACAAATTGGGATCAGAGCCAATGGTGATCATGTATCCTCCGGATGGAGCGCGCTACGAGGAGCAAGATCCAATCAGGCTTATCTCTATTGAAGAACAATCGGGCACGTGGCAGGAAATTTCTACAAGAGTGACTCGGTTTCGTCGTCGCAAGCTTATGATCACCACGAGGGTGGAATCTTTTATGTCAGCCGCGGCAATGTGTGAGGCGAGCTTTGGACCTGCATTGATTCCGTTGGGCGTAGCTCATTGCCTTGGAGTGCCTCGGACGCGCTGGGATTTTTTACCCGAGATAACAAGGGATATTTATCTTGTGAGCCGGCGTAAAACTCTTCAGCTCCCAATTATCCAGGCCTTTGCAGGTAACCTGCGCAAGGCCTTTGCGAATCGAAAACAACTATCGTAGTGGCCCATTGGTGGACTCTGTTCAGCTCTCTCAGAGATGGATCCAAAACTAAGGCTGTTTTGGTTTAAAATCTATACCCAAGAGTCATAAGTAGTGCATACAAATTATTCTTCATCAGTAGGTCTTTTGCTTTCTTTTCGGGATCGCCGCCGCTTGGAATTGACCTGAAGACATTGAAAACGGCCTTCTCTTCGTCTGTTTTTGGATCTTCAAGCGAAACCTTCATGCCTGTAAAACTTGAGTACCCGATCCAGTCAAAGCCAAGAGTAAAACCATTATCCCAGCGCCACATATTACCTAGGCCAATATTAAGTGACAATGAGCTTGCTTTCATGGGAAGCAAAACTTCTTTTTTCGTTTTATTGATTGTGACGCCATAGCTGCCCGAGAAGGTGTTATATCCTAGTCCACCCAGCACGTAAAAACTTTGGCCAACGAAAAATCGTGTATGGGCTGACACCTGCATTAGGCTGATATCGGCTGTCTCTAATAGATCGGCATCCCCAGAGGCTGTCATCTTCGCTCGGCCCCCGACAACGCGTAGTCCCAAATCAAGACGATCACTCGGGGAAAACCAACCTTCCAAGCCGCCTCCCGCTCCAATGTACAGAAATCCTGCGTTGAGACCAATTCCGATACGGCGAGCCGTTTGCTCGGAGTATCTTTTTGTAGGTGATCCTGGTTCGGCGTCTGCGGCTTGGCTGTTTTCATTCGGCTCTGCCGCGTTTGCGTCGTTCGTTTGCTTGGCATTGGTCTTAGCGCTTTTGCTGTCATTTTTTGGCTTTGTCGTTTTAGCCTTTTTCTTGGACCCTTCGATGCGTCCATTTTCTGCAGGTGAAGGTTCTGGTTTATTTTGTGCACTCAACGAGGTCGGTGATGTCAAGAAAAGAATGGTGCCAATGGTAACGCTCATACATAAAAGTTTGATGCCTGTATTTCTTCGATGCATGGCGACACTCCGGAAGTCAAGATAGTAGGTGGATGATGTTTCGATGGTAGCTGAACATCGAAAATCCAGCAACGTGTTTTCGAGCCTAAGAATGGTGCACACTTATCTAAGATGCCAGATCTAAATATGACAGTTGACGGGACATAGTGGTGGTTGTTTGGCAGAGAAAAAGTAGGGTGTTGTCCGCTACAAACTCACGGCGATCCTGGCTTTGAGTTGGTATGGCGTCGAAGTACTTTCAATTTTTGTTCGGAAATATCGGTTGAGAGTGATTTTTTAAAGGCAGCATAACGCTCTTTGGCTAGTTTGAAAGCAACCTTGTGCTCGACAATCGGTGCAGGATAGTCACTGCCAATGATGCATCCATGGCTTTTTTGTAGCTCAAGCGGCATTTTATGGGGTTCAGATAGGAACTCATTCGGAATGTGACGGAGTTCAGGGATGTAAGCACGAATAAATCGGCCTTCTGGATCTTGGTCAACAGTTTGTTTGACCGGTGAATAAATACGGATTGTGTTGATACCGGTTGTGCCTGCCTGCATTTGTACTTGGCTAAAGTGAATGCCTGGTTCGAAATCCAGGAAGTGTCGAGCTAAAAACATGGCTGGCTTACGCCAGTGAAGCCATAACTGATAGGTTGCAAATGAGATTAACATGGCCCGCATTCGGAAGTTAATCCACCCGCCGCGGTGAAGGGCTCGCATAGATGCGTCAATCATTGGATATCCAGTTTGTCCAAGACACCAGGCTTTAAAATATCCATCGTTAAATTCAGCTTCTCGCATCCCATCGAACGCACGCATCATGTTCTGGAATTCAATTGCAGGCTCGCTTTCGAGTTTTTGAATAAAATGACAGTGCCAGCGAAGGCGGGACTCAAACCCATGGATCGACCTAAACCAACGTTGATCTACTGGAATTCCAAATTCCCGCTGATCTGTGAGATCCGATAGCTTGTTGCGCGTCGCCTGATATACGTGGCGTAATGATATATTTCCCCAAGCCAGATAGGGACTCAGTCGACTGCATGAATGGAATGCGCTGACTGGACTTGACATGCCAAAGCTATAGTTGATAGCTCTAGCGTTTAAAAATGAATCTAACATTGTTTGGGCCTGATGTTCTCCTGCCTGCAACGCTTCGGGCTTTGGGAAGCCTTTGCAAGGGATTTCCTTGTCGGATGGAATACTGGTCCATCGTGAGATCATTGATTTATCGTGAGCGGTGAGGGGAAACCTAAACTGTGGGATAGGTCGGATGGGTTCTAACATCGAAGCTTCCCATTTATCACCCCACTCATCTCGTGATCTTAAACGACGAATGACGCCGAACGGTCTCGGCTCTTGCCACGATACGGATCTTTTCTTGCACCATTCGATTACCCGTAAGTCACGTTGAAATGTGATGTTGTTACCAGTCTCTTCATGACTCCACAGGTGATTAAAATGAAACATGATCCAGAGTGTCTCGAGGCAGGAGGTGGCCTCACCATAGAAAACCAGCAGCTCACTGCCTAGTTTCCGCAGGTTTGTTTGGAGTTCAATTAACGATGTGCGAATAAAGTCAAAATGCGAGCGGTCAAATTCAACCGACGAAACGAGATCGGGTTCAAAAATATAAATCCCGATAACTTTGCCGCGAAGACATGCTTGATACAGAGGTTCGTGATCATAGACCCTAAAATCTCGTTTGAACCAGACAATCTGGAACGATGCATCATAGCTCTGGTCTGTCACGGTGTCTCCTCGTTAGGAGTCGAGGGATATCATCTTGACTTCCTAGATTACAGTTCAAAATCTAAGACGACGCACTGTCTAATCAAAGCTGGCATTTATCTATTCAAGTTCGTCGCGATCTGCCTGCGTAACAAAACCAATGACAGCGTTTGGGACAGTTCATCGATAAACTTTGGTTTCGAATGTTGCAGGATAAAAAAAACCGTCCAAATAGGACGGTTTTTCGAAGAGGTTCTGTTGGTTCTTAGTCAACCTATAGTTTTCTTAGAAATCGAATTCTTCTTCCGGAATTTCAGCGTTCTCAGATGAAGCTTCGAATAATGGCTTGTCGGATGCTCGACCTTGGTAGGTGAGTGTTCCCTTCCAGTTGTTAATTGTGATGTCGACTGTTCCCTTGGAGTAGCGGCTATCGCCATCACGCAATTCCATGCCTTTGAGTACGTATACTGTTTTTGAGATAGTCGGTGTTTCGCTCGGTGCGCCATTGAACGAGTAGCGATAGCTTTCAACTGTGCAGGAATCTAGGCGTGTGATGCGACCAGTTTTTTTGATCTGGCATGGTTTTCCGCCGTCGTGCATGCTTGAGTTTTGGTACTCGCGTCTGATGGTCTGCACATCGTTTGCGTTTTCAGGATCCTTGTTCATCAACTCGATAAATGCATTGCTCTCGGAGGATACAAAAATTGAGCCACTAAAAATTCCAGATGTGTTGCTAGTTTGTCTTGATACACCCTCGCAGCCCGTAGGTAAGGCTGAAGAAAGGGTTCCATCACACGCAAATATCATCGTGTATTTTGCTTTGTTTTCTAAGCCTCGAATATTATCCTCTTTATCATCTTGTTTTTTGCTGCGGTCACATTCAGCGATAAAGTCAAGAGCGTAGCTTTGGCTCATTGACTTTAAACCGGTCGTTGTTGTGTTCTCGTTTGTTCGAACGGATGCGCAGGATTCAAAATTGCGACTTGCGCTGTCAAGTTGCCCAAGGCGAGAAAAATCTGCTCGAACATCGGTATCTGAATCGGTAACTATAAGGTTGCCGTTTGAAAAAAGTGTCTTAATGATATTAGACTTGTTGGATCGCAAAAGACTTCTTACTTCATCTTTGGTGAGGGAGGGCAATTCGCCTTCGGTTCCAGTATTCAAATTAAGATTGTTTCCCGGCGCCGATGCGTTGGGTTTGTCTCCACAACTTGCAGTTGCTAATGCAACCATAGTCATGCTTGCTGCTAAACGAAGGATACTACTTTGCTTCAATGTTTTTGACATCATTTGTTTGCCTCAAATTTGAAATGTAATGTGATCAAGGACGGGCGGACAGTACTATAAAATGAGGCATGATTCTACATTTATTTAGAGCAGTTCAGACGGCTTTTATCTGATAGCAAAGTTTTAAATGAGCTGACGGTTGAGAATCAGTTTTTATTTAGTGCAATTTATTTGGAGGTTGAGGCCGCCACGGTGGACTCGATCAACAGGGCCATTTTTTATGAGTGCTTACGATGTCTTGGCCGTAAATGGCCTACGGCTCTTGGGTTTCCTAAGGAGGAGGATCTGGCTTTCGAGAAACTGGTGTTCGCTTGCAGCTACCAAATGAGGAAGACTGGACTTTTTGGAAGCACTAGTGGGTTTTGGCTATCTCTTTTTTTTGGAATGACAAGATGTCTGCTTTCGCGTTATATGACGCTACTTTGGAAACGGCCCCAGCGGGGTGTCGCTTGAGACAAGACTAATTTGGAGGGTGAAAATGTCAGGATTATATCTAAGAAACCGTCTGGGCTTAACAAGCGTGATGAGCTGCAGAGTTGGCGCGCGAATGGTCGGAGGACTTACGGCTGTGACCTTTGTCGCGTCGTCTGCATTGGCTACAGAGTCGCGAATGGCTGTGATGCAGAATATGCGTGGCGTCAACGATGAGACACAGCTTTTTCGCTACAATGGATTGATTGGTGTGAGTAAACACCTGTCGTTAGAGCTGGGGCATGCAAAGGCGGAACGAAATGATACGAAAAAAAACCATGATAATTCTAAGACGCTTCAAGCATCGGTCGGTGGCGTTGTTGGAATGGGTTCATTCAATCTCGGCGCCTATGTTAGTCGTAACGACTGGCTATTTTCCGAGTCTCAAGCTGGCGGAGCTTCGAACTCAGTGTTTGACGATACGCAGAACAAACTCATTGGTGTTGACAAAGAAAAAAATGTTTTAGGAGCGCCGCAACGACCTATAGAGCTTCTTTTCGGGTTTGGATTATCGGAGACATCTGCTTTGGGCCTCAGACTTGCCTATGCATCTTACAAATCAAACCAGAGCTCAGAAGACGCTGGAGCAGTAACAAAGACCGAGTCCAGTGCTGATCAACTCGACATCGGGGTTGGCTATCATTCGTCTGACTCAAGTGCTTTGGACGTGAGTGCAACGATTACGGCGCTCGGAAACCAAAAGGGAACCGAGAAAGCTGGCGCTGCTGAGACATCTTTATCGATCAAAAATGATATGAAGCTATCACTCGATGGACGCTGGCTTGAAAGCTACAAGCAGTCTGGTGTGTATGGTGCAGGTACCTTTATGATGCGCTCAGCCACGACAACCGCTCGTGTCAGTGGAACAAGCAAAAGCGGTAAGTACTCCGATCAGCACATTGCTCTTGAGGGTGGATACAATTTTGTTTCTGAAGCAGCTAAAGCCAGTGTTGCAGCCGAAATCATGAAGAGTGCGAGCTCTGGCCCAACGGTTACGGTCGGTCCGGACGGTCCAACGTTTAGTTTTGCCAGCAACAGCGAGAAGAAGAAGATTGACACTCTTCAATTGAACGGTAAGTTTGGCGCAGAAGCTATGAACCTTTACGGAAATTTTGGTTTGATGGCGGGCATGAGTTATGTGGTCTTCGGATCGCAAACGAGTAAGGATAACACCACCGGCGAAAATTTAAAAATTGAGAAGTCTGTCGATGAGACGTCTGACTCCTCCCTGTGGACGCTAGGCGCTTTTTATGCGTCCGATGCTCTCAGGGTCGATGCAGTTTATTCCAGAAACTTCCTATACAACGGGCCATTTCTGATTTCTGGAAATAGCACGTCGCCTTGGATTGGTCGAATTTCTGCAAGCTACCGCTTGTAAAATGTAAGAGGGTACACCTCGCGTTTCTAAGTGACAGTGATTTGCTACAAATGACGGTAACCAGTGATGGTTACCGTTTCTTTTTATAACTTGTAGCATGTTAGTATCGTTCTAGCAGGTGTCAAAACACCTAACGTCACAGAAGCAGATCACGGGCCTGCATTGCAACTCTTTTTGGGGGAAGTTGGACAGCATAAGCGCGGGAGATTTGTTCGTTTCGATTGCAAGATTCTGTTAAACATGGTGTCTTGAAAACGATCGATCGAGTGAATACCCGCCGTTCGGGTTTTTTGTGTGGCGCCTCAGGGCATTCATGTAGCGATAACTGATGATGCCCGTCAGCTTCAGTCCCTGTGATAGGTCATCGATCTCGCTATTCGTCAAACCAACAGGCAGATCTTGCCAATTCATCTCCAGCGCGACGCGCGTCGGGGATCTACTCTACGCAGCGATGTTTTGCTGGATAATGGCACATAGATCGAGTCATGCAGAACGCCGGCGAAGTGCGATATCAAATTGAGATCCGGCGGCGGATTTGGTACGTTTTTCGTAGAGATTGACATAGGCACTATCTGCCCCAGACCGTAGGTCGGAGTTTCAATTTTGGAGATGGAATATGAATAAATTAGTTTTTTTGACCGTGTCTCTTTTTTCAACGAGCTGTGTCACCTTCGAAGCAACTGTGACGCAATCAGTGAGACAGGAAAGAGTCACCAACCGAGCAAAGTGGGACCTTGATTGCAAGAATGAGCCTATAGCAGTTCAAAAGATTGATGACGTAAACTACAGCGCTTCTGGTTGCGGCAAGGAGGCTCTATATCTATTGGATAAATGCCATCCCATGAATTGGGCATCAGTGTGTACAGCTATCCTCAGTAGCGAAGTGCGCCCGGTTAAGTGGCCATCATTCCTATCAGAAGGCCGAAGCGTGCTGAATAGTTACGAGCTATTCCAGATGTCAAAAAATTGTTGACAACATGTCTCATATATGAGACATGTTGAATATGGACGTTGTGACTCTACCCCAATGTGAAGCTGAGCTGAAAAATTTCCCCAAGGAAGTTCTTGGAGATCTGCTCGATTGTGTCGCGAAACTCCGCCTCGGAATTAAGTTATCGATGCCGCTTTCACGGACCATGCCTAGTTTAGGAAAAGCGATTCACGAATTGCGTCTTAAGGATCGAAGTGGTCAGTTCCGCGTCATATATTTTGTCAAGGTTGGCGACGCAATTTACCTGGTGCACGCATTTAGAAGGAAAACACAGCAAACCGAACAAAAAGACATAAAAGTGTCACTTCAGAGGATAAAAAGACTATGAGCAAAGCTAAGCGATACAAAAACCTACAAGATCTGGCCGAGAACCTTGGTGTCGAGCCGATGCGGGCTGCCGAGGCTGAGGTTAAGGCGTCTCTCACGAAAGCGATCATCCGCGAAGTTTCTAAGCAACACTTGACCCATCAGGAAGTCGCAGAACTAGCGGGGGTTGCAAGAACGACTGTCACAGGCATCATTAACGGAAGCCTACAGAAAGTGTCGATCGACAGGTTATTGCGAATTATTTCCGCGATTGGCCTATCGGTTCACGTCTCTGTAAAAAAATCCGCCTAGCCGACATTTACTATCGGTTAGTACATTTTTGTAATCTACCCCACGCCACCGGATACTCCCGGGTGACTGTCCCTAGTTCGAATAGTAGAGCATTGCCTCCGCCACTTTTTTCCAACTCACCGACATAACAAATAAAAATCTCTTCGAGAAATTTTTATCCGTGATTTCATCCGTGAATTTTTAAAGTGACTGTCCCGCATGGCTTACAAGGTCATTATGCCAGCAACACCTCTCAGCGGAAGAGTTTTAGGCGGCGACTCAGAGTGATTTAGACCGATAAAATCGGCCGTCTGTTGTTGGATTTTTCCGTCCATCAACGCCACGACTTTTGCATAACGCTGCGTCTCCCTTATGTCACTATGCCCTAGGGCTGCTTGTACAGCACTGAGGTCTCGCGACGCCATAAGAGCCAATGTACCAAAACTGTGACGACAGATGTGGGTGGACCTCCAAGGCATCCCTAGCGCTTCAAATGCCACATTAAAGGCGGCGCTAGGTAAAATAATAACAATATCAGAGCCTTCCGGACATCTTGTCTCCACCCTTTCCCAGTCAAGATGTCATTCTACCCCGCCAGCACACGAAAACTCACCAAAAACATCGACCCCACACCGATCTCCTTCGCCTAAATACTTAGCTCTTGTCCCAGGCAGACTGCCTCAAGGCCACACGCCCGCGTAACCAGCACCGGTGGCACCAGCATTTACACCTCATAAACATAATCAAGTTCACCCGTTGATTGCCGTCTCTTCGGTGGACCCGTTGAAACAATGCCAAGTCTTGCCAGCGTCTCGGCAATCTTTTTGCCGTCTGTGATCGCATCATCAACAGTCATTCTTGCGCCACAGAGACAAACCTCTGGATCGACACCCACGGTTTTGCGTAACAGCCCACGGTAACCAATATTCGCCAGGTGCCCGACCAGTTGACGGTTTGCCGGTAGGAGGGGGATCGGAGTCGTTAGGTTCATCATGGGCTGGGCACGTTCGCTTCTCCTACCCCATGTCCTATTTTTTTGTAGACTAGGGAGGTTTCATCATGGATGACAGCTGTCAACATGGTCAGCATGCGCTCTTTGATAACCAAATAGCACGCGAATGGTTTTCCACCAGTGAAGCGGCCCAATACCTCGGAGTCAGTCCTAATGCACTACGAATCATGGTGCACCGAGGACATATTGCTTCCTATAAGTTGCGGAGCCGGCTTCGGTTTCGATTTCGTGATTTGCGGTCAGTCCTCCAAAGAAAAGGGAGTGACCTATGGCCATAAGCGAAATCACCAAATCAAACGGTACGAAAACCTACCTCGTTTACGTAAACGGTATCGATCGTCGCGGTAAAAGAATTCAGATGAAACGTCGAGGTATCACCACCCGGCGTGAAGCTGAAAAAATCGAAGCAGATCTAAAACGCCAAATTAGTAACCTAAAAGACGGACCAGCCAATTACACGTGGGATGAATGGTTTCAAATCTGCATGGATCGCATGCGAGTCGAAATGATGAAGTCCAACCTGTTAAATTACGAAAGTAAAAATAGGATTTGGCTAGAACCAATGCTCAAGGGTCGAAGCCTGAAGTCGATCACCCCAGGTGATGTGCACGAAATCATCTATGACTCTGCGGCAAATGTTTCTTGGTACACCAGGAAAGCCACACTGAAAATCATCAAACGAATCCTTCAAATGGCCGTTGAAAACGGAGTGCTGGCAGTAAACCCAGCGCTTCGGGTCAAAGTGAGAGTCCCGCAGGTCAAGCAAGCCGTGTTAAGCGGAAGTGAGATTGATATCTTGCTGCGCGAAGCAAAGGCTGTGCGCCACAGATTTTACGAAGTCTGGGCGCTGGCACTTTTAACAGGCATGCGGTCCGGTGAGCTTTTTGCTTTAACATGGCAAAACGTCGACTTTGATGGCGGTAAGATCTTGGTGGCCCAAAGCTGGAGTTCCAAGAACGGAATCGGTCCAACCAAGACCGCCAAACACCGCATCGTGCGATGTCGCAGGAGCTGCAAAAGTTTCTTCGGGAATTATCGCTAAGTCGTCGCCCGGGTGACGACCACGTCCTGCCAAGGCTAAGTGAGTGGGAGTCTGGTTACCAGGCCCAGGTCATCAAAGACTTTTGCCAGGACATCGGGATTACGCCAATTAAGTTTCATGACTTAAGGGCTACGTTTATCACCCAGCTTTTAGGCAAAGGTGTCCCGCTGGCCGCCGTCATGGCGATCGTCGGGCATGCGTCCCTCAGAACGACCCAAGGCTATCTAAGGATTGCCGGCATTGAGCTCGCAGGGGCCACAGAAAAGCTTGGATTAACGTTACCGAGCGATCAT
>JBIKKO010000265.1:0-3659 GCA_044360315.1 Oligoflexales bacterium
CCTGAGTCAGAGACAGGGAACAAGAGAAAGAAAACGAGGAAGCTAAACACGTCGGGCAATTGACGTCCAGTTGAGTTAAAAACCGTAGAAATGGTTCCCTGTAAAACTTGGACGATCGAGTTTAAGTCTAGTAGCCGACATTTTTTTGTTAGTGTTAAGTGATGCTGCCTTCACAGGTTCGCATGGTAGTGATCTGCTATCACAAGGTTGACTTCCGGAAACGGTGGAATGGGCTTTTGGGTGAGTGCCAACGATTAGGGGTTGACCCATACGCTGGCGATGTAGTGATGTTTATAAAGCGAGATCGTCGGCAATTGGTTGCTATGTGTGGCGATGATCGTGGTCTCTATATTTTTGCACGTAGATTTGAAGGCGGTTCCTTGAAAACATAGCTTGAGAGCTTGCCTAAGGAAGTCACAAGGGGAGAACTCCAGCTATGGTTTGATGGGATTCACTTTACGGTGCATAGTAAGGTTGCACCATGGGGTAATAAAAAATAGTTCTTTTCGTTATATGTAAAGTCGAGTCAAATGGATGTCTGGTTTTTGAATGGGTCTCATTACCAGGTTATGATCCACGACAAGAAACAAGGATGTTTCATCGATGGCACGAAAAAATCGTAGGAATAGTAAGAAGAACGTCAAGTTCAGGCGAGAGTCAGTTAATAAAAACCCAACAGAAAACATTGATGCTGCCGCTGCAGGCTATTAGCCTACCGTCATCGATCAGCAAAAACTATGACGATTGTTTCTGATCTGATTTCGAGCAACCTTGTCTCCCAAACAGCCGTTGCCGCAAACAAAAATGCCACAGCATACGTAGAATGGGCGCTAAAGCAAGATGAACGGGACTTGGAGGCGCATCCAGAGAAATTTACGCCATATGCCTTTCTAGCTAAAGGTTAGGGTCCGTATATCCAACGCTTACCAGCAGCTTAGCATTGAAGCGAAACGCCTTCATATGCTTGGTATGTGCTTTAAGGATATTGGTGCTGCACTAGGCCCGGATGGATGAACTGCCAAGAAGGCAGTCCGGTGGCAAGACAACTAAGCTGCGGCGTTACTATGGCAATACTTTAACACTAACCTGGAAATTGGCTCCATCGTGTGGGCCAGAGCACGCGTACTCCGCGTCTCGTGCAATTTGCATTGGCACATGTGAAGAGCAAATGATCGCCGAAGCGCCTGAATTTAGATCGCTAATCTCCAACTTGAGGGTTTTGTGATCCGGTGTCTCTGCATAGCGGAGAATTGAAGCACTGAAATTCCGCTGAGAGTTCCTGGTTCCCCATGCTTGCGCGCCCATTCCTTGGGGATCGGTATCTAGTTCAGTTTGAAGTGTCTCAAATGGCACGGCTTCGCGCGAAAAAGTTACAGTTGCAGGAAGTCGTGCTTCCTCCGACCGCAATCGAGTTGGTGGCGCCCCCTCTTTCGAGTTATTTGTACTCTCTGATGATTGATTCCCGCAGGCTCCTGCAAGGAGCGTCATAAGTGAAAGTATGTAGAACCTTGTTTTCATTGTGTTCTCCAATTTTGCGCCTGAATGCCAGGATTAATCAGTCTTTACAAGGCATCGGTTGAGTTGGCTATAATGGATATTATCTATTATGTCGACAGAATCCCCCACTGGGCTCTCTACAGAATTTCAAATGGCTTGCCCTCCAAGGCTTTTACGGATGATATTTAAATAGACAGATCGATTGGAAATAGCCGTCCACGAGGAGGTTTTCGCCGCCGACCGGGCGGCCGTAGTTCATTAAGTTTTTTGATCTCAGATAGAAATCTCTTTAGTAGAAGCGCAATCGCATCCGCTGCGCGGTAGAGCCAGTTGTAGAGAGAGTCAGGAGCCTTCTTCTGACGTCTTGTGGCTTGCTCAAAAACAGACTGCCACGATGGACATCGCGCCATGCGCGCTGTTAGAGACGTTGCGATAAAGCAAGCGTCCACCATGTTTTTAAGCTTGGCGTGACTGCGGAGTTGAAGTTTTTCAGCGCCGATTGACTTTTCAAAACGGTCCGTGTATCTCTCCCCCGAGATAATATTTCATTTGGAGTTTTTAATGTTTAATACAATACTCGGGTTGTTAATAATATCCTTCTCGACCTTGGCATATCCTCATGACCATGAATGCCCGCAACCTGATGAACAGAATCGCTACATCGAGACTAAGACATTCCCAAATGAACCTGCTCGCAAACAGAAGATGAGTATTTTCTATTTTTTAACTTCGGCTTTCGACAAAGCTAAGCCTACCCTTGTTTATTTGAACGGTGGGCCAGGCGACTATTCTATGCCTGGTAAAGCCTGGTCTCACAAAGAATACAACGTAGTTTACATGCATCATCGCGGGGTTGGATGTTCAAAACCATTGGGTGATATACGGGCATCTTATCGCGAGCCACTCTATTCAATAGATCATGCCGTTGAGGACCTGGAAGAGATCCGAAAGGACCTGTTGGGGTCACAGGGGCGCTGGTTTGTATATGGGATTTCATACGGCGGAATTTTAGCACAGGCATATTCTTTAAAGTATCAAGACAAATTGGAAGGTTTGATTCTCGACTCAACGATCTATGCATCAAGTCAAATCACCTTCGCCCGCGAACAATTCTTTAAATTGTTCTTCCCAGCCGGTGATCCAATTTCTTCGAATCTAAATCAGTTATTTGCCAAGTATCCCGATTTCCGTATCGAAGTGCTTAGACTTGCTGTTTATTCGAATAGTTTCCTGCTTAGAGAAAAATATTTTCCAAGACTAATACAAGACCTTTTAGATTTACCAACACGATCAGACGCTTTGGCTTTATTGCAAAAGTTTAAAACTCCCATATACCCGAAGGTTGGTATGGCCCGTGAGATTACCTGCCGAGAGATGTGGGATTTTCCTGTGAACGATCCGAATGATGAGTATTATCTACCAGGATTCACAACAGATTGTCTGGCTTTTAAGGAATTCCAGTCCCCATTTGATTTTTCGAGGCACCTAGCCAATTTAAAAATAAAAACCATGATATGGAGTGGGAAATACGATCCTGTGACACCGGCCGCCTCAATGCAACGTATGAATGCATGGATCAAGGGGTCTTTGCTTTTGGAGAATCAATTTGCTGGACATGGTATCATTCGAGAAAAATCAAAATGTGCAAATTCGCTTTTGAGTGTGTTTCACAAATCCTCGAACAGTTCCGAGATTGAAAAAGTGATGGGATCGGATGTTTGTCAGTCAGCACCGGAGGTCCCTGATGATAGTGAAACAATTTTCTTCAATTTCAAGAATGCCAGTTTCTAAATTATTTTTACCGTCGAAATAGTGGGCCAATTTTGGTTGGTTTTCTTAATCCTTTAGTCCACTGAAGCGGCGTGAATCAGTGATCTGCTATCACAAGGTTGACTGTAGCCACTCATTCTGCACTTGTTAGGATGCCTTCGAGCAGCTCTGGGCTATGTTAGTGGCTAAGCGCAGCTTCATTGACGATCTTTTGCATTAGTGCAAACGCGTATGGAGTAAATTTTTCTGGGGCGGACTCTATGACCTCACACCTGTATCAATAAAACACGTAGCGAGCGGCCGCATAAATTTTTGACCCCTTAGGCCAACGCCGCCCATAGGTGGCTTCGCCGGCGAGTACGCTGCGGCAGCGTTTGTCGACTCCCGTTTGG
>JBIKKO010000266.1:0-3641 GCA_044360315.1 Oligoflexales bacterium
TTTGATTAACTGGCTTACCAGACGACCATCTCCGGCACCTTGTAGTTCAGCCATGACTAGTTTCATAACCGCACCCATATTTCGGTCTGCAGTGGCAGCCAAAACACGATCAACGGCTGCTCGTGTCTCTGCCTCCGAGGCCTTCTTTGGTAAATACTCTTCCACAACCTTAATCTCTCCAAGTAGAGCATTACGCGCATCTCCCGCCGGGAAATCTTCGAGGCTTTTCGTCAGCTTTTTTTGGTAGGCGGCCACCACCTTTAAAACCTCCTCTTCGGGAAGTTCTTCTCGCAGATTCACCTGAGCCTGACGATTTTTGATCTCAGCCATCACCATACGAAGCACACTAAGACGTGGCGCATCCTTGCTTTTCATGGCTGTTTTGATGTCTTCTTGAAGCTGATCTTTTAATCCCATGATTATGAACCTCTCTCATGACGTTATATGAAGTTGAACATTCGGCGAATCTCGGGGGGCGCACTCTTGACGAGCAAGAGCTCAAACAAACTACGACCATCGCGATGTTTTGGGTCAAACCCAAGAAGCTCTTCGTAGCGAGTCAAAACACCTAGGCCCTCTTGCACTGTCTTAGAGTCAATAGCCTCAAACTCGATACAGTTAACAAATTCGGAGCCCGACGAAGCCCTGTAGTAAACAATCTCACAATCCTGGAAATAGGCAACCTGGATGTCTTTGACCAGATCTGCAGACCACGAGGCCCCCAAGGCCTTCATGAACGCCTTGACAGGCGCAGACTGATCGCCTGTTGATTGGTCGATAGGCAGGTTTATTTCGGTTCGCACGGCCGCATCGGCCTCAACGGACTTGACCGTTAACTGCTGAATTTCTTTATCAAATCTGTGCCTAAAGACGTGCTTTGCATCATGCCCTAACACATAGTAGGTGTCGCGCACTGTGAGGCGAGACTGCCGACTGGGTGATAGGGCTTCCACTGCTTTGAAAAATCGGACGTGGTCAAACTCGGCACCGACGACAAACTTATGTTCAATTTCAAGAAAGTCATTTGATGACATTTAAGACCAACCATTTCGATAGTGCCAAAACCAAGCCCAAAGGCAGACCCGGACGAGACCTCTGCGACCAAGTCTGCTACTGCAGCTGTTGCACGGTAAACAAATTACTTCCCTTTGCACTGACAGATGACAGCGTAATCGAGACGAAGATGATCTTGTCGCCCGGCTTCAACCAGCTTTGGCGCACCAACTGATCATTTACGATGGGAAGCACCTCACCGATATTTGGATCAACGCGTAAAACAAGGGACTGCACACCTCGTGCTAATGATAGCTTTCGGGCTACTCTATCGCTAAAGGTCACCGCAATCACTGGAACTGGTGCACGGTAACTAGCCAAACGCAAAGCCGTATTGCCTTCCTTCGTTACACAGACGATGGCCTTGGCACGAACACGCTCTGCCGTGAGATAGGCGTTGTAAGCTACGGCATCCATTTCCGTTTCAATCGCAGGAGTCAGCTTCATCCAGTTAAGGTCTGCCGAACCTCGAGCTTCTGTATCTTCAATAATACGACCCATGACCTGTAAGGCTTGCACAGCAAACGGGCCGTGCGCCACCTCTTCAGACAAAACAAGGCCATCACTTCCGTCATTGATGGCATTCGCAATGTCACTTACTTCAGCCCGCGTCGGAGTGGGGCCACGTCGCATCGATCCGAGCATCTCGCTGGCGGTTAGTACAATCTTTGCGTAGTCATCGGCTTTTTGGTTTATCTCTTTGGTGAGCATGGGAATCGAGACTGGGTTAGTCGTCAACGCTAGCTCTCGCCTGCTGATTAGAATGCCATCGACCAGGGGTAAAAGATCATCAAGGCGCCGATAAGCGTCGATGGAATCAATCCTTAAAATGGTCCAAGGAGGGTCTTTGGTCATGGTTTCAATACGGCTTTGAAACGATGCTATTTCTGCAGGATCGGTGATACCAGGAAGGACAATATACTCAACATGAAGATCACAAATCCTCTGCAGGTTTTTATCCTCGATACTGTCTAAGCCTCGTTTTGCGCGAGTTTCAGGGATATGAATTTCCATGTTCGGGTAGACAGTTCCACCCTGGATGACAGACAGCTCAACTTTATCGCGACTAAGAGAGGTAACCTTCAAAACCACATGACCATAGCCCATGTAGACCATCGCACCTTCGCGAAAGAGTCCGTCCCAATAACGCACCTGAACTTTAAACTTTGACTCACTTTTAGACGTCACAGGAGACATGGTTATCGTCTGTCCAAAGTGGACCTCTTCCGCCTCTTGAAGGCCAGTCAGATGAGCTCTCGCCCCATCTGAGAGGTCCACCATGATCGACGCCTGTTCACCCGTCTTTGGATTGTGAGCGCGGCGAAACTGCTCAATAAATTTTGGGATGCGGTCTTCGGAGTCTCCGTGAAAAACCAGGCGCAAGGCCGTAACTTTTTCATTGGCAATGCGACGGGCCAAGGCTTCGTCTAAAACCTGGCTTGAGAACGACCAAACCATTTTTGTGTGGGGTGCATTTTCTTCAATCACTGATGGCGTCCCTCCGGGAGTCAAAATCTAAACATCATGGTAAACGCGGAGCTCAGCATACAGCAATGAAAATCAAAGAGCTCTAAAAGGTTATGCCTTGAATTGCGGCCATCCCTGAATCATCGACCCCGCAAGTAACTCACGTCACCTCTTTGTGACTTTCACCAAACGATGAACTTTCGTTAACTTTATCAGCTGGAAGGCTCACAACTACGCCAAATCTTGGCCCATCACAACCTTCAAAGGCTGGTCTACAACCCGGGGACGCAAAGCCTTCGTGGCAACTTCATCTAAAACCACCACTGTTGTCGAGCCGAGCATAAATGTCCCTATCTCGTCTCCTGCCTTCAACTGAAAGGGCGTCGGGAGCCTAAAATCAACCGGCTTAGGCTCCCGGTTGAGCAATAAATGAGCCGCATTGGTCACGAAATTTGGCAGTAAGGGGGTCACCATTCGACCAACGTTAAAGGCCCCGACCATGACCACCCAGGCCCGTCCACCTGCATCTAACTCATAATCGAACACAAGTCTTTCATTGCGACAAAACAGGTGACGCACCGCCCGCACCGCGGGTCGATTCACGGGCCAAAGGCGGCCGGGAATATAGCGAAGGCCTATAACTTTCCCGGCAAATGGCGAATGGACGCGGTGATAGTTGTGGGGAGCCAGGTACACGGTCGTATACCACTTAGCCATCATGCCATCTGTGGCTTTACCATAAATCAATTCACTCATGGAGTAGGTTAAGCCTTTGGCCTGAACCGCTTGATCTGGCGTCTCAACTGGCTTTGACATCTCAAGAACACCATCGGCTGACGACACGTAGCCCCCTTCGATGGCGCGCTGGTTGGGCTGCAGGGCTCGGGTGAAGATGGCTTCAATGGAATCATAGGAGTCGACAGGATGCTCAGCCTCAGTCATGTTAATTCCGAACAACTTTACAAAAGCCTTGTTGATAGGCGTTTGCACGGGGCCGGGAAGTTTAAGGCGCACCATGGCGCCAACGGCATAGCTGATTGCGTTTTGTGGAACAAGGCCTAGGGCCCGTACGTAGTCTTTCATGGTTGGCAGGTCTCAGTTGTTGGAGAAGTTAGATTGTA
>JBIKKO010000106.1:0-11434 GCA_044360315.1 Oligoflexales bacterium
TGACTCCAGTGTAACACAAGCTCTCATGTGGTTCCACAGATAAGCAAGGGCCTGAAAATTGTTCTTGTGCCGCGACTGTCAGCGTTATATCCATGAGCGAACTGGTTGATATGAAAGACCTCCACTGAGTTTGATAGGACCTATGGCTGACGCTGCTATCTTTGTTGTTGCAACACCGATCGGAAATCTTGATGATTTTTCTCCTCGTGCCATTGCAACTCTGCGTCACGTTGACATCATTGCTGCGGAAGATACCCGCACTACCCGTAAACTTCTCTCCCATTTTGGCATCACAGGCAAAGAGTTGATCAGTTATCACGATCATGTGGAGGCTTCCCGAAGTACCCAACTGGTTGAGATGCTAAAGGAGAGGGGATCGACGATGGCTCTGGTGTCGGATGCTGGAACGCCCTGTGTTGCAGATCCTGGCTTTCGTTTGATTCGATTGGCAAAGGAGCGAGGGATCAAGGTCCATCCGATTCCTGGCCCGAGTGCATTAACGACTTTGATTTCTGCCTCTGGTTTGCCCTCTGATCGGGTGATATTTATCGGTTTTTTACCAACGAAAGAGTCTGATCTCAGGCGAGAGATTCAGAGCTGGCGGGTGGCGCGAGCGTCAATTGTTTTTTTTGAACCCACGCGACGTTTGCATGTGTCCCTCGCATTGATTGGTGAAATTCACCCAAATGCGGAGGTCTCGATTGGTCGAGAGTTGACAAAATTGTATGAAGAGATAGAAACCATGCCTGTGTCAGAGGCAAAAGATTGGGTGACTTCCCACAAAGTGCTCAAAGGCGAAGCTGCCGTCATGGTGTATCTTGGCGAGGCTGTCGAGGAAGCGATAGACGAGCAGTCGGCGGTGGGTCACATTCGGCTCCATGCGCGACGCGGTTTTGCAGAGGGGAAAACCCTAAAGGATTTATTGAAAGAGTTAGGTGGGTTGGGGGTTCAAAGAAGTGAACTCTACCAGATCTTGCTTGACGTGAGGGATGAGTTGAACAATTCGGGGGATATGTGATGAAGTTTTATCGTTGGGTCGGTATGGTTGCGTTATTGATTTCCAGTGTTTGTGTGGCGGCGTCATTTGATATGAAAACGGTTGATGGTTTAGACTTTACTCTAGAGACCATCGACAACATCGTCACTGTTAAAACGACGGAGTTTGAGCTATGTGGTGAGAATGTCGGGTTGTTGGCCAAGGTGAAGTTATGGATGCCAGATCACAACCATGGATCAACACCCGTCATGATCGGCGAATTGTCGGATGGCTGCCGCAAGTTGACGCGAGTTAACTTTACGATGCCAGGAGACTGGGATGTTCGTGTGCAGCTGTCCAACGGGGATACAGGCGCATTTAAGGTGCCTGTTGAATTGCGCTAGGTGCAGCGCTGATCTTTTGTGGAAGATCGGTGTATGATCATGGCTTTTAGATGATAATTTTCTTGTGAGGCTCACTATGAAACGAAGTCAGGCTTGGTTTATTGCAAGTATTTTAACTCTCCTTTTGGCTGGGTGTGGCTCGAAAGACGGAGAACCTTTGCCGCCAACTAAGACGACCATGGACTTCTCCGATGGTCGCGGTTGGCAGGCAGCGTTAAAGTGGGGCCAGACGTTGCGATTTAGTGATGACGAGTTTTTAGAAATGTTTGGAACGATTGACTTTCGAGATAAAGACGGTCAAATCCCAAAGAGCCTTGAGGCGGTGTCGCTGCGCGCCGATATGCCGCAGCACGGGCACGGTACTGGAAATAATGTGCCTGAGGTTGGTCCAGTCTCGGACGTTGCGGCGCGGTATTGGGTGAAAAATCTTTATTTTACGATGACTGGATCATGGCGCATTCAGATTACCGCAACGATCAACGGTGTGGTTGACGTTTGGTCATCAACGGTTGATGTTGGTGATTAATGGGTTTGCGAGCTTTCATTTTGATTTCCGGGCTAATTTTCTGCTTTCACCAGAGGGCTTTGGCCTGTGCCTCCTGTGGCAGTGGAGGCGATGATCCCCTGATTTTGTACCCCTGGGAAACGTGGAAGATTTATGTTGGTTTCTCAAAAATGGAAGATATTTCGGGAATTGACGCTGAAGGTCGCCAAAGTAAATTTTTTGGTCCAACAAGCCGCGAGACCACGACGCTCGCAGTCGGATACTCTCTGTCCGCGCGGTCATTCATAACGCTGTCATCGCCTTATGTTGTGAACAGGCGAAAGCAAGATCAGCGTGGTGGCTGGGGTGATCAGGTTGCGACAGCGCGCTACACGCTTCTTCAACAGGATATGAGTGTCGATTACATCCCTCAGGTGCAGCTTTTGGCTGGTGTGAAGACTGGATACGCAAAGAGTGTTTATGACTACAATGATCTAGCGCAGTTAGATGTGGTTGGCACTGGTTTCCCGGAGGCTAAGCTTGGTGTTGACATTTGGCATGGTATGTTTGCTTGGAAGGGTGGCGTTGCTCAAACTGTCGTAATGCCACTAGGTGGTCGAAGCACTCCGCAGGGCCGCGTTAGGCCAGGCATTTCCTATCGCTCGACGGCAACGTTTGGTTATGGATGGGGCGACATGGCTAAGATCATCGTCGGCGTCTATCGGGATCAGTCCACAGAAAAGGAAGTTAATGGAAAGCTGCAGCAAGATAGCGATACTCTGAATCACTCATGGTTCGTAACGGGCGATGCAGCCATTCAACAAAAGTTGATCACTAGATTGACATGGTCGAAGTCGGCAGCGCTGTTCGCGAACCGGAATACGTCTCAATCAGATATGTTTACCCTGGCTGTGATGAGGGCGTTTTGATGCCAATAGTGAGATTGCTTATCTTGTTGATCGCACTCAGTCATCAAGCCTTTGCCGGTGGTGATTCCAGAAGCAGGCGTTGCCGCAGCATGAGTTTTAAGGATTTTTTGGCGGAGACGTCGGCGTGGCGAAACAAAGAATTAGTCGCTTTTGCGAGTTGGTGTGGGTCCTGCAAAGAAAAGATGCAAGAGGCCAGGCGACATCCGACTAAGTATGCCCTGGTCGTAGCATTTGATGAGTCAGAAGCGGCTGAGAAGGTTTTGCGGAACTGGGATATAACAGCCCCATGTTTTTCCGGGAAAGAAATTGTTGAGGGACTTGGAATTCAGTCTTTGCCTTGGACAAAAGTCTATGGACCTTGATGTTGTGCCGACCTTTTAAACAAATCTCGTTGCGGGGTGACTAGGATGGCGTTATGCTTTAGCTTCGTATGGTTGCAATTTTGCTAAATTTTAAGCCCATTGGGGGGTGCCGTAATGAGAAGAATAAAAGAACTATTTGTGGTCTTTCTGGTCGCATCTTGGTGCGGTTTTCAAGGTGTAGCTTTTGGGTCTGAGTTACTGGGTAAGCCAGCCCCACTATTCACTGCGAAGAACCAAGATGGTAAGGAATTCAAACTTGAATCAAGAAAAGGGCAAGGCTACACCGTTTTGTTTTTCTACCCAAAGGCTGGTACGCCTGGATGTACAAAGCAGGCATGTGCGTTTCGCGACTCTGTTAAAGTGATCAGAGGCCAGGGAGCTCAGGTGTTTGGGATTAGTACAGATGGGGTTGAACAGCAGAAGAAATTTCATGATGAGCATAAGATGACCTTTGATCTGTTGAGTGATGTGGATAGCAAAATTGTACAGCAGTACAATCTTAAGATGCCGGTCGTGAACATGGCAAAGCGCCAAACCTTTATATTGGATTCTGGTCTCGTGATCCGTAAGCATTTTGAGGATGTTGATCCTGCTTTGGATGCAAAAAACGTAGCGGCCGCCATTGCAGAGCTTAAGAAAGCCGAAAGCCCTAAGGTAGGCACGGTCAAATAATGGTCTCACTGCAACTTGCTTGGTATCAGCTTTTGGGATGAGCGCGCCCAACGATCGGCGGTGTTTCGTAATAAACAGTTAGCCTTTAGTGGGCTTGGTTGGCTGCGTCTAAGACGATGCTTTGTATCTGTTCATCAAGAAGGATAGAATCATAAGTTTATGAGGGTCCATGGATCGGATTGCTATTTATTACCGTGTATCGACTGACAAGCAGGATCTCGATAGTCAAAAGGTTGCTATCGACCGCTGGATTGCTGACTTACCTAAAAAGCCTAAAAGTGTTCACGTGATCCAAGATGAAGGTGTTTCTGGGAAGCACGAGAATAGGCCGGGTTACAAGGAGCTTCTCGGGCTGGCAATGAACCGTAAAATCGATACCATTGTCGTCTATCGGCTGGACCGTTTAAGTCGTAATGCGACGGTAGCAATTAAAACCCTCTTAGAGCTCGACGAGTACGGCGTGGGATTTATCTCGGTTACGCAGCCCGTACTGAATCTGGGGCATTCCAATCCCTTTCGACGCACAATGTTAGCGGCCTTTGCAGAAATCGCTGAAATTGAGCGTGAGACGATTGTCGCACGCGTGAGAAGTGGGTTGGAGGCCGCAAAACGACGTGGGGTGGTTTTAGGTGCGCCCGTGAAAATGACGGAGGACGTCATCGCCAGAGCCAAAGAGTTGCGGCTGACTGGTCTCAGTTATAAGGATATCGCAGACGAGTTGGGTGTGTCTGTTGGTTCAATTCACAAGGTATTGAAGCTGGAAATAGAGCCTGACTCGCAGTTATCAGATTCAGGTTCATAGGATGTACGTCAAGTGGATTGGAGTGATGAATTTTTATGAAGGTCTGTAAACCGAGTGTCCTGAATATATTGCAAATGACGCTGTGCATCGTGTTTATATCCTGTAGAACCTCAACCGGCTCAGATTTAACTGGTCAAGAAGATAGCCAAAAGATCGTCACATTAAATCAGTTTACCTATGATTTAGACCCGCAACTATTCAGTGAAGTAGCCAAACGGACAGGTTGCGCAGCGGCACAGACATGGGTTGCCACGCCTAAGCTTGCATTAACTGACATCATCCGTCAGCTGAGGCTGCAGACGAATCCCTATCGGTTTTTAAAGGAAAACGTATTTGACTCATATTCGGTACCTTGTCCAAAGGGCGACCTTGTTTCCAATTCTAGTGGGATTCAAGGTCTACATAGGCTAGTGACGAGTAAGGGTTATAATTTGGCCGTGGTGATCGTAGGTGGATTTGGTAGTCACTTAACAGATGACGGGGCGCTGAGTGACTCGCGACAACTATGGGCTTCGAGTTTACCAGCCGAATCTTTTTCAGCACACAGAGTGGAGTGCTTACCTAACAGTTTTGCAACCGATGATGTGTGTGTCCCTAGTGTGCGAAAGTCGATCCAGCAGATCATGGCTCGCGAAAAAAAACAGACTCTATATCTGATTTGGGGCTACAGCAAGGGGGGCTCTGTGGCCTTGCAGCTGCTCGCGGAGGAGCCTGAAATTCGTGAAAAAGTATTGGCTTTAGTCACCTTGGCAGCTCCATTCGGCGGGGGGCTTCCTGCTAAATCTGTAAGTCCCCTCATAGACGAGATCGATCGCCTTATGGGTGATTTGTCTGATGCTGATCGTCTCCTTTTAGCGCAGCTTATGATGCTCCAAGCCTCCCAGGGCGGAGCTACATTGTCAAAATCTGTTTCAGATGATGCTTTGACGCTGCTAAAAGGTTCTCAATTGAAGCAGCTTCGTGATGGATTTACTAGTTTACTGCCATCGAATCGATATCGATTTTTAAAGGACCGGGTGGCAAAATGGAATTTAAGTCGTACCCGTCCGCATCCGATTCTAAACTCTTTATCCACATTAGTTTATCATGTTAGTGCTATTGTGGATTTGGCAACCCTTAAGCCACTTCCAACGCCATATTTTGACGCGGATGATCGGTTAGCGCTGAATACCCAGGGGCTGAATTCAATGCATTCAGTTGAAAGTCTGCTCGCGTTTGAGTTTAGGCAGCATCCTTTGAGTGATATGTGTATTGCTTTAGAGCATTCGGTGATTCCTAAGGAGTTTGCGCCGAAGGGTGCAGACATTCAAATGCTTGGTCTGTTAAAGGTTGATCATGTTGCCAATCGGTTATCAAATGAGGGGTATGGTGATAAAGAGCCCACGGTTGAAATTGTCGATGGGATCATGGCAGCTATAACCCAAAAATTGCGAGGCCTGTCAAAATGAGAGCAGACAGACAGTATTCTTATCGTTTTGTATTTATTGGATTGCTGGTCTTTCTGTTGTTATCTCAAAGTGTTTTGGCTAGCCAGGCGAGGCCGGTTCTTGTGGTTAGTGCTTCGGGTAATCTGGCAAAGAGTGAATCGAATCAAATGCTTGATGCAGCAAATCGCTCTATTGTTGAGGCTATCCTGACGAGCTTGTCAGAATCTCTCTATGGGACAGACCGTGCGGTCTTTCCACATGCTAAGCCCTATCGCGGACAAGTGGAAGTGCTGGTTAATACAATGAAGGTTATGGATAAAAATCTACAGCAAAATATTGCAAAGTTAAATTTGAAATCAGAGGGAAGGCGTCGGGTCTCCTATGAGTTATTTTGGACAAGTTCAAATCTTGGTAACAAAGCAGCACCCGGAAGTATGGTTGATTTGCTGTTGAGATTATTGATCCACGAAGTTGCGACAAGACATGATTTTGGATTTGTACGGCCAATCGGCAGTGCGGCCTTTAGGTCACAGTTAATTGAAGGTAATGATGAGATCGTTCAACGACTAAAACAGGAGTCGTTTGATAAATTTAATATGTTTGACGACTTGCGTGCTGGCTTACCAGCGATGCCGATCTATGCGTTGTTTGATTTTAACCTGGATCCTCAAGCCGGAGTGGGTGTTACTTTTAAGGTCTTGTTTCAGATGGAAGACCTCCCGAATGGGGCTAATGGTCGTAAAGTATCACCTATCGATGTGGAGACAGCTCTCATTGATAAGATTATTTACAAACCCCAGAATCAGGGGCGTGGTGTCGTGGAACTTTCCTTTTCGAGAAATTATGGGTTTGCGCAGCGCGCCTATTCGCCTGCATTAGCGCAGATCACGTTTGGTACTCTGGAGCGAGGTGATATGTCGGCAGTGCCTTGTATTGGGGAAAAATGTGCACGTTGGATCGACGCTATACCGACGCTATATTTTCGTGTAAATCCAGCGAAGAACAGCTGGTTTGTTAGAACACAAGCCTGGTTGGCGTCGATGGATAAATTTGAACTTGCAATTCGAGGCTTGGCGGTGGACCTCCATACATTAGCGTTGACGCCTGGTGGAGCAGATGTCGTATTTCGAGTGGATGCGTATGGCTCCGGGTCGAAGATTATAGATATGAAACATATGCAAGCTAGAAATTGGTTTGAATACTTTGCGCAACGTCAAGGTGCGATTGACGGTCAAATACTTCCGGCTTTTGATAACTCGATTCGTGCTAAGCTCGATCTCATGATGACGAAAAATATAGATACCGTTTTGTTCGGGTCTGTAACAAAGACTTCTAAAACGGACGGCACTGAGGCGCGTTAGTGAATGACGTTGCTAGTAGATTTGTTGTTTGATGACAAAATGATTGTGATTTTTCGTGAAATCTAGCTTTAAAAGTCGTTAAGCAGTTCATGCATTCGACGCAACGTTGGATACCCGGGATATCTTGTCGCCATCCCCGCAAGGTAATCACTTTCGGTTCTTCGCTTGAGACGAACGTCCCTGGCCATACTGTTTTCGTTGTTGGCTGTGGTTCCAATGACTTGCCACAATTTTGCCTGCATGTCTGTTATGGTGATGTCTGGTGGCACTCCCATAAAAATTTGCTGTGCTAAATCCCAAGACTCTTCCAATAAACGATCAGCTTCGGCTTTGTGCTGAACGATAGATCCGTTGTTGGGAAGTCTATACACGGCAGCCAATGAGTTGATGACGACATTCAGTATCCACTTTTGTCGAATTAAAGGTCGGATATCATGGTGCCAGGAGGAATTTGGAAAGCGGCCTAGGGTTTCTAACTCTTGAGCAGAGGGTTGGGGACCGATGTTTGCCCAGTTACCCCAGGCAGTTTGAGAGTTTTCAAGGAATACCTGCACTTGCCCATCTTTTGAAATGGTGCTGCCTATGGTCGTCATGCCAATCCTAACAGGGCGCTTAGATAGCAAACGATTGAGCTTTTCAATGATGGGCCATACATAACCGTTGCTTAATATAACAAACGGTAGGGCTGGGGCCCACGCTTGGGCTTGTTCGATCAATGCCTGTTCCAGGTCAAATGCTTTGGTGCAGAACAACACTGCCCCAGGAGACTCTTGCGGTTTACTGCCAAGTATTTGAACGACGGCAGAACCCAAGGCGCCAAGGCCGACGACGCCAGCCGGAGAAACATGTTGGCTCATACAATCACCCGCAAAAATTGGCCTGTTTTCTTTTTAAATATGGTCACCGTGAACTCCGAGCTTTGATGCGCGCAGTGTGAGTTGTGGGGTGAAACGCTCAGAGAGAACGAAGGGCTTCTTATCAGGCTTAATCCGCAGTCGCTTTAGCATTATGTAGACCAACGTGTCGCTTTTTCTGAGACGAGGTTTAGCAGTGTTTTATGGGGATCTGCAAACTTTGCGAGTCCGTCTTTCATGAGGTCTACTTCAAGTTGTTCCCAGTTTATCCTAGAAAGTAACTCGTCAACAACATCCTTTGGTGGGAGTTCGTCGATCCTTCTAGTGAAAGACTCACCGCTATGGGCTACGGCCTCGTTGGTCTGCGGTGGGTTAGTTTGAATATCACTGCCGGCTAGAGCAGACACATACTTCCAAGGCTTGTCAGCGGGGTTTTTGGTGCCTGTGCTTGCAAAAACAATGTCTTGACGGAGCGGTAGTTTCTTGTCTGACCAAAAGCTTTGGTTGTCTTGCCAAAGAAGTTTTGCATTTAAAATCCCAGCTAATCCCTGTGATTTTATGGTGAGGTCTGGATACTTACTTGCGGCGTAAACGTCTATCCGAGATACGAAAATACTGTAGACACTCTTAAACGTGTCTAAGTTTTTCCGGCGCTGTGCCCCCTTCCAAACTGCGTCGCGTGCCGCTTGGTATTGTCGTTTGGAAAAAATAAGTGTGACGTTTAAGGGGATGCCAGCAGCCGCAAGTTCTTCAAGAGAGAGTAACCCAGCTGGTGTGGCAGGGACTTTGATCATCCGGTTTGGGCGACCTTGAGACCAGAGTTTGCCAAGCTCAATGTAGCGTTGTGCCCGTTCGTCTACGTCGAGTGATTGACTGACGTCTTCCAGCAGAGGGTCAAGTTCGAAACTAACATAACCGTCGTCACCATGGGTTTTGTTATAGATCGGACGAAATACGTTTTCAGCCGCTGCAACCAAGTAGTCGGTCATGAGCCATGCGGAGGATTCAGGCCCGTGGCCCGATTGTATAAAGCCAGCAAGGATACGATCAAAACGTCCAGTTTTTAGTAAGTCGGCGATAATGATTGGGTTGCTTGTTGCGCCTGTCACGCCTTCGGCAAAGCTTTTGTCGACAAGCTCTGGATCGACGCTATCAAGCCATAACCTGGTGCCTGAAGTGATGAGGGATTTAATGCTGGCGTTCATAAAGTTCTCTTGCTACATGATGGTTGGTTGCGTTGGACTCGTCATATTTTATGCATAGCACAACCTGTCCCACATTGGTGCTCTTTTTCCGGGGTTTTGTCAGTGGAATAGGTCGCAGAGATACCATGGCTGTCGAGGCCAGAGTGGCCTGCGTAGGGGTTTGGGCTTTTGATCATAGCAGCTACTGGTACCATTTGTTTGCTTAGTTTGCAGTCCTTTCGCGAACAGGCGGGGCCTGAGGTTGGACTTGCCTCAGTCATTTTATGTTGAATGTCAAAAATCTGATCACAACTTGAACAGTGGTAGCAATAGGTGGGCATGGGTTTTGTGTCCTTGCGAGTGGAGCGTCATCTCACTATATCATATGCACTATAGCATCATGATTTTATGGGACCAAGCAACAGGAAGCCTAGACAGGGACAACGTGTTGCCCCTGGTTACGATACCCGCTATCTGGTCTATGTGTTGTGTCGTTTGGGTAAAATCTTCCGTTATTATTGGTAATTTTAATTGCCTTTCCGCATGCCGAAGGGACGGTCTTAGGCGGAGCAGGTAGAATCCAGCAGGCTTCACACGTTGGTTGATTCTCAGCCGCGTTTGCCTTAGGTTTAGGGCTTAAGAGTGACTAGGGTTTAGCGTCGATTTTTTGGGGTGGTGACACATGCGACTTTTAGTGATTGGGTCTGGAGGGCGTGAGCATGCTTTGGTTTGGAAGCTGCGCCAATCACCACACTGCCAGGGGATCTTTGTATGGCCTGGCAACCCAGCCAGCCTGAGATTAGCCAAACGTCTAGATGTGCCTGATACAGCGTCGTTTGCTGCACTCGCCGAAGCCGCATTGGCGGAGCGTATTGATTTGGTCGTTGTAGGCCCAGAAGGGCCCCTTTCTGAGGGTGTTGCGGATGTGTTGGTGTCCAAGGGTTTGCGGGTTTTTGGGCCCAACAAGATTGCCGCTCAACTGGAAAGTTCTAAAGTCTTTGCCAAACGAATCATGATGGAAGCGGGGATTCCCACAGCTGCATTTGAGGTGGTGACATCCCGGGAGCAGTGCTTGGAGCAAGCATTGTTTATTTTGCATCGTGATGGAGGAGTTGTATTAAAAGCGAGTGGTCTGGCGAGTGGCAAAGGAGTTTTTGTCTGTCACACCGAGGATGAAGTGATCTCAGGCTTAGACCGGCTCTACGAGCCTTCGATGCAGGCGGCTTCCCAGTCGATTGTAATCGAGGAGATGTTGTTTGGGCGTGAAGTGAGCTATTTCTGTTTTATCGGGGACGGTGGTATCTCTAGACTCGGATTTGCCGTAGATCACAAAAGGCTACTGGTTGGTGATAAGGGGCCAAACACAGGTGGTATGGGGTGCTATACCCCTGTGCCGTGGTTACCGGGAGATGCTGCGGATACGGTTGACACCCTTGTGGTGGAGCCTCTGCTACAAGCACTTAGTAAAAACTCTATCCGCTATACGGGCTGTCTCTATGTGGGTTTGATGTGGTCCGATAAAGGCCCCGAGGTTGTCGAATTCAACGTTCGTCTCGGTGATCCGGAGGCGCAGGTGTTAGCGTTATCCGATCAAACTGATTGGCTACCCTTGATGGCCGAAAAAGTCGGACTTCCATTGAAAATCACCCCGTGTAATGCCGCTCCTTTGAGTGTAATCGGTTATGTTATGGCGTCTGCCGGCTATCCATTTTCGGGGAACTCTGATGACAGCGTAAGTCTTCCTTGGGACGTGTTAGGTGATCGACCAGGCGAGGCCAGTGTATTCTGCGCCAGCGTCAAGCCTCACAGCCTTGGTGTGCAGACGGGTCAAGGCAGGGTCTTCTTAGTTGCAGGATCTGGACCAACGTTCCATATGGCTAAGCATAAGGCGTTGAAACGGATTCAGGAAATTCAACATCATTGGCCATCGTCGCAATGGCGGACGGACATAGGACAGGTGGTCATTCAGTATGAAGAGG
>JBIKKO010000131.1:0-9956 GCA_044360315.1 Oligoflexales bacterium
AATCTTAATGACGCACAAGTTAAAATCATCGGAACATGGATCTCGCCACGAGAAGGGATCATCGTCTCGCTGCGCCCGATCCTAAAGTCAAGAGAAACTGAAACCTTTCGCGTCGATTCCAACAAGGGAATTCACTATTTAGGTCGTAATATGCAGTTTATAGACGCTGGCGATTTTGATGGCGATGGTCGCTCTGAAATGTTATTTAAACGACATAAAGATGGTAAAGATTCCTACGAGTTATATGCCAACAATCAGCGTCTTGCAGAGTCCGTATGGGAATAAATCTGAGAATTTACAGCTTAATTCTTGCGTTTTTAATCGCAACACCCCTGCCTGCGGCAACCATTCTTTGTCTAGGAGACTCTCTGACAGAGGGCTATGGAGTCCCAAAATCTGCAGCGTGGCCAGCGGTAGTTGAAAAAACATTACGCGATAAAAAGCACAACGTGACCCTCATCAACGCCGGTATAAGCGGATCGACGACAGCGTCCGGTCCATCTAGACTACTTTGGCATTTAAAGGCAAAACCAACACCCGATTGGTTGATTTTGGCCCTAGGCGCCAATGACGGCCTTCGAGGTCAAGATGTGCAAACAGCTCAAAAAAACCTCGAAAAAACCATCGTAAGCGCTAAAGAAAAGGGCTTCAAAAAAATCATTCTAGCAGGAATGCGTGTACCGCCAAGCCTCGGAGCTGCTTATGCTAAATCGTTTGATGCCATGTTTCCTTCCATAGCAAAAAAGCATAAAGTTCTGTTCTTACCCTTCTTGCTGGATGGTGTGGCCGCAAAGCCTGAGATGAACCTCCCAGATGGCATACACCCAAATGTTGATGGTCATCAAATCATCGCAGGCCAAGTGGTTAAATTCTTAGAAAGTCATTTATGAATACGCCAGATCGCAGCATTCCCGTTCTTAAGGCTGAGCAGCTAACAAAGACCTGGCCAACGCCGACTGGTAAGCTTGACGTGCTCAAAGGAATCACGCTTGATCTATTCCAAGGTGAGTCGCTGGCCATCATTGGCCCAAGCGGCAGTGGAAAGTCAACTCTACTGTCCCTTCTCGGAACCCTTGATCGACCGACAACGGGACGTCTCACCATAGGCGGAACCGATATTGCCACATTATCTGACTACGAACTCTCCCGATGGCGGGGTCGTTCTCTAGGTATCATTTTCCAGCAGTTTCATTTAATGCCCTCTTTGACAGCCCTAGAAAATGTTGCGCTGCCTCTTGAAATTGCTGGCCATGCTAATCCGCGATCCTTAGCCAAGGAGGCCCTCAGGGAGGTTGGACTTTCAGCTCGATTGGATCACCTACCAAGCGCACTTAGCGGTGGAGAATGTCAAAGAGTGGCAATTGCAAGAGCCATTGTCACAACACCCTCTTTGCTGCTCGCCGATGAACCAAGCGGGAGCCTGGATCCTGAAACAGGTAAGCAGATCGCTGACCTCTTGTTCCAGGTGTCGACACGGCATGGGATGACGATGATTCTTGTCACACATAACATGGACCTCGCTCGACGCTGTAAGCGAGTATTCATCATGAAAGACGGAAGGCTAGAAGAACAAGCTAACCAGAATTAGCCAGGTACCATTATGCCGCAAAAACCTTATCAGCCGCTACGTTTATCCCTCAAACTAGCCTTACGCCAACTAGTAACTCAACGTTCGTTCTCGCTTTCCATGATTCTGAACATGGCACTTGGCCTAACCGGATTTATGATTGTCGACGCATTTAATCGATCATTTCGAGCAGAAATTGCCGAGCGAACACGGCAGATTGCGTCAGCCGACCTTGTTGTATCATCCCGTCTTCCTTGGACGCCCAACATAACACAAACCGTTCAGACGACGATTCCGCAGCAAAGTGTTATGTCCGATGAAACGACCATCGTTTCAATGGCATCAACATCAACGATTAGCCGGTTAGTTGAAATTCGATTTATCGACCAAAACTATCCATTATACCCCGGCCTTACCCTCGAGACGATCGGAAAACTAAAAGCTGGACAGGCCCAAGACTTAAAACCGGGCGAGGCTTGGATCTATCGGGAGCTGCGAAGTCAGCTTGGTTTAAAACCTGGTGATCAATTAAAAATCGGAGAGATAAACCTCACCGTGGCCGATATCGTGGTTGATGACCCAACCACTGGAACAACGGGATTTTCTTTTGCGCCGCGGGTTTACCTGCGCTCTGAAGATCTTCCCAAGACAAAACTCCTGGGACTCGGTAGCCGATCATTTCATACGCTTCGAATCAAGCTACCCTCGGAATTCCAGAATTCGCAGCTCGATTTGTTGGTAGAAAAGATAAGAAAATCTGTTACACCGCTTGACGGTCATCAGAGCCTTCGCGTTCGTTCCCACAGCAAAGCATCAGAAGATTTAACAAGGCTTCAAGCATACGTTAACGACTATCTATCACTCGTAGCCCTTTCGGCCCTATTTTTGGCTGCTGTTGGTACTAGCTATCTAATGCGGGGGCATTTGCGTAAAACTGTTAAAGAGTTTGCGATCTTGTCGTCACTCGGTGCCAAGCCTTGGATCGCACCGTTGGTGTTTGTCCTGCAGTGTTTTATTTTAGGGATTGGAGCGACGCTTGTGGCGTCTATTGTTTCCAGTCTTGGGCTTCCTGTTCTTGCCAAGCTACTTGAGCCGATTGCCGGAACGCTTCGCGACCCCGGCCTTCCGATGGGTTCTGTTGTTGTAACGTCTGGATTTGCGATTGCAAGTGGCCTCTTGCTGTCTCTCCCACAGCTCATCCACCTTGCGACACTCCGCCCTGGCTTTCTCTTTCAAGAGGCCAGCAGTGGTGGCGAGTCACAACGTAATATCACAGTGCTTGCTTACGCCCCATCGGTCATTTTGTGGTGGTTGACGGCCGTCTACGAATCAAAATCCTGGACAAATGGCTCTATCTTTGCAGGCGTCTGTATCGGCTCCGCTATCTTTTTGGCATTGGCGGCCATCCCCATGTTGCGACTCGGTATACTTTTCTCAAAACTCGAACGACTCCCGTGGCTGGTATCGTTAGCTATCCGCCAGATGAGCCGCAACAAAAGCGCAGCAATTAGCACCTTCCTGGCATTGGCTCTTGGAACGTCCCTTATTAATCTGATCCCGCAATTAAAATCCATGATAACCCGAGAAATCGCGAGACCTAATTCCTCAATTCCACAGCTGTTTGTTTTTGATGTCCAAGATGATCAAGTTGACTCGGTGTCATCATTCTTTGAAGCCTATCAAGCAAAATTATCCATGTCTCCTATGGTAAGAGCACGGTTAGAATCAATTAACAATACGAGCATCGAAGACCGCACGATGGAGTTTGAGGGCGAAAGAGAACAGCAACAACGAGAATCTCTGCAAGCACGTACGCAAAATCTTTCCTTCAGAACAAAACTAAGCGCTGCTGAGTCGATCATTAGGGGCTCCTATCCAACCCAACCGTTTACAGGTGACGGTTTGCCAGCTTTGTCGATCGAGGAAGGTTTCGCACGAAGGGTTGGCATTAAATTAGGGGACAAAGTTAATTTTGACGTGATGGGAGCACCTTTAACTGGTGAAGTCACTAGCCTTAGAAAGGTACGCTGGACATCGTTCGAACCAAACTTCATGATCTTAGTACAACCCGGTGTTCTTGATGATGCGCCAAAGATCTGGGTAGGGAGCATTTCAGGGATCGGCAGCCCGGACTTGGACCGTATCCAATCGGAACTTGTTAAACTTCACTCGAACGTCAGTGTTGTCGATGTCAAATCAGCCATAAGCAAATTAATGAGCTTTGTTGACCAAATTAGCGTAGCGGTTGGACTCGTTGCTTGGCTTGCACTTGCCGGTGGAGCAGGCGTACTCTACGCTATAGCGTATGCTCAAGCCATTGAGCGTTTTCGCTCGGTGGCTATTCTTAAGGTTCTTGGAGCAACGCCAAAGGATGCTTTGCGCTCCATAATGTTTGAATATGGCATCATCAGTTGTGCTGCGGTTTTGTTTGGAATCATCTTAGGCGGTGTAGTGAGCTGGTCAGCGGCGACGTTTATATTGAAGACTTCATGGACGTCGCTTGAGTTAAGGTCAGCCTCCATAGGATTTCTAGTTGTTCCCATCTGCCTCATCCTGACCTGGATGGCAACACGTTCTGTTAAGAAATCCAGTATCGTGTCCTTGCTGCAATAAAGAGAGTGCTAAAATTTAAATAAATTCAATAATTACAGATATTTATCAAATTTAATTCGAACCTCTCAAATTTACTTTAAAATTAGGAAGATTTTGTAGATCATACAGACGTCTTTCAAATATTTCTTCTACGAGGAGCCAACCATGATTCTTTCAAAATGTATTACGACAACGTTTGTTCTTGCACTATCTGTCAATGCTTTTGCAAACGACAGCGCTGCGCCTGCGCAGCAGCCTACACCCAGTCAGGCCCAGCCCGCAGACACGACTCAGGACGCCCAAAAACCCGTCACTGACAGCGCTTCTTCCACATCAAGCTCTGAATTTAACTGCGCTATGGATAAAGCAAAGCGCACCGTTAAAGTCGCCTATGAGAAGGAAGGAGCTAAAGTACCTTGCAAAGTGAACTACGTCCGCGACGCATCTGCGGCAGAAGAGAAAACCATTTATAGTGCGGCGGCTGAAGAAGGCTACTGCGAGAAGAAAGCCAGTGAGTTCGTAGAAAAGCTCAAGTCAAACGGCTGGACTTGCACAAATCCATAAGGATCTAGTAGAAATCAAGCCACTCGCTGCGCTTGAGAAAGATACTCTTCACGTTTCCAAGATACGACTATGAGCGTCCGATCATCAATTGGGCGCTCTTTATTATTTTCATTGAACTCAAGCACGATATTACGCAAGCTCTCTGAACGCCCATCAAATCCTGCAAGCCGTCCTCTTATAAAACGCCGAAGTTCTGATAATTGCCGCGCTCCAGTTATAAATCCGTCGCTAAACAAAGCGAAAACGGTACCGGGCTTTATGCGGTAATCCCAAACTTCCCCAACCGGAACCACCGGCATATCAAGTTGCCAGCCGCCGGCTTCGTCGGGCGCAAGAATGATGGGCGCATGAAAGTTGTTACGATAGAAAAACGCGCGACGAGTCCTCGGAAATATTTCAACACCAGCAAACGTCGCAATGTCGGGAATATCATTAAACAGTCCCAAGATCTCAGTGGTCTGCCGATGAAATGTCTTAAACTTTGACTTTTCACTTCCCGGATATCCGACATTGTCTCGCGGCAATTTAGATTGCCACAAATTCCTAGCCACCATGAAACAAGCCGTAGCCTTTAATGACGCCTGCACGCCATGTCCAGTCACATCAGCCAACACGATGGCAAGTCGCTGCTCCACCTCATCCCAATGCACAAAGTAGATATCACCAGAAACATACACGGCGGCCTCAAGGCTACCAAGCACTTGAAAATCAGGTGGCACTTTTGGAATGTGTAAAAATGCCCTTTGTACGGTTCGACCAAGCTCAAGTTCTTGCTCGATAAGATCACTTTTAGCTTTTGCAATAGATAAACTTTTGACACGATTTTCTAGCGTCGAGATGTTAGTGAATGTACTCAATGCTAGTATATAGACTGAAAGAGCCTCCAGCACAACGTACGTCCCTCTAAACCCAGCTCCCTCATTGAGCTCGGGCCAATAAAAGGTCAAAGGTCCTAAAATCTGTTGTGCACTGCCAACTGCTCCTAATATCAATGCAACACGTCGCCACGGAATTTTTTTTCCACGTATACTCCATAATGTCCAAAGGCAGGCTAGTGCTCCAAGAGAACCTACCGTGGCATCACGAATACGAGGTATCAACGCTAGTCCATCGATCTGCCAGGCAACTTCCATCTGTTTTGCAATGCCATAGGGAACACTGAGCAATGTCCCAAACATGAGCCACATCCTTGGATTTGGTTTTATGACTCGCGCTAGCTGTAGGAAAAAATACAAACGAAAGATGTCACCCATCTGGTAACTATAGTGGATAATAAAAGGGTTATATTTTGTAGAAATCCATCCTTGACCAAGTCCGATTGATAAAGCTTCAAAGCCCAAAAACAAAGCCAAACCAAGGCTTTCCGGAGCACTATCAATAAAAATAAACAGCATCAATGCAAAAACACCAATCAATACCCGGGACATGATACCCACAATGACGCCACTATTATCCCGATGGCTTGTCAAAAACTGCTCAAGCCGGCGAGACTCAGACAAAGACGATAAATAGGGCGGTACAGAGTCATCACGGTTTAAAAAAGTTATGCCATTACTTTGCACAGAGTAAGTAACGCTGATCTTGACAAGATCTCGCTCAATGAAAGATCTCGGCAGCGTCAACCTGATCGGGGCAGAACTCGCAAATGTACCCGCACTCTCTCCATTCACCGTGACGCGAGCAAACTGAAAGGAGATTCTCGGCAAGGAGATCACAAGATTTTCTTCTGAACTTTTAACCGATGATACTGCAGATGGCGTTAACATTACGTCCAGACGACCCCAAAACCTCTGTAACGATGACGTCGGTCTGATTGCTTTTGAGATCGAATGATCATTTAATTCCTCGGGTGACTCAATCGCCACACCTGGCTCGCTCACACGGGGTACACCCGTGGCATCGCAGTCGTAGGTGCAGTCGACGCGGCGAGGCCTGACGCCTTCATACCGAACGTCATTTTCAGATAAGAAATGCAAACCAGACCGTCCTGCAGAAAACGATCGGAAATCGGGTGTTGATATGGCTTTCAGGCTGAGAGCCGCCAGCAAAATGGCAAGGATCGTTCCAGCAAAAGCTATTGTCAAGGCGTTGCGACTATTGAGTTCAAAAGCATTTAGCCGACGACGATCATAGAGAGAGATCCACAAATCATCGGTTACAAATCTAAAAAATTTTTTTAAGGTTCCTACTCGCATACCCTGAGCTATCGGAGGCTTTACCCAACGATAAACCATGACGCGAAATAATCACGGCTAAACCAGGATAAAAAGTCCCGCATCTATTGGCAAAAACACTGAAATTAGCAAAAGCAACCAAAAGACTAGGTTCCTATTCACCTTGACGGCGGCGACCGGATCTCTTTATTTTCAGCGATGGATTTCAAAAACGCATCATAAACTGCAAATCACCACCACCCCAAGGTCTAAATGGCTTCTCCTTGGGATAAGGGTAGTCCACAATCAGCTGATCCACATCCCAGGTGGTATTAAGTCCGAATCTGGTCCGATCATTAAGCTCTAAATCAAATAGCAATTGATATTTAACCTCAAAACGCTTCCAACGACGATGATCCTCTGAGATAAAAACGTCATTCATCATGACGCCCTGCTGAAGTGACCAATCATCACTGATAGGAACCGACCGGGTCAGAATGAACCCCCACTCATTTCGCAATACATGGTCTGGACTACGAGATTCCTGATGGATCGTTCCTTTAGAAAACTCTGCTGAGTGTTCATAATTGACCCTACGCCAGATCCTCTGCAACGCTAAAACCCAAAGTTCCTTGTTTTCCCACTCAGACTCTAAGCCGACTTCAAGGATCACGGTATCTCGAAGCATGGATTTAAAGTCTATTCGACGACTCAGCTCGACTAATGAGGACTTTCGCTCGTATTTTCGCTCCCAAAAAGCAGACCCATAAAAAACGTCACCGGGGTTCCACAGCACATTCAAACGACCATCAAACATTCTTCGATGATATTCATAGCGCCAACCTTCCGTTGGCAACGTCCAATCAATAGGGGTATCCCATTCAAAGCGTGCTCGCCATCCTAACTTCCCAGGACCTTCCGTGTGTTCTGATTTGAAACCATAGGTTTTAGCCTCGTTGGTACGGCTGGCTTCTTCATCCGACTTCTTTGATTGATAGTAAAGATCAACACTCCAAGCGTAAACTTCCGTCATAGACCCCGGGGATTCATCGATGACCAACGCTACACCCAAATCACCAAACTCTTTTAGTGTATTTACATCACCTAATAAGGACAGACGCATTCCCTGTAAAAAACCCCATCCAACTCTGATCTCTCGTTCAAGCACATTCTCTACGAGATCCTCTCGCCGCAGCTGGCTAAACGAAGCGGTAAATGTTTCGAGCGGACGAGGAGCTATCTTGACCTCGTCTTCATAGTTAAATCGGGAGGCATTTAAGCTTCCCGCATTGACCCGGTACCCAAACTCGCTGAGTCTCCATTGCCGATCCCAACTCACTGGATAGCGGTAAGAATTTTTATCATTCCATGATTCTGAGTTATTGAATTGCTCACTATCAATCCGCTCACTGTCGGAAGGATCAAACCTTGCCTGGACCCTTTGCGCAAAACTCACAATGAGGCCAACAAGAACTAAAATAAGTGGCATAAATCACCGTAACATTGGACTATCATTCCATAATATTTAACCATATCTTACCGCTCAACCCAACCCACGATGACCCTATGAACCTCATCCCAAAAAATACAAAAATTTTAAGGACCTTACGATTGACTTTGCAGTTATTTTGTATCATGTTCCCGAGATGTTCTCCCTAACCAATTTATTAAGAGGCCATTTTATGACATTCCGACTTCTCCTGCTCTTCGTTTCAGTCGCTTTCACAGCCTGCGGTCAAAGCCGACAGGACTCAAGAACCTTTCGTCAAGTGCCAGGCTCAAAGCTTTCCGCCGTAGCTGACATTCTCGATTACCAAATTGGTTCTACATGGGGCAAATCCATCATCAAACAAGACTCTCTCGAAAACAGCTCGCCAGCCATCAGGCGTGCGGCTAAAGCAACGGCTCGCGTGAGGCTAGGATTTGGCGGCGCGACAGCGTTCGCCATCGGTCAACGTGGTGACCAAGTTTTGATGGCAACAAATCATCACGTGATCGGGTCTGAGGACCAGTGCCAAAATGCGGGTATCTCGTTTGAAATGCTAGGCATCAGTTCTCTGCAATGCGACCGGATTATTGAAACAAGTACAGACCTTGATTTGACCATTTTCACAATATCAGGAACTACCGCTGAGCAGGTTTCAAAGATTGTAAGCGTGGCGAAATCATTCAACAAAGACGAACCAAGGAAAGGCCGGACCCTTGCAACAATCGGGTACGGCGTCGCTGGTAACCCTGGCCAACGAAACCTGATGAAAGGCCTCGACGAGGATTGCAAGATCTTTTCGCCAGACGGAGAATCCCGCTTCATGGCTGATCCAGACGAATTCAATCCTGGACCACACATGACGTGGATGTTTGCAATCGGCTGTGACGTATCTCATGGGGATTCAGGATCTGCGATTGTCGATCGGGAATCAGGTGATGTTATTGGCATTGTTTCCACCGGTAAAATTCCGAAGGATGTAAAAGTTCGTGAAAGCACTTATCTTTCCGGAATATATGATGCTGCGAGTGAAGATGTGTGGAAAGAGCTGACTTATGCAGTGCCGGCTTCGAAGATCTGGGAGTTGTTAGGCTCTGCATTAGAGCAGCCAAAATAATCATTAGCAAGGTTGTCTCCATTTCATCGCCCCTCGTGAAACTAGCCAGAGGCGATGAGTGGCGAAACCTCTCCATAGGATCGACCGCAAGACGCGATAAACCAGCCGAAAGAGGGATCATTCATATGATCAGAGCAATCCTAGCCACATTCACATCTTTTCTTCTTTCAGGCTGCACCACGTCCCGAGATTTGCCCCCATTAGAAAAAGTTGCTTCGGTCGATTTGAAACGATTTATGGGAGATTGGTACGTCATCGCTAACATTCCAACCTTCGTGGAAAAAGGAGCTCACAACGCCATCGAGCACTATGCTCTCAACGATGATGGGACCATCGCCATTCGCTTTACATTCCACAAGGACGCAATCGACGGACCACTCAAAACCTTCCGCATGACGGGCACACCAGTTGAAGGGACCAACAATGCTGAGTGGAAGGTCAGCCCGTTTTGGCCGGTTCGCTTTCCTTATTACACGG
>JBIKKO010000107.1:0-11396 GCA_044360315.1 Oligoflexales bacterium
CATCGCGCCAAACATTTTTATCAGAGTTCGGTAGCCTGTCGATGTGACTTTAGAGAATCAATCAGGGTAAGAGAAGGTTCTATAATTGCTGGAATAAATTGATTCCACGAGGCCTTAAAGTAAGCCTGTCGTCGGCAAAGGGTATTGGGATTGGGGGCTAGGCCCAAGTAGTAAGCTTTCTTCCACTAATGTCCAACTTTTGAAGTTCAAAGATGGGTCGCGTTATAAATAGATTGGACACCATGCTTGGTAGGGAGTTGAGACGACTTGGGGCACCCATTAAAGCCATCCTGCTATGCGCCAATTCGATTCCCTGAGAGACGCTAAAACTCAACTGATCTCGGTCCTTAGTCAATGACTCGGCTTCTGGCTCATGTGCTAGGGGGCTGTTGACGAGTTGGGCTTGATGGGCCGGGGAGAAAACCGGCTAAAGGAGGGTATATGCTTGGCGCAATTAGAGGCGTGCCACGTTTGATCGGGATCTGTTTTTTAGTTTTATGCGGGGCCTGTTCCCAGGATCCTCAGTTCATCGAAAAAGATGTATCGCTTGGAGAAGGGGCCGATCTGTTACCAGACGGCTGTGAAGATCGCAGTAAAATCGATATCCAATGGTTTGAAACAAATTGCTTGTTGGCTGCGGCTCAGTTGGCCGTAGAGCCCGCTACCGCGAACGTTGTTATCGGGAGTCATCAGCAGTTTTCGGCTGTTTTAATCACAAAGGACGGCCAAAAGATTGAGGTGACAGACGCCGCGCGCTGGAGTTTAGTGGGTGATGGGACGGTGGCTAAGGTCGGTGAAGCAGGAAAAATCATGGGTGTATCGCAAGGTCTAGTTAAGATTCTAGCCACACTCGGTAACACCGAAGCCACGGCTAACCTGCAGGTGCGTGAGCGAGACGAGTCGGTTGATCCCCATTTATGGCTGCGAGTTGAAAATCATGTCGTTCATAATTTATCTCTACCATTTGGGCAAGACATGCATGTGGACTGGGGATCTCGTGGTATTGAGGATTGCCGGCTTACTTATGGATCTAAGGACTATGATCGACGCTTAAGTGGTAGCACTTCGATAAAAGCCCTGGCCTCAGGTGTGGTGCATCTGTCTTGCAGAAGTTTAAGGGGGCTAGATCTTAAGGAAAGCGTGACCATTACCGTCACGAGGCCAGAGGTCGTGATCAAAGTAAACAGCCAGACCGATGATCTTGTTTTGAACGGCACTCAGTTTGTAAATGTCTCCTGGACTAGCACCAATGCCTCGTCATGCGAACTTCTCCGTCCCGTGCAGCGGCAGACCGTTAATCCAACGGGAGCATTGCTTGTGGACGTGTCGAAGTCACAATTGCTTGAAGTGATTTGTCGTGATGCTGCAGGCAACGCGGCGAGAGACGATATCTATATCCGCATGGTCTATCAAACTAGCCTTCGGCTTGCTCCAGGTGTCTATGATAAGATTCCAGGGACGGCAATCCATCGTCCCGTATCGATTATGTTCGCCCTAGACGTCACGGGTAGTATGTCCGGGCAGATAGAAACCGTCAAATCTGGAGTTCAAGACTTTGCAGACGAACTTGTGCGTCGTGGATTTTCGCCGCGAATGGGAGTTGTGCCTTTCAGGGATAAGGTGCCTCATAGTGCTGATTATGGAGACGTCCCGGAAGGGATGCTTACGCTTACCGATAAAATAGATGACGTCAAAGCTTTTGTAAGTCGGCTAAGAGCTCGCGGTGGCGGCAACGCCAACGAGGCCTCTTTGGCCGCTATAAAAGCGGCCGTGACAGAGCTACGCAAAGGCGACGAGCGCCCTGATGCCATCAAAATTGTCATGATTGTCACTGATCAACCTGGCCATAGTGCAGGAAATCTATCTGATTGTAGTTTGGTCTCAACAATTAATGATTTAGCGGCATTGTCGCCAAGTGAGCAAAGAGATTTTAAATTATTTTTTGCAACACCAACCACTGGATTAGCTTGCAGTGGCTTTTCTCACGCAACGCAGCAGATGACAGCTTTAATCTCCCAAGTGTTCCTAGCTGAATCTGACACGGCAAAGCGAGGGGGGCAAATTCCTTGGCCGTTTTCACACATAAATCTCGTCTCTGACGTGGTTGACCTGCTTGAAGTGGTTAACCCCGATATCGAGCTCGCTTGTCTTAATATTCAAACTGCAGTGACGTTGCCCTCAGGCGAGCGTCTTATTGATGAAGTGAGAGAATACGCTGAGACCCTAAGACTGTTAGAGGCGGGGCAGCTTCAAACTCTTGCAAAATCACTGACGGAGGATCAATATGCTCGGATGATCGATGGTGGCGGACAGATGGTGGTGACGCGATGCTGTTTTTCCCGATCGGCGGCTCTTGCTGGCAGGTTCGATCGTTGTCTGTTGGCACCGGTAGAGACTGCCATCAAGTTTGAGGTGGAGTGACCAACCGCAAGGTTTTGACGCTAGCGGAAGGTTTAAGAGGGTCTAAGTAGTTTTTAAATGGCAGCATCGATGAACGGTTTAAAGTAGCGGGCATCTGTGTAAATGCCGTCTTGGTCGCATTGTGGGCTACCGCGGGAGGTGACGCCCACTAAGCGCAGTATACCGGCGCGGATGACAAATGCTGGTCCACCAGAATCACCCATACAGGCACTTCGGCCCGGGTTGTTTCCAAATTCGATTTCTTTACGTGTTGAACTGAGGGCTGTGATTGCGGTTGTGACGCGGCGAAGTGTCCCGCTGCGATCAATACCGGTTACCGATGTTAGTCCGTAGCCAGCAAGAACTAGAGCTTCTCCGACACGAATGGGCTGATCGAGTTCCATTACGGTAATGGGTGTGTGTGACGCTGGGGCCGGCGCTTGAAGGGTGACTACGGCGATGTCGTGTGGTGCTCCCAGGGGTGTGGCAGAGCTCATAAGGTCGGGGCTATAATCAGGATGCATCGTTAAGGTCTCGGCCGGTATGACGGTGGACCTTTGCGCAGTTAGTCCAAACGCTACTCCTACGCGTATTTGGCTAGCAGTAATCCCTTCAAGGCAGTGAGCGGCTGTTAGGACCTTGCGGAGTCCAACCAATGATCCCGTGCAGAACGCCCGCGATGATGTCATGTCTACAAGGGCGACCGTTGATTTCGCAATGGGAGAGTTTGCATCGACGACTGTTCCCCCGACGATGAGAAGGTCGGACGTGGGAGCGTCTCGTCCTCGTCCACAGCTCGTATTGACAACTATACCAAAAATTAGGGGCACTAGAGTTTGTTGCACCTTTGTACTTAGGTTTCGCCTTGCTCTCATGATTTGTCTCCTTTTTGTGTGTTGAAAGATGCGCGTTTGATCGAAAGCTAACCTGAAAACCATAAACTGGCCAAACGGCCAATTGCAACAAATTTAATCACGCGTGGCCTCGGGAGCAAAGGTTTTGCGACAGTTTGGCGCCCCGCCAGCAAGAGGACATGGCGTTGCGACATAGTACAGCTCTGCTCTGTGGTTAAATTCATCCTAAAGAGCTCGTTTTCTGAATCATGTCTTTTAGGTTTCCTTTGGATGTTTACAATCAGCGTGAGGGCGACGTGACTTACGTTTGTAACCATATTTAGGAGGGATGAGTGGTGAGTTACTATGGGATTCTCGAATGACCCAAGGCAGTCTTCCAGCGTTGCCGTGGCTTGGTTTGGGCTTGGACCAACTAGCTAGCCAAGGCTGGTTTTGGGCTGAAAACGCCTTACCGGAGTCTTGGGTCCAGCGCGTTAATGGACAGCTGGACCAAAGAGGTTTAGAGGGTGGATTCCGCGATGCCGCGATTGGTCGCGGGGCAAGGACACACATGAATGGCGAGGTTCGGCGCGACCAGATTTGCTGGGTGGAACACGGGGATGCCCTAGATCATGCAAGTGGCATTTGGGAATTGGTGGAAACCTTGCGTTGTCAAATCAATCGTGACTTGTTTGCTGGGTTATCGTCATTTGAAGGGCATTTCTCTATCTACCCTCCTGGGGGCTTTTATCGCCGGCACACCGATACCTTTCGCGATGATGATCGACGATTTTTGACTTTGATTATTTATCTTAATACCTCATGGCGGGCCGTTGATGGTGGTCAGTTACGGTTATATATTTCTGGTCAGGATTATGTTGATATATCCCCTCGCGCCGGGACCGTTGTGATGTTTCGCGCGAGGCAGTTTCCCCACGAGGTTTTAGAGTCAACGCGCATGCGACGTAGCTTCACCGGTTGGTTTAAAGTTTGAAAGATTTTTTTAGCACCAAAGTACACGTCGATCACAAGGCCGTCGACTTGGGGGGCTTGTGATAGAAGAAATCCTATCCGGTGGGCTAGTTCTTATTTCAAAATGCTGTAAAGCAGTCGCCATGAAGTCCGTTTTTAGATGGGACTCCTAGGAGGCTACGACGCCGAGGATGACGAGAGCAGCAAAAAAATACCCAGCCACAGAAAATCTCTCACCAAATATAATCGCAGCCAAGAGCATCGAGATGATCGGTTCTACCATCGTGATAATGGCTGCGCGTCCTGCTGGAAGAAGGTTTAGCCCCTTGCTGTAGAGCCAGTAGGCGACGTACGTGCACAGAATGCCAATGATGGTAAGGGATGTGAGGGTAGACATTGATGCATGCTTAATGTTTGTAAGTGCGTCAAGCCATGAAAGGCCTGTCGCTTTGGACATAAATGGCCAAATGATGAGGGATCCCACAGGGAAGGCGATCATATACACAACAACGGGATTTGTTCGATGGAAATATACTTTTCCGGCCAGATAAAACCCTGCATAACTTAACCCCGATAAAAGCCCCCACGCCAAGGCCTCAGCCGTAAAATTAGTTGTAGCACCCCAAAGACAGATGCCGACAACGCCAATGGTTGAGACTCCTAGGGCAGCCCAACGACCTCGCGGTACTTTTTCATGAAACAGAAAAGCAGATGCCACATTCACCCAGATGGGGGCACTGTAGAGAAGCACTGATGCGAGGGCCGCCCCTCCGTGGTGTATGGCGTAGACGTAGCTCCCCTCAAGAAGGGCAACGCCGAAGATGCCAAACATCACAATACCCAATATTTGCTTGCCGTCGGATGGCAGTCTGTAACGAGTCACTAGCCAATGAATGATAAAGGCGATGCCAGCGATCAGCCCTCGCCAAAAGGCTGTTTCCAACGGGTGCAATCCTGAGCCAAAAATAACTTTACTGATGGGACCAATCATTCCCCAAAAACAGGCGGCTAGCAAAAGGTAGACAATACCCATCAGCGGTTACTTCGGGTCAGTCGTCGGTTGCCCAGTGGAAATGGGGGTCTGACATTCGATTTTTGCGTCTTAACAAAAAGATCGATATCGCTAGCACTGGTTGCCACGGTATTGGTGAAAACAAGCCAAGTCACCTCTGGTGCACAAGGAGGAATCGTTGTCGTGCCTTCGTACATCCAGTAGGTCTTTATTTGGGGATAAATGGTATCCCACTTGATCCCGGTAAACTCCGTGACGTCTTCGCGAAACCTTGGTAACCGTCCTGCAATCTCTTTGAGGAGAGGGGATGGACTACCGCTTGTGATCAAGACGGCGATCATGATGGTTTGATCGCGCGAGGATTTGTGCTCAAGCTGCAGCTCCATCTCCCACGGCAGGCCATTGACACGATGTTCAGACGGTGTACGAAAGAACACCCGTGTGAGATCAAACCGTTCGCCATTCCATTCGAGGTAGCTACCCGTTTGGATGTCGCCTTGTACGGTGCTATGGTGAAGCGTCATACGGGTAAGTCCATGCTTATAATTGAACTTCAGGGACTTTAATCTTTCGTCTAACTTAGCTCCGCTTATGTCGATTGGTGATTGCTTGGCGGTCGCTCCGCAGCGAGACCAAGCTGGATTTAGCTTTCCCCAATACCACGGCGCAAGGTTGCCGACATACCCCCAGGTTTCCTCTGAAGACACAAGCTTTCCTGGTGTCAAATGATCGGTTGACTTTCCGAGCTCAAGATTGATTGGTGATTCCATTTTTTGCTTTGTTTCTTGTTCTTGCTTAGCGGTGAGAGCAGCTAACTCTTTTTGCGCGCCCTCAACCATCTCGGCTTCAGCGGCAGTAATATTTTTTGAAATGTTTTTACCCGTGTACCAAAGTCCTGTAAAAAGTAGCGCAGAGATACTAACGCCCGCCACCCAAGCGGTGATTTGATCAAAGCCCTTTAGTTTATCTGCCACGCGCGGTGTATCTCCTAACTGAGTCGTGCCGTCCTGTTTTGACGCCTAGTAGCCTAGGAATCCATTTATGTCCTGGTCTAATAGTAACCCTAACACATTGTTATATCCGTGCTCAACTTTTGGATGCGGCAGGAATCATTGAAAGCTAGCGCCCAGGCAGACCACGGTGCAATTTTCTAAACCGTGTTAGCCGGGACGGTCTTTAGTCATTTGATTTGAGAGCAATGCGTGGAAGTGCCAGGTACTCTGCTTTACCTGAGTTGACCTGCAGCTGGCATTGTAGTGTTGCCCTCCGTGCCGGTGGGCCCGGTCATGGGGGTGTCAGTATTTTGTGTGTCAGGAGAACCGCCGGTGGTTGCTCTGCCGGCTCCACTGCTAGTGCCACCAGGTGCTGTCCCCCCTTGCGATTGATTGCTGCGAGCGCCCGCAGTCGTGTTTACAGCGTTTTCAAATCCAACGGGAAAGAAAAGTTCAGCAAGAAGCAGATCCCTTTGGGATGGACTCATGATCCTTAATTGTTCGACGGTCTCTGGTGTCAGATATCGTCCGCTTGCGATATCGTCGCGCGTAGTCTGAAAGTCGCATCCATGAGAGCGCAATGTTTGGCTCCAAACGTGAACCGTCAATCTTAGGAATGCAGCATGTTCTTCACCCATGTCTGGTTGGTTACGGCGCGTGAATATGTCCACAACCATATTAGACGCCAGTGCCGCGCACATCTCTCGCATTCGGTTCGAGACTTCTTCTTGAGTTAAGTTACGGTTTCTCTCTGCGTTCCGGTCTAAATGAGCCTGCAAGTCTGCGCTACTCTGCGACAAGTGGATTAGATCTTTAAGCAATCCTCCACTTTCGATAAGAAACATGACGGTAAGAATAGCATCGCCAATGAATGGAATGTTTGTCGGGTCTTTTAGACTATTTTTGATATTTTGACCCATAGTTATCTCTTCGCCTGTAATCGCCTGGGCCGCGTTTTGAGCTGCTACATCTAGCCCGTAAGAGAAATATAATTCGCCAAATAGGGCCTTAACGAGCTGAGGTGCTAAGGCTTTGGCAATCGGTTTTACAACGGGTGCTGCAAGGTTGAGAGCTTCCTGGGTTTCCGGACGATACTGCTGCAATTGTGGCGTTGGATGCGTATCTTCAGGTGGTGTTTTTTCGGATTTTGGCTTTGTACAGCCCATTGTGACGATCATAATGGCAGCGATAAATCTAGACTTCATTCCTTCTTCCTTTCGAATTTTGGAACCAGATGTTAGCTCTTTGTTTATTCCAATTCGCTTCGTCGGAGACTTGAAATACTTGAGACGTAAAGGAGTCTCTGATTTGTAGTCAATTGAAAACGTTCTAGAACCCATCCTCTTTTGTGACTTTCTAAAATGGCTGATGATGCAAGCCTTATAGCCTTGTCACAGGTTCTTCTTGTCATTGATGATAGGTTCTGTACACTTTTTAAAGATTGATTCTTGTAAGGTGAGATTAAGAGAGGTGCTCTATGGTTATGCAGTCCGCCAGTTTCCTTCCGTTGATGGTTTTTCTCAGCATGTTTGGGCTAGGGTCCTATGCTGCAGCGGTAAATCCTCCAAAATTTAAACCCTCGAGTGCAATTCCCGAGCGACGAGAGTTTCCTGTAAGCCCGGGAATATCGCCTTGTGACGACTTTTATGGTTATGCGTGTTCCGAAGCTCTGGCGCGCTTTAAGCTGCGGGACGATCGTTCCTCGCACACGTTTGCTTTTAATGATTCAAACGAGAGGCTTCTTAAGACCAAGGAATCGTTTCTCAAAGACCTTGGTAAGCCAGGGGTGAAGCGAACCCCCCGCACGGAGGCCCTTAGTGTAGTCTATCAGGCTTGCATGAACCCCAAGGCAGCGGCACTCGAGGAGCGTACCTTTTTAAAGATGAGAGCTGCCGAGATTGAAAGTATTGCCTCTCCAGAGTCGTTAGCAAATGACTGGCAAAGGGCTGGCCAGCGGGGTGATGTTCGTTTGTTTGATTTTGGTGACATATCAAATCTTGATGATCCAAGGTCTAGTGATGTTTACGTCTTGCCCGAACTGATGAGTCTTCCTGAGCGTTCCTACTATGATAAGCCAGACCTGATGACAGACTACGAGGCTTTGTTGGTTGATTTTTTTAAACTTCTCGGCTGGAGTGACCCCAAGACTCGCGCCAAGAGCGTCGTTCAGTTTGAACGAGATTATGCGCAAGTTTATCCGCTACCGTCGGAATTTCGTGAGTTACTGGCTAAGCGTCTCTATATTTCAAAAGAGCAAGTGATTAAAGCTTATCCCGAGCTCTTCCTTGACAAGCTTTTAGCGCGGGTTCCAGATGGTGTGTTGCTGCGGGATTTTTCTCCGCCATCGATGCAGTTTTTAGCAAAGGCGGTTGCTGAACGCCGGTTTGATGATTTACGTAATGTGATTGCGTGGAAATCCTTAAGTGGAGTGCCTGATGATTCTTACCCTTCTTTTTTCAAAAAGCAGTTTGCTTTTTCTCATAAGCATCTAGGTGGCCCTGCTAAACGCCCCCCACGAGGAGAGCGATGCACCAGTCTTGTAATGTCTGAGTTTGGCCGAGAGATTGATGCGGAGTTGGTTGATCGCCTCTTCCCCAATTTTCCAGCCGAGCGTATTGCGGCATACGGCGAGAGCATTCGCGCCGCGATTATCAAGCGGATGCAGACGTCAGACTGGCTGTCGGAAAAAACAAAACAAGCGGGTATCGAGAAGGTTCGGGCTATGAAGCTTCAGCTTGTCAAGCCTAGTAATGAGGAACAGTGGGACTTTAATCTTCCGGCTACCTACGATCGGTCAACTCCGCTTCAAAACAGCCGAACTGTGACGGCGGGACGACGGGAGAAGATGCTGCGGAGGATCGCTAAGCCGCGCAACCCCGATATCTGGGCGATGAGTCCGCTGACGGTCAATGCCTATTACAATCCAAGCGAAAATAAGTTTGTGATGCCGATTGGGATCCTGCAGTACCCGTTTTTTGATGCCAGAGGGCCAGATGAGGTCAATTTGGGTGCTGTTGGAATGGTGTTAGGTCATGAAATGGGCCACGGTATTGACGACAAAGGTGCAAAGTACGGCAAAGATGGTCGACTCCAGCAGTGGATGACGGACGAGGAGATTAAAACCTTCTCAGAGCGTGGTCGGAAATTGATCGAGCAGTTTAATGCCATCGGGCATAATGGTCAGTTGACCCTTGGGGAGAATATGTCAGATCTTTCAGGGCTGACATTTGCTCTTGATGCAGCATTTCCAAACGGCGTGGGAAGCGTAGATGGAAAGAAGGGGTTTTTCTTGCAGTACGCCAGAACTTGGTGCGGTACCAAGCTGCCGAAGCTGCGTGAGTCGTTGTTGAAGACTGATACTCACGCCATGCCAGAGGCTCGTGTTAACGAGCAGGTAAAGCATCAAGGTGTTTTCGCGGAAGTTTATCAGTGTAAGCCAGGTGATAAAATGTATCTGGCGCCATCGGATCGTATCCGCATATGGTGAGGTGAAGGGCCTTTCCGGCTGTGTTAAATCCCACCGGAATTTCGCCAATAGCGCGTGCAAAATCTCAGGCCCGTTGTAGGACAGGTGATCAGTGCCGCTTGGAGCTGATTAACTCATGAATTTGGCCTGGCGTGATTGAAATAATCGACGTACTCACACTTTGTCCATTTCTAAAGGTGGCTTATTTGTTTTTTGATGCGACGCTTACTAAATGACGCCCAATAGCGGTATCTGTGTAACCCGGTCCATAACCCTGCGTACAAAATTCCCCCTGGACAGAATATAAATTTGCGCCTTCGGAGATCGGTCAAAAAGCGCTTTTGCCGACTTTATTGTGCTTTGTGTCAAAGCTTCGGATTCATTTAGCAGAAATCCATATATATTTTCACGAATACTAAAAACAAATGGTACCTTTGCGCCACCCTTTGTCTCAAAATAATTTAATTCCATTTCATTCATGTGACTGTAGTGTGCTGCCGCGAATAATTGACTATAAGCGAATAAGTGATCATCAGAGCTCACGGATTCTTTGCTTAAATAGCGTGCCATGCCTTGATCTTCAAAGTAAAATCGATCGGCGACGACGTCGCCAGAGCCTCGAATACGACGAATCAGGAATAGTGACTCAAACGCGAAGATAGTTTTCTTCACTGTAATTTCAGAAATACCACTAAATCGGCTCGCGTCTTTAATAACAAATTTTCCGCCTTGATTGCGCGCTATGAAACGCAACAGCAATAACAAATTTTGGTATGGCGTGGTGGTTTCAAAAACAAGACGAATGTCCCGCTGCAAAAGCGTTTGAATTTGAGCCGCAAACTTCGCGTTGCGATGCGACTCTTTGCGCAAAAAACAAATACCGGGCAATCCTCCGTGTGAAAGATATAGATTCATTTTAAGATAGTTAAACCAGGACGTTCGCCGCTCGATATGTTCGGTTAACGCGGAGGCAGACAATTTTGTCCATTTCACAAAGTCCGCGAGTGGCTTTTCATTCATTTCCGCAACTGACAACGGTAAAATTTCGACATTATAGACACGCCCTGTAAGAGACTCTTGAATGGCCTTCCTCGATGTAAAGCGAACACTGCCTGTAAGTAAGAACTGTCCTGGTCGTTTATTTTTTTGTACACAGAGCTTTAGAGCCGGAAAAATTCCTGGAACCTTTTGGCATTCATCAATAGCTGACAAAGAGTCAAATTGCTCAAGAAATTGCCTAGGAGCTAGTTCAGCCACGGTTTTAGTCGCTTCATCATCAAATGACACGTATTGCCCAGTAACAAGACTTTCTACTAATGTAGTCTTTCCAACCTGACGCTGCCCCAAAACGCCCACCAGTGGTGAGAACGCCAAAGCGTCCTCAAGGTGAGTGGTAGCGAATCTTTTCCGTAAATGAGCCATGAGTGTAAGCTAGCATAGTCATGGAAAAAACACAATCCCCCTATCGTTTTTTCCATAATTAGCCTCCAAAAAACCAACCAAAGTTTAAGTTCTCTCTCCTGGCAGGGCAGCGGCGGAGTATCTAAAACGCTGAATAAAAATTCGATAATTCAAGGCACCGAGTCCTTTAGTCGAATTGCAGAGCTACCGCATCTAAATTAACATGATTTTGAGAGGTTATGACTTTCCAGTTCATCTTACATCAGTGAATTTTAATTTATGAACTCCTTTTCCCTATTTCCGCTCTTCCCTTCTTCAGC
>JBIKKO010000108.1:0-11384 GCA_044360315.1 Oligoflexales bacterium
GGGGGGGCGCCGGGTGAAGATTATTCACCCTCTGTAGATGAGGTTATTTAAGGTTAATGAATTGACGGAGACGTAAGGCGATTTGTTTTTATCGCGAGTGCTGAGTGGGAAAGGTGTCGCAAGTAGATGGGATGGAGTGTCAAAAAAATGGCGCTAGCGACGCGGTATTTAGCGTTATTTGAGTAAAAATACAGCCAATGAAGTACGACGCTGTGGGTGTAATCTTAGATCTACGAGGGTTATCAGATGCAAAAATTAAGGTAGAAATCAATTTGTGATGTATAATAAAAATATAGAAATCTTTTGTCTTTTAGTTATACGATCAGGTAACGTTTTAATGCATTCCCTGTTTTCAGGTCACTGGAAGTTCGATAAATCTGGGTCAAAGATGACTGACTTGGGGACTCTAATGTAAAGACCTAGTTGTTGTAGATAGGGCAGGGGTCGTTTGGGGTGATTGTGTTGCTGACCAAAGTAAGGAAATCAGAGATTTGATGCAATCGTGTGCGGCAGTCAAACTCTGAAACCTTTATGAATTTGGACATGATTTTTGGGGGCTTGAAGTGTTCATCACAGGGATTCGTTATCGAAAGCACGGGATCAAGTCGGCGGCTGCATGGCGATTCACGCAAGGTGTTGGCAAGTTACGACCAGTTGTGACGGTAGTGGGTGACGATGAAAGTCTCGAGCTTCTTGCCCACGCGCTTTATTTCGCTTTGGCTGGTCGACGCCATCGCGCCATCGCTGAAGTTTGGCTTGACGCAGCCGATGATGCAGGGGATGTTTGGACGATTGAGCGTGGGTTGACCGGTAGTGTGTTTCGCCGCAATGGGCGCTTATTGACCATCGATGAGGCCCAGCGTTCCCTTCTTGCTTCACTACTAGATCTCGATGCAAGTCTGAATCAAGCGGATGCGTTGGTTGCGCCGGTTGAGCTTCGTTTGATTATTGCGCAAGGCGCAGAGGTTGCAGCAACAAGTTGGGATATGAATTCTCGCCAGGGTCGTTCCGAGGTTGTCAGTGTCATCGCCGCTAAGGAACTCTCAAAAAAACTGGCTGCCGAGACGGGGCACCAGAGCTGGGGCGACCCCCGCAGATTGTCTCGTATTGCTGGACCGGCCTCCCGGATCCTAGGTGCTTACGCAGAGCTGCAAAATCAATCAAAGCAGCTTTGCGGATTTACTGAGTCTGATGAACCTACCTTAGATCCCAGCCTCGAAGCCATTCAGGTGGAAGTCGATTTACTTAATCAAATCGATCAACTGATTCGTAGGATTAACGAGGGTGGAGAATCTTTTAATAGACTCGCCACCACCCTAGAGGGATTCGACAAGCGGATCACGGAGATTGAGTCTAAATGGTCTAAGGAAACTTTAGGTGCAGTTCAAAGATTGGGGGATGCTGGAAGGGTGCTCGAACAAGCAGTTCGACTCCGGGCTTGGGGACGTCTTGTGGACAATTTGCGCAAAGCGCGAACCATCATTGAAGATCAAGTGTTGCCAATTGCCTCCGACAGTCTAAAAATTTGGGACGGCTTTCTCAGTTCGGCGGGAACCGGTGGTCAAGACATAGAAAGTTGCCTTGCAAGCATGTTACTGGGCGTGAAGCAATTGTCTCAGGAGATTGAGCGTTACGTGGGTCAAGCGACCGCTGCAGAGTCCTCTCGGTCTCCAAAGACTATGGGGTGGTTTGACCGACTGAAAACCAGCTCAACCAAGGTTGTTGAAGAGGGGTTTGCCGAGTCGGCCCCTGCGATCCATCATCAGCGTGAGTGGATTGCGCGATTAGCGCGTGAGATAGAGGCCGTCAAAGTTGCTACCGAATTTGCATTACAGTCATCGCAGGGGCTAGTTGAGCGCGTTCAGCACGGTAAAGATCGGCTTAGTGCCGATACTTCGTCTTTAGGCGCCTTATTAAATAAGGCCTCGGCAGAGTGGGAAAGGCTTCGCTCTGAGTGGATCAGCTCGGCGTCCCTGCTCAGTATTGATGAATCTCTGCCGTTAGAACAGTTGGTGACTTTGTTACGTGATGCCGGGGAGCATCTAGCAATTGTGGATGCGCGGCACGACATTGCAGTTCGAGTTGAGGAACGCAGGCACGTTCAAACCTCCTTGGAGGCCTTGGTCCGCCGCTGGTGGGAGATGATTGGGAGTCAAAAATGCACGGATTTAAGCAACGTCTCCTTTTTGATTGTCGAGGCAAAAGGCGCTTTACGGTATCGAGAGGGGCGTAAACAGCGGATTCAAAAAGGTCTTGAGGAAACATCAAAGGCCAGCGCTTACCGTCAGGCAGGGCGGTGGGTTAGCTCCAGAATGGAAGAACTAAAACGTGATTGGGCTAGATTGTTTACCATGTCTGAGTTGACAGCCCCTGATATAGATCATGACGCCGCTCGGGAGGTCAGCGACGTTGCTCTCCGTTGCGCCACATTGCTTGATATGGGGCGGCTTGAAGAGCGAGAGCGCTTCGCGGCGGCTTCCTTGTGGCCATCGCGGTTGGACTCGGCCGTTGTCGTTTATCGTTGGCCGGAACTCCATGTGGCTGCGCCACAGAGGACAGCATTTTTAAAGTCACTCAATTCCTTTTTGGGGGACTCTGGAGCTCCCGTTCTTTTACTGGTTGCTGATGATGAGCTAGCTCAGTTATTGAGTAAGGCAGGCACAGGCGCCGCTTCTTTTACAGAGGTTCAGGAGCCAGCCGAGGTGTCTGGGCCTCGTCGCGAAGGTGGTGTGGTTAAAGCCGAGATCAAAGCGCGCCGCAACTCGCATACTGCTCCAAAGCCTCCAGCACCGGTGAAGGCCCCCTCTGTCGAGTCAAAGGGTTCTCTTTTGACCCCTAAGGCTGAGGCCGCCTTGCGGATTCTAAACCCCAAAAATCCTCGGTCCTGAGGTTTCTTGTGTTTGGTCTAATGCTGCCACCCTCAGGTCGGGGCAGTACGATAAAACATTTTTCATGAGCCAAATCTAGTAACCTGACATCCTATGGGGAAGTGAGATCGGGTAGGAGATCATGCCCGCATTCTACCTGGTCGGCCTTTGGTGTTTCTACAATCACTCTTCTCATGGAGCGTCTGTCACTTGAATTCTTTGGAAACCACATGATTCTCAAAACAGATGCCTAAAGTAATGCAGCTTGCGTGGTGATCTTGTAATTTTTTTGTCCTTAAGGGGATCGAGATAGGCCCAGATCTCAGTGCGGCAATGGTTTGCGGACGTCTGAATGCGAGTCTTGGCCGTCACCAGCTGTGACTCACGTCAAAGTATTTTGACTGGAAATAGAGTCCAAATGCCGCAGATTTTGCTCGATCGCCGGTTATTGCAAAGCGATGAAGTATGGATGATACGGTCGCCCTTAGCGGGCGTAATACTTCTCTGGGCCAAGGGTCCTTGTTTTGGATTAACTCGGCCAAAGCTAGACCCATTGGACTCTGTAGCGTGAGTTCGCAGTGGTGATAGATTTGCCCTGATCTAGCATCAGGATGGGTAGTGATGGTCTTGAAGAAGCTCATTTTCCCCCCGATGACCCGGTCTGTTGACTGTTTAATTGAGAGAAAAGTATCCCTCGAGACGAAATTTTTTGCCGATGGCTGGCCGGAGGGTCCCGTCCATTCAAATAAAAATAAGCCAACGTGATCCCGTCGACCTGCGCCCACGTTAGTCATCCGTCCTCGCGAGAGGTTGCTGCTGATGATGCCTCAAATCATTGGGCCTCAACGATTTCGTGTCATCTCGAGATTGCACTCTTTGCGTCTATCGCGTCCATTTGGTCAGTCTTTGGTTGGTGAGCAACGCCGGTATTTTGGCTTGAGCGAAGCATGATTTGGAAGTTTCAAAAGTCCCGTGAAAAAAAAAATGAAAAAAATTCAAGAGAGGTATAGGATTTTTTCATTGTCTTGTGTTATGATTTTTTTAGAGACTTCTTAAGTGAAGAATTTAAATCTATACTCGGGAGAGTATGGCGTCGGACTGAGAAGTGAAGTAAAAAAATTTTTAGGAGGAGTGTAAAATGGAAAACATGGAACAAGGAGCAGCTGTGGCTAAGAAAGCAACGAAGAAGAAAGCAACGAAGAAGAAGGCAACCAAGAAGGCTGCCAAGAAGGCAACTAAGAAAGTTGCTAAGAAAGCAACTAAGAAAAAAGCCACAAAAAAAGCTGCCAAGAAGGCAACTAAAAAGGCAACCAAGAAAAAAGCTACAAAGAAAGCTGCTAAGAAGAAGTAATTCTTCTTGGATGACCTTTTTGGTAGTCCAAAAAAATCGAGTCCTGCGTAAGTTTTGCTTCCGCAGGGCTTTTTTTTAAACCTATTGTGATTAAATTTTAATCAAACCTATCCTATATCTATTGAAACAACCCTTTATTGTTGGCATAAGGGTAAGCTCATTTTTTTGAAGTCATTTGTCTAAGGGTTCGAACTCGTTTTAGGAGGTTCTTCTGATGTCTGTGGTGGGAATTATTGCAGTGTGCGCGATTTTGGCTTTGGCAGTCGCTGCATTCTATGCATTTAAGGTGAATTCATTGAAGCTTACAGCGGCTGATACCGGTGCGACAGAAGAGGTGGTTGCACGGCTAAAAGAAATTTCCGACGCGATTGCAGAAGGAGCGATGGCCTTTCTTCGTCAAGAGTACAAGTTCGTTGGCATTTTCTCTGCAGCCTTTGCAGTGGTCATTGCGTTAACGTTAGATAACGCGGCAACCGTAGACGTGAATGAAGGTGTCTACAGCGCCGTTGCTTTTGTCATTGGCGCGGTGATCTCCAGCGTTTGTGCTTTTCTTGGCATGACGATTGCGACAAAAGGTAACGTTAGGACGACGGTCGCAGCGCGCCGTAGTATCACCGATGCCTTTCGCGTCGCCTTTCAATCTGGGGCCGTCATGGGTTTTGGCCTCACGGGATTAGCTGTGTTAGGTCTTCTTGCAGTTGTCGTGTTGTTTGACAGCATGCTTGTAGCGGCTGGTATTGACCGGCATTACATCATGGAGATGGTGGCAGGATTTGGACTTGGCGGCTCAACTGTTGCCCTTTTTGGACGGGTCGGTGGCGGGATATATACGAAGGCTGCTGACGTAGGAGCAGATCTTGTTGGAAAAGTTGAGGCAGGCATTCCAGAAGATGATCCAAGGAACCCAGCGGTCATCGCGGACAATGTTGGAGACAACGTTGGCGACATTGCTGGAATGGGCGCAGATCTTTTTGGGTCATGCGCTGAAGCAACCTGTGCCGCGTTGGTGATCGGTGCTACATCGGCAGCTCTCTCGGGTGATATCAATACCTTACTTTATCCGTTGCTGATCAGTGCGATTGGTATTCCCGTTTGTTTGATCACGGCATTTTTTGCTCGCTTGAAGCCGGATGCTACTCAGGTTGAGCCCACCTTGCGGGGGCAGCTCATCATTTCGACGATCTTGATGACTATAGCTCTTTATTTTGTGACGGGTCGTGTGTTGCCTGAGTCGTTTTTGATTGGATCTCTGACCGTTACAAGTAACCAGGCCCTTTACTCCGTATTAGCTGGACTATGGTCGGGGCTGTTGATTGGGTATATGACGGAAGTCTATACCTCACATGGTTTCAAACACGTTCGACGGCTTGCTGCAGCTTCGGATAAAGGACCAGCCATCAATATTATTTATGGACTTTCTCTTGGTTACGAATCAGCGGTGATCCCTGTCATCGCCATCGCTGCGACTACCTATGCATCATGGACGATGGCTGGGATGTACGGTATTGCGTTGGCAGCTATTGGCATGATTTCAACGATTGCAACCGGTTTGACGATTGATGCCTACGGTCCTGTATCTGATAATGCTGGTGGCATTGCAGAGATGGCGGAGCTAGGAAAAGAGATTCGTGCAAGGACGGACCTTCTTGACGCGGCGGGTAACACCACCGCGGCCATTGGCAAGGGCTTTGCGATTGGCTCTGCCGTGCTGACAGCGTTAGCATTGTTTGCAGCCTTTTTGACCCGTGCGAACTTCCAGCAGCTCAATATGCTCAGCCCCATTGTGTTTGCTGGTTTGTTCGTGGGTGGCGTGCTTCCGTTCCTCTTTACTGCACAAACCATGCTAGCGGTAGGTCGTGCTGCCGAGGGCATGATTCATGAGGTCCGTCGGCAGTTTCGTGAAATCCCAGGATTACTCGAAGGTAAAGCGCGCGCCGACTACAAGAGCTGTGTTGCTATCTCCACCAAGTCGGCCTTGAAGGAAATGGTTGCTCCTGCTGTCCTTGTGATCTTCAGTCCGATTGTGGTTGGAGTTGTGTTTGGTGTTGAGGCTCTTGCTGGTGTTCTAGCTGGCTCTCTCATTTCTGGCTTGGTCATGGCGTTGTCGACCTCCAACTCCGGGGGTGGATGGGATAACGCGAAAAAATATATCGAAAAGAATGAGGGAAAAGGGACAGATAAACACAAAGCTGCCGTTGTTGGCGATACAGTTGGTGATCCGTTTAAAGACACCTCTGGCCCCTCACTTAACATTTTGATGAAGCTCATGGCGATTATAAGCCTCGTTTTCGTGCCGTTCTTTGAATCCGCGCACCAATGGTTGCTCGCAGCTGTTGGTCTTGCGCCCTAAGTTAGTTGCGGACCACGTCCGACTGTTTTGGATTTTTATTTCTCTAGCGGGCGACTTGGGTTGTATGTTGAATACGGTTCCAAGTCGCCTTTTTGATGACTACACTGGCTAGCAATTTGTTTGTTTATATACTTTGAGGAACGGAGGCAGTGACCCATGTCGATTCGAATATTTGTGACTGGGGGAACCTTTGACAAAGAGTATAACGAGATTGATGGGAAGCTTTTTTTCAAAGAGTCACACATTAAGGAACTCCTGCAGTTAGGTCGCTGTAAAGTCCCTTATGAACATACGACTTTGATGATGATAGATAGCCTCGATATGGGGGAGGCTGAGCGGCAAACGATTCTAGAGAGTTGTCGGAAGTGTGTTGAGGAGAAGATTATTATCACTCATGGCACGGATACTATGGTAGAGACGGCAAAAGTGCTCGGTCATGCTCAGCTAGGGAAAACGATTGTGATGACGGGTGCCATGATTCCCTTTAAGTTTGGAAGTTCGGATGGCTTGTTTAACATGGGATGTGCTCTCGGTTTTGTTCAGTCGTTGCCCCATGGCGTTTATATTGCGATGAATGGACGCATATTTCATTGGCAGAACGTTCGCAAAAATCGCGCTCTCGGCGCTTTTGAGGAGATCACGCCGTAAGTTGACCTAAAGGTACCTCAATCCGCCGTAAGGTGGGTCGGCTTACACCAGAGTTTCATTGGATGATTAAAACTGCTTAAAGACTGAAGTTGGCTTGACCCTGGCCGATGTCCTCTCCATTCAGTCGCACCGAGTAAAAGATTGGAGAAGCTTGGAAAACCATAGCGCTAACGCCGCAAAATTTGGTCAAACTCAAACTTACAGCTTCGAGCAAGACGTCTTTTGAAACGCTCAGCCCGGACACGTCAAAGACCACCTGAATGGAAGAAAAAATTCTTGGATGCTCTTTGCGGGGCTCAGCATCTCCTCGAATCGCGAGACGGTCGGGTGTCATGCTGTGCTTTTTTAGAAGCGCAGCCACATCCATACCCGAGCAGCCGATGATTGATGCTAGTAAGAGCTCTTTAGGACTGGGTCCTTTGTTGTCGCCTCCAGCGGCAATCTGTGTGTCCATCATAAAGTGGTGATCGCGAATCGTGGCTTGGAAGGCGGATTTTCCTTCATACGTGATTTCAGCTTTCATCATATCTCCCTGATTGTATCGCCGTGAACTTCAAACATAAAAACTGGCCAGGAGCTCTCTCGCTCTGCATCGAACGCTAGCTCACTCGTCGGGAAGTAGCTATCCCATTTGTTGCGCATACTCTGCAGACGCCTGGCAATCTGGTGTCGACTTATACCAAACCTAGCAGCCTCGAGGGCCAGTGACGCGATCCTGTGACCAATGATTTGATAATCAATTCGGCTGGCAGCCTGTGCGGTCGTAAAAAAGTCATTATCTGAAATTGGAGTTTCGATCCGATCCGGTAAATTACGATAACTACCTATAAAATCGACGAAAATAGCCCCCTGAAGTAGGTCATCACGCGGCACCACCAGCGCTGGCGAGCGCCACTGTTGGTTGCCAGCAAACAGTGTGGGCGTCGTTGGAAGAGAGGTTCCAACAATATTTGCAATGTGTCTTACCATGCGGAAATTGTCCAAAATCAAGACTGCTGGTCGACCGTTGACGGAACCTATCCGTCCCAACTGTGATTTGACAGCAGCTAGGATGGATTCGGGCTTTTCTGGATCGTAGGTTCGCTCAGAAAACCTTAAACGTGAATCTGGTGAAGACCGCATGATCTGATAAAGCTCCGTGTTCGCGTTGTGCGGGTGAAAAACGAAGGCTTCCTGAACGCCTTGTTCCTTAAAGGTCTTTAAAAGTTTTAAGGCGAGTCGTTTCATGGGCGGGTAGACTCGCATGGTTTGTCTAGTTTTCCCAAGAGGTGCGTGAGAGCTAACCATGAGTACGGGTGTTTGTGTTTGATCTGATAGTGTGGCAAGAGCACTTGCGTGTTCGGTTGTAAGGCCACCGACAATCACAGAAACACGGTCCATGTGTATCAGCTGAGCCCCAACGCGCAGAGCATCCTCTCGCGTTTTGTTGACACGCCTGACCACGATGGCTTGATTTGGGTCAAAACCTTCGCGCTTAAATTCCGCTCGGACCTGATCCAATATGATTTTCAAGGCCGGCTCACTTGCGCCAATTGGCGGGAGCATGAAGGCGATGCGACGTGTTTTGTTGGAAAAGATGTCTGAAAAAATATTGAGAATGCTTCCTCGCTTTCTAAATGAACGGCAATCAGACGCCTTGTAATCTTTTAAAATATCTGGCCATTTTAGTTGTTTGCGTTCCTCAGCTGTAAGAAAGGATAAAGATGCTTCAAGGGTTGAGGGAAGTTTTGTGAGGGCCGCTTCGCAGTGTTCGATGGCGCGATAGTGACGTGGGGTTATGTCAAGGGAGTCCACTGTACCACGCGGGTTTGCAAACTCAATTGTTCGAGATGGGCCGACTAGAGTGCATCCCATAGACAGGGGTAAAATCCAGACAAACTTCAGCATAAACTGCATCGTATCAATGGTCTTTTTAATTGCCAAGATTGAGCTCCCTGTAACTTCCTTTGTCTTCCTTGAGCGCGCGTATGTCATCTGCTGCTTGGGATTTTCTTGGGAGCCGATCTTTAGGGAATAGGGCTATGACCCCAGTTTCACTCGGCGTCCCATAATCGATATCGATTGAAACGGGCGTTAAGTCCTCTGGGTTTACCCATGCTTCTGCGGGTAGGCCTCTGGCAGTGACGCCAGCAATGAATTGGCTCCAAATGGGCAGAGCAAGTGAGGCGCCAGTCGCTGCTTCTCCTAAAGAGGCGTTTCCGTCGCTTCCAACCCAAGAGGTGGCGACAATATGGCGCGTGTAACCGGCAAACCAGTTATCTCGAGAATGATCCGAGGTGCCTGTTTTCCCAGCGGCATAACTTGCCATACCCGCAACAGACGAAGCTGTGCCGGCAGTGAGCACCGCTTGCAAGCCAGATCTCGTCAAATTAGCAATCTCTCGCGATATGACTTGCACCGGTGGATTTGACTCTTCATTATATTCGTAGAGGATTGCTCCCTGGCGATCTTCAATCTTAACGATCGCAAAAGACTCGGTACGAGCGCCATCATTGGCGAGGGTACGATAGACCGAATCGACGTCTCTCATCGTCGCGCTAAATCCGCCGATCGCAATCCCTGTTTCAGCAGGCATATCGGAGCTAACGCCCATGTCTTTAGCTCGTTCAATAACCCTCTTGATTCCATATTTCTGCGCAAGGCTTACGACGGGTGTATTCATCGATTTAGCAAGGGCCTTCAGGAGAGTCACCTCCGTGAGGTCTTCACCTTTGTGGTTTTTTGGCCGAAACCCACGAACGTCAACCGGACTCACAAAAACTAGGTCAGCCCATGTCATCCCTCGCTCCAGAGCTAGAGTGTAAATCACAGGTTTAAACGCCGAGCCTGGGGATCTCTTGGCCGAGACGGCACGATTAAACTGTGACTCCTTAAAGTTTCGTCCGCCAACCATCGCCAAAATAGCGCCCGTGTGCGGATCAGTTGCAAGCAAAGCAGCCTCTACGCGTTCTAATTGCTGATTTTTTTTTCTATGATTGATCTCATCTTGGAGAGCCAATAGGCGCGCTGACTGTGCCTGCACGGCCTGATTTGCCGCCTCCTGCAAAGACTTATCAAGAGTCGTTGTTATTTTATAGCCTTTATCATTCAGGGAAATATCCTCATCACCAAGGAGGCGAACCACTTCACTCCTAATCCACGCAACGAAATGCGGAGCAACCGTCTGATTGATGGGAGTCCATGGTTTGAACTCCATCTTTTGCTTTCTTGCGGCAGCCACCTCACTGGGCTCCGCTAATTTTGCGTTTTCCAGGGCGTTGAGGACAAGGCGTTGGCGTTTTATGGCTAATTCTGGATTTTTGTGTGGGTCATAGAGGCTTGGTGCCTGAAAAAGACCAGCCAGAAGTGCGCATTCGGCGAGGGTAAGTTCTTCAATCGGTCGACCAAAATAGACCCTTGCGGCAGCTCCAGCACCGTAAGCTCCATGTCCCATATACATGGTGTTTAAGTAGAGCGCCAAAATTCGCTCTTTTGATAGATTTTTCTCAACATAGTAGGCAAGGATCAACTCCCGTAGCTTTCGCGACACCTTGCGCTCTCTTGTGAGCAGGTAGTTCTTAACAATTTGCATAGTCAGTGTTGATCCGCCTTGGCGCATCGCTCCTGGAGTGATCGTGCTGAGAAGGGCTCGTCCAAGGGATTTCCAATTGACGCCCTCATGCTCAAAAAACTTTCGATCCTCTATGGCCAGCAAAGCATTGATCATGTTTTTTGGCATGCGCTCATATGGGACTTCGATATGATATGTCGTGTAGAATTCCCCAATTTTCTTTCCGTATCGGTCATAAACTACAGAGTTGTCCGGAATAATTGCGGCTGTGAGCTTTGCAATTTGTTCGTCCTCACTTTCAAAAACGCCCTCTGACCACAGGTAGCCAGCAAAACTCAAGACCCCTATGATCAAAACACCGGCAAGAATGGTAAAAAAGCCGTATTGTCGCTGATTTGCTCGTTTCACCGTCGGTTCCTCGTTGTCGAAAACGAGGACTATAGCATCTAAGTTCATGATTAAAAAGAATATATTTGGTAGCCAGAAAGCCGGCCTCGTACTATAGTTTTCGACTGTACTTGAGTGAGAATTGGCGGGGATAATGTGATCAAGCTATTTGCCAGCATGGTGTTGATTTTTTTGAGTGAACGGGTTTTGTTCGCAGAAATTCCGGGTACG
>JBIKKO010000267.1:0-3571 GCA_044360315.1 Oligoflexales bacterium
GATGCCGAAAAGCTAGCCGCGTGGTCCCAGGCCGCCAGGTGAGAACATTTGGACTGCGTGACCGTGTTGGGTCCAAAAATCCTTAGATATCTTTAAATTTTGGGAAATGAGTGCGACGTCCATCGAGTCCCTGAGACCATCATGGCGATCTTGAGTTCTTCAATGATGGCTCCCATCAAGATGGTCGGTTGATCTGGACCTTCAAGTGCTGCACGCATCAATGGCAATCCAATGCCAGCCATATCAGCGCCTTTGTACAGCGCTTTTAAGACTGTTAGGCCATCGCGAAGGCCTCCAGTGGCAATGATGGTGGCATCTGGTAGGCTTTTGCGTACGCCTTCCAGGGCTTCGGAGGTCGAGAGCCCCCAATTGCGAAAAATCTCGCCACGACGCTTGATCAAGTCGGATGAGGCGCGCAAACCCTCAATGTGTGCCCAGGATGTTCCCCCGGAACCGCCAATGTCAAAATTCCTGATACCCACGTCCCAGAGGCGCTTTGCTGATGTAGAATCTAGTCCACCACCAACTTCTTTGACGATGACGGGTACCTGGAGACATTGCTGAACTTGACCGATCCTATCGATGATGCCCCGAAAGTCCCGGTCGCCTTCGATTTGAATGAGCTCTTGAAGGACGTTTACATGGATTGCAAGCGCATCCGCTTGAATCATAGCAACCGCCTTCCGACAAAGATCAAGATAGTCCTTCGACCGTAACTGTCCAATCCCAAGATTGCCGATCAAAAACAGGCCTGGAAATTTGTCTTTCAGTTGAAAGATGGGAGCAAGCCTTGGGTTTTCGAGAGCCATACGCTGTGAACCAACACCCATCGGGATGTTGTGAGTGATCGCACACTGAGCTAGTCGCTCGTTGATCATGGAGGCTTGGGCTACGCCGCCTGTCATCCCGGTAATGATAATCGGTGCTCCAAACTTTTGATTGAGTAGCATCGTCTCCGTGGACACGCTATCCCATGATGATTCAGGCAAGGCGATGACGGGAAGACGGAAGCTCGAAAATCCATTGTCTTTCTGTGAATGTTCGACGTCAGCCGTCGCGCATAACGTGATGTGCTGACTTTTGCGTAAAATATGCAGGAAATCTTGGACGTCGTTTAGACTCGATGAATCAAAGCGTAGCAGATCGGAGTCTTCGACAACGACAGAAAATGTTGGAGACTGTCCGTCGCCGCATTGGACCGTTATCCGCTCAAAGGGTCCCACAAAAGATCCACCACTCCATGAAACCTGAGCATGGGTCGGCGAGATCGCGCATAAGTGACCGCTTTGTGTGCCGCAAATGACAGGGAGTGGAGGTGTTACAATGATCATTATGCTTTCGCGGACTCCAAAAGTTCCTGAGTGATGCGTCCTGGTTTTTTCGCACGGCGATAGAGGACCAATATATGTCCGATTGTTTGTACGACTTCAGCTTTTGTCAGTTGCATCACCGCCTCAACCGTTGAGTGGAACTCATCTTGATCGGTCGACGGTACCTTGATTTTAATCAACTCATGATCTTCGAGCGCTTTATCGGCAGCGCGCATCACGGCCTCTGAAACCCCCTCTTTACCGAGCATAACAACTGGATCTAAATGGTGAGCTTTGCCGCGAAGGAAGGATTTTTGTTTTGGTGTTAATGACATGGTATGAGTAAGCTCCCCGTTGATGTTAACACGCGCGATGCTTTGCGTGGCATGTCCTTGAGTCATGTCTTCTGGCCGATTGAGGTTCACAATCTTAGCTCCGGTCGGTCAACCATCCACCAAGTTAGCTGTATGGTTTTGACTCAGGCCCGGCGATAGGCATGTACCATGGAGTTTGTGGAATCCCAACTAAAATCGTTCAGATTTCCGGGTCCTTATGGCTCTGTTGGTCATCAATGAGGCTGCGCGATAAACACTAAAATGTTGCCGGCGAGTTTGTTTGAAGTCGAAGTTTTATGTGTCTGGGTATGAGGGATAGCAGAGCCGTTTCCAAAGTTAACAGGGTCCGCAAGGAGGGGGCTTTAACCGCCTAAAATCACCGGTAAAATAAATTTATTGATCCCAAGCCACCTCTAGCACAAGCCTTGTAAGCCCAAAGACAAGGCCGACGTGTTCGTCGGCTCACCTGGTGACCCATTTTCAATCAGTAGCATGGTTAAGTCAGCACGGTGTCGATGTTGCTGTTTTTGACTACCGAGGCTACAACGGTTCCACGGGGACTCCATCGCGACAAGGGCTGTTTGAGGATGGGGTTGCGGCCATTAATTGGTTGATCGCGACTTTTCCAGAGCATCGTCGGTTTGTGGTGGGTCAAAGTCTTGGAGGTGCTGTCGCGATTCCGTCTATCGCTCGAGCGAGAAAAGGGATCGATGGGTTGATTCTTGAGAGTACGTTTCATTCTTATCGGGGGGTCGCTAGGATGAAGCTTGCGGGTGTGTGGCTTACTTGGCCGTTTCAATGGTTACCTTGGCTACTGCTCAGCGGAGACTTTGATCCCATAGATGACGCACCGCGATTGGGGATTCCGGTGTTGGCATTCCATGATCGTTATGATCCGGTTGTGCCGGTTGAGGCGGGGATGGGGTTGTATCAATCATTATCCACTGACAAAACGACCATTGAAATTTTTGAGGGTAATCGTCATGGTCAAGCGTTTGCAATGGACAGACCCGAGGCCCGTCAACAGGCCTTAGCGTTTCTTGGAGTTTCTGATTGATCTGGGTTTCGTAAAGGGACAAGGTGTGTTGTTGAATCATTTTATGGCAAGTTTTGGATTTAGCCTGGCTTTGATTGGTACTGGGCAAACGTCACTTAGCGCTACCCCTAAGGTGGTGTCTTTTGACGTGGTACGCGAGTTGCCTCACGATCCCCTGGCCTTTACGCAGGGGCTTGAGATTTGGGAGCCTGGGTATTTTCTTGAAACAACGGGAATGTACGGGAAAAGCGAGCTGCGTAAGGTGGAGGTCGAAACAGGGCGCGTGGTCCTACGACGTCCTCTCTCGGAGCAATACTTCGGCGAAGGGGCAACAAAATTTGGGTCTGACATCATTCAGCTCACGTGGAGAGAGGGGGTCGCTCTGCGTTGGAGTATTTCTCAGAAATCAAAGGACCTAACCGCGGCCACCACGCAACCCTGGGATGGAGAAGGGTGGGGCCTAACCCGAGGCTCCAGTGAACTTTGGGCTAGTGATGGCTCTAGTCAATTACGAGTGATCGAGCCGAAGCAGTTAAAGGTGAAAAGACGAGTCAGCGTGACTTTGGCGGGAAAGCCTATGGATCGACTGAACGAACTGGAGATGGTTGAGGGTAAAATTTTTGCCAATGTTTGGATGACGTCAACCATCGTGCGCATCGATCCAAAGTCAGGTGTCATCGACGGGCTCATGGATATCAGTCGGCTGATTCCAAAGAATGGATCTCCCGAGGCTGTGGCCAATGGGATTGCCTGGGATCAAAAAAAACGGCGCCTCTACGTTACTGGTAAGTTATGGCCAAAGGTGTTTGAGTTAAAGCTTAAGAACTAAAGCTATCTGGTCCATGATGAAGCGAACAGCAAAGGGCGGAACCTGTTTGAATCCCGCCGTC
>JBIKKO010000109.1:0-11181 GCA_044360315.1 Oligoflexales bacterium
GATAAACTTGGTTCAAACTTCAAACTAACACTATTGACACAATGCCGAGTGTTTTTTGGAGTAAATCCTTCGCCCGTAAACACGTGACCAAGATGGCTCTTGCAACCCGTGCAGATAATCTCTATCCGATAACCATCCGCGTCCGGAACGCGCTGCACAGCTCCCTCAATCTCCTGATCAAAACTTGGCCATCCGCAATGGGATAAAAATTTATCCGTCGAGCGATACAAAGCTGCATCACACTGTTTGCAATGGTAGGTCCCGGGAGCCGCGTGGGCTGCATACAGCCCGGAGTGAGGTGGTTCCGTACCTTTTAGTGACAAAACTTTTTGTTCAAAGGGGGTTAGTGGCTTGCTCATTTTTTAACCAAAATCCTCGAAAGTCTTTTAAAAACAACTGGCGTCACTGCCATAATGACGTAAACTTAGAAAAAGCGCGTCACAAAAGTTTATAACACATCTCCAAAGCGGTATCTCATGCAGAAAAACCAAAAGCAAACAACAGAATTTCGGCAATACACGGCTGCCACTAGGGTTGATTTCGTTTTTTTGCAATCACATTTGTCCTTAAGGTGTTGATGCCATAGCAGCGGTTGGAACCTTTAGGACTTCGCCTGACAAGCAACATTAGCGAGCAATAACCTAATTTGGAACGAATTTTACTGACAGTTTTGAACCTTGCAAGTAAACATCATGATCTTAAAGGAGCTTTTCATGTCCTACATCTCGGGTCTGATCGAATCGAACCTAAAATCCCTCACTGATATGCTTAAACGATCATTATCAGACGAGGTGATCTGCACCGATGACTTACTGCGAGCTCTTCAGTCCGAGGCCGCTCCGGTGCCGGCGGGTGGGGATATTTATAACGTGACCCCAGCATCGTTGGATCTTCTACAAAAGCTCTCCGAGTCTGCGGATAGAGATATGTCCGTTATCGTAAAAAAAATCCTGCGTAGCACAAAGTACGCAGCCACAACTTTTTATGCCGTATCAGGCGCCGATGACAACCCGCACCACTTGCCAGTTCAAAGACTGGAATCGTTGGTTCAAAACACCTGATGTCAGCCCCCATTATCCACTGCCAGGCGATCAGCAAATCCTTTGGACTTGTTCCCGTATTCTCCAACATGGATTTTACCGTCCAGGAGCGCGACAAAATCGGGATCATTGGTCCAAATGGAGCTGGTAAGTCGACCCTTTTGAAAATTTTGGCTGGACTTGATACGGCTGACAGTGGACTTGTGTCCAACCGGCGCGGGTTATCGGCTGGGTACGTGGCACAACAGGACGATTTTCCTGAAGGGCAGACGATTAGAACCATTCTCTTAGGGGCCCTTGGGCAAAACGCGAGTACGGGGGACTTGGGACGACTTGAGCTGATCCTTGGACGCGCTGGGTTTCATAATCCAGACGTGGAGGCCACAAAACTATCAGGCGGATGGAAGAAACGGCTGGCGATCTGCGTACAACTTCTTCGTCATCCGCAACTTCTACTACTCGATGAACCCACAAACCATTTGGACCTTGCAGGGATCGATTGGCTCGAGGATGTACTTGATGCCGCGAATTTTGCCTACGCCGTTATTAGTCATGACCGTTATTTCTTGGAAGCAGCCTGTACAACGATTGTGGAAATCAATCGCATGTATCCTGGTGGAAACTTTATCGTCAAGGGTGGTTATGGTGAGTACATGCGCCGTAAAGCCGAATTTATCGAAGGCCACGCCTCACAGATGGCGAGTATGGCCAATCGTTTACGCGCCGAAAGTGAGTGGCTAAGTCGCGGAGCCCAAGCACGCAGCACAAAGCAACAAGCGCGCATAAAAGCTGCAGCCGTGCTCAAAGCTGACTTTGAATCGGCACAAACGCGCTCACGACGACAAGCCGTCGAGTTTGAATTCACGGCTTCGCAGCGCAAAACAAAAAAACTAATGGAAGTAAAAAACCTATCTAAATCCTTCGGCGGAACGCAATTGTTCAATGGCCTGTCGTTTATTCTGGGTCCTGGGATGCGGCTTGGTTTGTCTGGACCTAATGGGAGTGGAAAGTCCACCCTACTCAAAATCTTCCAAAAAACTCTGCCACCAGACGCTGGCACTGTTGAACACGCAGACCAACTGAGGGTTGTTTATTATGACCAACACCGGGAAGAGTTGCCGGAGGATCGCACGTTAAAACGAGCTCTCGCAGAAGATGGAGATTTTGTATCGGCCCAGGGACGCTCAGTGCACGTGGCCACTTACGCAAAGAGTTTTGGCTTTGATGCAAAACAACTTGAGACGACAGTCAAAAAATTATCGGGTGGGGAGAGAGCGCGCCTATTGATTGCGCGAATGCTACAGAAACCAGCTGACGTGCTGATCCTGGACGAACCTACCAACGACCTTGACATTGATTCGCTGGAAACGCTTGAAGAGAGTCTACTATCTTTTCCTGGTGCTATCATCCTGGTGACTCATGATCGTTATCTATTGGACCGAGTCTCGACTGGAATTCTTGGTTTAGACGGAACAGGATCTTTCGAGTTTTTCGCTGACTACGCTCAATACGTTCTTCACATGCGTCAATTAAGAACATCAGACGCGCGTGATCCTAACGTAAACCGGTCGCCAGACCAACATTCCGTTCCAAACAACCAAACAAATCGCACCACACATAAATCCAAAAAACTACCTTACCTAGAACAACGAGAGTGGGATTCGATGGAATCCAACATCTTAAAGGCCGAACAAGCACTTGCAGATGCTCAAGCAAAATCCGCAGATCCAATGATCGCCTCTAGTCCCATTAAGCTTCAAGAAGCCTGTAAGACCGTAGACGCCGCTCAAGAAACCGTAGATAAGCTTTACGCACGCTGGGCAGAACTCGAGTCGAAACTTAAGGACTGACCGTATTTGTCACACCGTTTATACCTGCCCTCTGCTTTTAAACCGCGGGGGAAGGGACCTCCCCCCGCATGAAAGACAGAAGATACTTCTGAACAGATACTTGAGAATCAGTCGCTTACAAGCTTTGGAGCAGACTAAGAGCAATCTGTGGAGATTGATTTGCCTGACCAAGAACAGATGTTCCAGCTTGCTGCAGGATACTATTCTGCGTGTAAGTTGCCGTTTCTGCTGCGTAGTCGGTATCACGAATGCGGCTACGTGCTGTATCAAGGTTCTCAATTTGCGATCCCAAGTTGGCAATCGTCGACGTGAATCGATTCTGAATCGCACCTAGGTAGGCGCGCTGCTCATTCACACGATTGATTGCAGTATCAAGAGATGCTATCGACGTCTGTGCAGTCTCTTTAGTTAGAACGTTAGTTCCCTCTTCTGCACGCCCGATATTAAGCGAACCATCACCATCTGTGAAGGCATTCAACTTGCCCATATCGATTCGGATGATGTTGACTGGGTTACCATTTGAGGTGCTATCAGCCTCAGCAAAGTAATCCTTACCGACTTGGATATCCATTGGATTATCGCCGGTGTTTCCTGTCATCATCTCGTCACCAAAGTCACCAGCTCTTTCACCCATCAGTAGGTGTGTGCCGTTGAACTCTGTCGAGAGTGCGATCCGATCGATTTCGTCTTTGAGCTGAACATATTCTTTGTTGAGGAATTCGCGCTCTTGCTTGCCGATCGTATCGGAAGCTGATTGCACCGCAAGCTCTCTGAGGCGAACCAGCATGTTTGTGGTCTCTTCCAGACCACCTTCTGCTGTCTGCACCATGGAGACACCGTCGAGAGCGTTACGTTTTGCAACGTTAAGCCCTCGCACATCGGCTCGCAAATTTTCGGAGATTGCTAGTCCGGCGGCGTCATCGGCAGCTTTGTTAATGCGAGACCCACTGGACAAACGATTCATACTACCTTGAAGCGCGTCGGTGCTTTGCCCGAGGCGACGCTGCGCGGTTAGCGACGCAACGTTTGTTCTAATTCTCAAGCCCATACTATTGACCTCCTGTCATAGGGTTTGAAGCACTGATCACATCATGTGATCTTCATCAGGGTCTTCGTCACGGGAAAGAAAAGGTTGAGCGCAATTCCTTAGTTTTTTTGTAACTATATGAAATGTATGGATTAATTTTTTTTTAGTCCCCGGTATTCCTTGCCTAGATCAAATTGCCTGGCCCCTATTAGCTCCATTTATCAATAGCCATGTGCACAAAACGTCGGATGATGTCATGTCCTTCGGAAATAACACCAATAGCTTGCTCCACGGGCATTTGACGGCTTTCAACAAACGATTTTGTTGCCTCTGGATGAGCTTGAAAACCAAAAATAGGCTTAGTTTTATGCATAAAACCATCAATCCCCACATCTTGAGATGTGGCTATCACCTGAAAATCTGCGGGTAAGTGGATAACCTGCTCATTGTGAGTCACAATCAGCTGACGCGGACCCTTGTCCCACAAGGGATTCTCTAAAATGTCGACCTCACGAATACCTTGTAGTTTAACTTGATTTGGATACACATAGGCAACTTGGCCACCATACATATAAGCTAACATCTGATGCCCATAACAGCATCCCAAGACGGGTGTGCCTTGCTCCACGATCAATCTAATCCAATCTTCCAATTGAATCTGCCAAGGCGCACGCTCATGCACGCTCGACGCGCTGCCCAAGACGATCACGGCGCAAATATCGCGAATATCTGCAGGAAAGGAATCAAAGCCAAACAAAGCAGGCAGATGGTAACTGCATGCAACAGGAACCATGGCTGCTATGTTATTAAACGTGTCAAGCTCAGGCGTCTTCACGCCCGGATCAACGACCATTAATCGCGGTTGACGAGATTGCCAGTTCATTCATTGCCAATGACAAACGGATCTCGAAAGTCACACTCTTTAACCAAGTTCCGGCTAAGCTGTGTGGTTCGGACCAAATTTTCGTCACGAGCAAGCTTTACAGGAGGATGATTCTCTGCTGAAAACAGCAGGTGGCTACAATGTGGACACTTGACTTCCACTTTCTCCTGAAGCGGAGCCTCATTATCAAACGTCAAATGAAACCGACGCGAACAAACTGTATTATCAACCAAAATCTTCGTGTAACTCATTGTTTAAACCCTCTATTTCAGCACTCAAAGCGTATCATGAACCAGCAAAGACGCCAAACCTTTATTCATGAGGTGGACACGTCGTGCGGATTCCAAAAGAAGCAAACAAACAATCAGCCCAGACGGCGACTGAAATAAGCCGATTGTTAGCCCTCAGTCTAGGAGTGCTCGGCTGCAGGGCGACCTGAATACCTTACCCAAAAACCCACCGCATCGAATCGGCCACCACGGATTCCTCTTGGCACACTCTCCCGGGATGCTTACCATAGGTGATAACCCTAAACCAACTCGTGACGAGGCGTTTCATGACCCAAGAGACAAAAACCACCACGGAGACAATCTTTGATAAAATTTTAGCGAAGGTGATCCCCGCACAAGTAGTCTATGAAGACGATCATGTCCTGGCCTTCAAAGATATATCCCCCCAGGCGAAAGTTCATGTGCTCGTTATTCCCAAAAAACGCGCTCGAAATTTGTCTGAACTTCAAGACTGGGACGCCCGTGACGTGGGACTATTTTTTCAAAGGGTAGCTGCCGTTGCGGAACATATAGGCATCGCCAAAAATGGATACCGGACCGTTCTCAACACAGGCCGCGAGGGGGGACAATCCGTAGACTATGTCCATGCGCACATACTTGGTGGGGAGAGTCTCAGTGGTCACTTCGCATAACTTAAACCAACCAGCTCCACCACCAGTTGATTTAAATCAACCCATAGCACTTGATCCCAGAAACTTCACATCACTTCAGCGGACCCCTTGGGCGGGGACTGAGCTGGCCTCTGGTATTAAATCCCAACTGTCCAGCAGCACAGAGCAGCGGATTGGCGAATCTTGGGAGATGTCCTGCGATCCAGACTCCCCGTCTAGATTGACTGATAGCCCAAGCTGGACACTGATTGACCTAGTATCGACTTATCCAGAAGCTTGCCTATCCCAAGCATTGGTCTCTGCGGGCCGAAACACCTGTGACATCTTAGTCAAGTTACTGAATGCCGACCTACCTTTATCCCTTCAGATACATCCGTCGGATCATCATCCGGCGTTGCAGATCCATGAATGTGGAAAACCTGAAAGCTGGCTTGTGCTCTCGGCAAAACCCGGTGCTGGCTTGTACTTAGGTTTCAGTCAAGCATTAGATATCAAAGAGCTGCGCATGATGCTGGAACACAACACATTCTCATCAGACTTATTACAGTTTGTCCCCGTTGTTCCTGGAGACTACTTTGAAATCGAACCGCACGTTCCGCACGCCATTGGTCCCGGAGTCGTTCTTCTGGAGCCGCAGCGGATCATAGCGGGCAAAAGCGGGAAAACTTGGAGGATGTGGGATTGGAATCGCAAGTATGACGTCAACGGAGCCATCGATCCTCATCACGGTAAGCCCCGTCAACTGCACATTGATGAATCCCTCACACTGATTCATCCTGAAGTTCAATACAGCCTCGTCTACGCCAACAGCTTCAAACGAAAACCTGAAACCTGTGAGCCTGCGCCAGGCATCAAGGTTAGGGCATTCCCCGCAAATCCCTGGTATCAAACTCTCTCTGTGACCATGAAACCCCAATCCGCGATACCCATGAACCAATGTATTGGCTACGGATGCTTAACCACAATTAGCGGAGAAATCATGGCCAACGAAGGACAGTGCCACCAAAAACGACTCCCTCAGGGTCAAAGCTTTTTTCTGCCAGCACAGTGCCTACCCCTAACCTTAGCCAATCCATCGACAAAGACGTCAGAACTCACGATGGTCATTCCAGCCGGGAAAGGCACAAACGGTTTGGGCCGCCGCGATATCCAGTCACTCTTCACACCGATCTAGTGAGAGATCAGGAGTATTTTTAAATTAAATCTACATTTTTTTCGCTCTGGCGTTCTTATGCTGCCAATCCCGTGCTATCTTAGACTCCAAACAGAAAGTTCCGGCGATTCAACAATGTTCAAACGTTTTAAGGAGTGGGATATGGTACCTTTTCGAGTTTATGATAAATCAGCAAGAGAAATGTGGATTGTTTTAAACTACCACAGCAAAGAGGACGCCTATCTCTTAGCACGGGAAGACGATAGTGATGCCGACGGAGAGATGAAAATCGTGTCATCGCGAGATATGACTAAATTTAAACTAGTCGATTTTCTGGATGAAGCTGAAGAACTATAAAAAAAGCCCACGCTGTCAACAGCTGAGCTATACCATTAAAAAAGGACCATTTCTGGTCCTTTTTTGTTCACACCTTAGCGAACTGCGTCCTTAAGCTCTTTGCCAGGGCGGAACACAGGCACTTTGCGAGCAGGGATTTGGATCTCTTCGCCAGTTTGTGGATTGCGGCCAACGCGAGCCTTGCGAGCTGAAACCGCGAAAGTTCCAAAGCCAACAAGCTTAACGCCGTCTTTCTTCTTGATGTTCTTGGAAACCACGTCGATGAATGCGTCAAGCGCGCGCTCTGTTTCCGCCTTGGTCATGTCCGTTACTTTTGACACTGCTTCGATGAGTTCTGCCTTGTTCATAGGATCCTCCTAAGTTTAAAAAAATGCGTTTCAGGTTTAACCTATCCACAAGAGTTACAAGGCTTACTCCTCTTGTCAAGCTTTCTCGACGTGGTTTTTAATTTTTTTTTTTACACACAGCCTGCTACGAGCGTCGAATCAGCTATAGCAGTGTTCAACAGCTCGATGATCAAGGGTCTTGATGCCAACCTTGACCAAAGTCATTGGTAAATGGCGGAAAAATGATTGACAATAATAGTTGAAATAGTGTGAACGTGTCATACCAGGAGACGACCACATGCTAACCATCATCAAACCCGTTAATAAATGTCTCATCATCATCAGCATTGTCTTCGGCACCGTATCCGCAAGTCTAGCCCAAGCCCAAGTGATCGCAGACCGGATCGTTGTATCGATAAACAACATCCCATACTCACAACTTCACATTGAACGCTACATGAATGTCAGAGAATCATTACGCGATCAAATCAGCGGGTCTTTGCCTGTCCAACAATCAAACTGGGAACTTGCGACGCAAACGTTTGTTCAAGAAATGATGATTCACCAAGACGCCACAAAATCTTCTGGTTTTCGTCCAACGAAGGAAGCGATTCAAAAACTTCGCTTCAAATCCGAAAAAAATGTTGCAGAATCAGAGTCATTCAAGCAGGCCTTTGACCGATTAGGCTTACGACGTACCGAGCTTGAGACGGAAATCCTCAAAATTGCAACCGTGGAAAACTACCGTCGCGGCAAACGCTCCCTGGATACTGATCCAAAGGAGTCCTCGAATAACTGGGAGCAAGATCTATCGACGCGATCAATCGTCCGTTATATGAACAATGCGAAATCATGGATTAAGATCGAGCCTCGGTCATGACCACAAAAGAACTTACGGTTTGTGAGATAGCGACTCCGCATAAATTATCAGACGAACACAAGCACGCCTTACGGTTGCTATCACTGCAGTGGCAGGATGACCAAGAGTTCTGGACGTTTGACAGTTGCCTTGAAACCATGGCATCACGTCCAGGAATCATAACCGGATTTGCCTGTAGCAAGGCGCCAAACACGTGGCTTGGCTGGTACTTGGCATCATTCCAAAATGACCAAGCTGAGCTTCTTTTTATATACACGGCAAAAACCGCTCGACGCCAAGGTGTGGCAAGGCTGCTTTTACGTCACTTGATTGACAGGCTTCAAAAGGAACCTGGTTGCACGACCCTATTTCTTGAAGTTCGTCCACAAAATAGGGCTGCCGTTACGCTGTATCACGACTTTAATTTCCATCTTCTGACGCGGCGCACCAATTATTATCGAAATGGAGATGACGCACTTGTCTACCAGCTCTCGTTACAATAGCTCCTTGCCGACCCCTATCACAGATATAATCTGGATCCAAACGAGCTTCATCGGCGATATCGTACTGACGACCGCAGCAATGGGCGCATTACATGATCACAACCCCAAGGTGCGACAACATTTGGTGACGACTGAAGCCGGGGCCAAGGCTCTAGCTGGCCATCCTCATTTGGCTTCAATACACGTGTTCTCAAAACGCGACGGGCACCTTCGTCCCATGCTTGCCGTACGCCGAGCTTTAAGCCGTCTAAACCTGCCTAAGACCACGGTTATACTGCAGCCGCATCGTTCCTTAAGATCCACACTACTTAGTCTAAGCTTAGGTTTCCCATGGTATACATACGATGAGACAGCGGGAGCATTCATGGCCGCTGCGAGCGTTCCCCGTGTCTCAGTTTTTCATGAATGCGACCGCATTTCCTTACTGCTCGAAGCGATCGGAATCGAAAGAAGCAAATTTCTAGGACGAAAGCCCTATCTGCCCTCAACACAACCACCAAGCATCGCTTCAGCTATGGCTACTCATCGACATTGGATTGGCCTTGCTCCCGGTAGCGTCTGGGCAACAAAACGTTGGCCCACAGCGAAATTTGCATCATTGGCGCAATTGCTGTTAGATTTTGAGACAACAGGTATCGTTCTACTCGGCAGCAAAGAGGACGTGACTGCGGCGAACTTTATAGAAGAGGCATGTCTCAAAAGGCCTGGCGTGAGTGCACAAAACCTATTAAATCTCGCGGGTCAAACATCACTAAGTGATTTAAATGGTATCTACCCACGACTGACGTGTCTTGTCGCAAATGACAGCTCTCCCTTGCACTATGCGTCAGCATACAACATCCCCACCGTCGCAATCTTTGGACCGACCACACCGGAAATGGGTTTTGCCCCTCTAGCTGACTATCATCGTATCGCTCAGGTCAAGCTGCCATGTCGGCCATGCAGCGCCCATGGTCCAAACACTTGTCCGTTGGGGCACTTTAAATGCATGAACGATCTCGACGTCAGTGCTGTGTTGCAACTCATCACTCCCACCATCACATCACTCACCAAGTAGAGGCCGCCAACACTCGGGATTCGTAGTCCCTGAACGGGATCGTGCGCGGCGGCTAAGGCTTTTAACGCCACTCCAAACTGCTGCCCGTTTCAATGCCTACAGACGAGGGGTTAATCGTTTCATGTTCCACTGCAGAGCTGTCTGCGATGGGTCGCTTTCAAATCCCATTTGGAATTCGAAGCAGTGCTCTTCAGCAACCCGATGAAACAAATTTATCAATAATTACTGATATTTAAATAAATTTCTAAAAAAACCTAGGGAGCCTCAAAGATTTTGATTGCAAACTATTAAATCGTGTGCGATATATCGTCTCACAAGACGAACATATAGTGCTGTCGTCAAAAACAATCGCATGGAGAAAAAACTCATGAGCTCAAACATCAAAGTCCTCGAAAAAGTTCTTTACACAACCACTGCCTCCGCGTCCGCCGGACGCGATGGTCGAGCCGCCACCGATGACGGCCGACTTGAGGTCAGCTTATCGGTACCAAAAGAGTTAGGAGGAAGCGGTGCGTCTGGAACGAATCCTGAGCAATTGTTTGCAGCAGGCTATGCTGCGTGCTTTGGATCAGCTGCAGCGCACGTCGCGCGGGCAAAGCGCATCCAAACAGGCCCCATCACCATCATTGCTCGGGTCCAGATCGGCCCGGTTGGTCAGGCATTTGGCTTAGCTGTTGAACTCGTCGCAGACATCCCAGAGATGAAACGAGAGGACGCACAGCAATTGATTCAAGACGCCCATCTTGTGTGCCCCTACTCCAACGCGACTCGGGGTAACATTGTTGTTTCTGTCTCTCTTAAACAATAAAGCCTAAGACGAATGACTAACGATAAAAGCACATCAGCCGCGTCAACTGATCCATTGTGCCTTGAACAGCAAGTTTGTTTTGCACTGTATCGTGCATCACGCTCGATTATTCGTGCATATACACCTCTTCTTCAGAAGCTTGGCATTACCTATCCGCAGTATTTGGTCCTGCTCGTGTTGTGGGAAAAGGATCAAATCACTGTCGGAGAGATTGGGGAGCGATTACAGCTGGACTCTGCCACACTGACGCCGCTCTTGAAACGAATGGAGACCGCTGGCTTTCTGCATCGTACCAGAGATCATCGTGATGAACGTGTTGTGATCATTCATCTAACGGAGCAAGGACACAGATTGAAAAACCGTGCGACCAAGATCCCCGAGCAGCTTGCTTGTCATCTTGGCTTCGACACAGCTGAT
>JBIKKO010000268.1:0-3550 GCA_044360315.1 Oligoflexales bacterium
AGCATTGATTCAAGCCATAGCAGGGCAAGAGCCGTTGTGGAAGATTTTGTCGAAGGACGAGACCCTTGAGCCGACGGCCGCCTTGGTGAAGGCTGTCAATGGGTGGGTGTCAGGCCAGGGTGGGTGACGAATGGATTTAGGTATGTTTGGCTCGGTGTCCCGCTCAAGTTGACCGAGATTATGGCCTTGGGTTGGGGAGATGGTGCTTGCCGTTGCTTCAAAAACATTTGACGGTGTCAACTTGAACTTCTAGTCTGTGTTGGAAATAATTCCAAGAACTTTGTCCTTTGTGCCCAAATTAGATGTGTGGTAGTGTCGTCGCTGGTTATGCTGTTTTTAGTAGTTTGATGGGACATGAAGTTGATTTGTGGTCAACGGTTTCTTTTTTTGGTCGTTCGCAGGTGTGATTCTTTTAGATAGTCTAGGATGCCAGTCATGAATCGTAAGTTATCAGTTGGAAAGGCTGTTTTTTTGGCATTGTTCTTTGGTGCCTTTTTGGTCTTACCGTCGACGGGTTCGGCTGATGAAGTGACTGTCGCCAAAAAAGAGTTGCGAACCCAGGTGGGGATTTGTGATGAGTTGGCGCAGGTGGTGGAAGGGGCCGACTTGGCGCGTCTTCAGATTGTCCGGGAGTCATCTGCGACGACCCTTGGGGCAGTTGAAGAGTTTGGTCTAGGCAATATGACGACCATGAATTTTTTTCAATTACAAATTATAACTTACAAGTATTCGATGAGATTTTTAGACTCGATTCGATCTTCTGCGAACAATGGCATGGTCAACCAATTAATAGGGATCGCTCAAAAGATTGAGTCGGATCGCGGTGGGCCTTTTTTGAAGATTACGCACCATGTGTTCTCGAATATCCATCGTCATTTTCGTGACTTAGCCGGCATGGGGGCAAGTCAAAGCCTGATGGCTAAGATTGAAGACCTGAACCTATGGGCTGAGCTTGGCGATGTGATCGCATCGGCGGCGATCGGTGACCGCCCTGGTGAGCCTAACTGTAAGGCTGTTTCTGTGTTTCATAAAATTAAGACCTTGTATCCAGATTTTTATGAACAATCGATCAGTGAACCCATCTACAATACGACCCAATCAATCATTGGCCTGAGCGAGTTTTACGTGGAGTATGCAAATCCTGAACAAGCGAATTGTCCGCGCTAATGGTATTTTTTAGCTCTTGGAGCGAGTCATGTACAAATTGATAAAGTAGTACTCTTTTTGTATCAGCTCGTCGATGGATTATGGGATCTTCTCCATAAATTCGAGGTGCCCAATGGCAGAGTGGTTAAGGTTATCTTTTGAGTTTTCATTTTTGCGGTAAGAGGGCTACATGGGGCAGCGAATCAAGATGGGCTGGTGGTTATTGGGTGTAGGCTGTTTGTGGACTCTATCTTGTAGAGAGAAGGACTACGTCATGCCCACTTTGAAGGGAAAACTCGAGGCCGTGCGTTGGCCTGCTGTTTATGAAGGGTTCATGAAGGGAGCTATCGGTCCTGTTGCTGTGGGTGACGCACATAGCTGTATCGTAGACACCGCTGGAGTCAAGTGCTGGGGCGCTAATGACCATGGCCAACTTGACGTTCCTAGCGATCTTAAAAATCCGAAAGCCCTGACCGCAGCGGCTAATCATTCCTGTGTGCTTGATGGTGATAGGGTAAGTTGCTGGGGTGGTATCGCGGCATGGTCTGATCATTTACCAAAAGGTTTGATCAATCCTCAAGCCCTCAGCGTTGGTGCAGGTCACGGCTGCCTGATCGATCAAGATGCAGTCAAGTGCTGGGGATCCAACAGTCACGGTCAGTTGGTCGTTCCGCCAGATGTAAAGCATCCGTACGCAGTGAGCGCAGGCGATCAACACACGTGCGTCTTGCATGAAAATGGTGTGCGATGCTGGGGTGCCAATGGATATGATCAGTCCACGGTGCCGGCGGGCTTAATCAATCCATGGCATGTAAGTGCGGGATTTCGAGGGACGTGCGCGATTGATCGTACGGGCGTTCATTGTTGGGGTGGGGAGGAATTTGGTTTGCCCAATGTCCCTAGGACTATTAGCAATCCTCGTATGGTCAGTGTTGGCGCTGCTCATGCTTGCGCCCTACATTCTGCTGGCGTGACGTGTTGGGGTGAAGGATATGATGGAGAGACACTTAAGGCTCCTGATGTCCCTTATTCAACAGGGCTTAGTGTGGGTCCAGGTCACGCCTGTGTCACTCACGAGCTCGGGGTTCGTTGTTGGGGAGATAATCAGAAGGGTCAGGTGAGTGCACCCATGTTGATGTCTCCGCAACTCCTAAGTCTTGGGAGAGATCAGTCGTGCGCAGTGGATGGGTCGAGAGTGGTGTGTTGGGGCAGTAACGTGTTTTCTCAATCTGATGTTCCGTCTCTTCCGGATGTACCTATATCGTTAAGTTCTGGTTACGATCGCACGTGTGCAGTGGCAGGAGGACGCGTGTATTGTTGGGGGCTCTACGTTGAATTTGAAACGACCCCTTCTGATTTTGTTCAACCAAAGTCGGTGGCTGTAGGTAACGGATTTGCCTGTGCCACGGACAAAAAACGCGTGACGTGTTGGACGGCCCAAGAGGGAGGGGGTGGATCATTTTTACCACCGGATAATATTGTTGATCCGAAGTTACTGACGGCGGGGGATGATCATGCCTGTGTGATCGATGCTAAAGGTGTTCAGTGTTGGGGGGAAAACGACTTGGGACAAACCAATGTTCCATCAGACTTGATTCAACCAGTTGCTGTGAGTGCTGGATTTAGGTACACCTGTGCCATCGATCGGCAAGGAGTTAAATGTTGGGGCGACAACCAAAATGGACAGCTCGCCGTTCCACAAAATATCAAAAATCCACGCGAGATCAGCGCTGGCGTAGGGCATGCTTGTGTTATTGATGAGCAGCATGGGGTGGTCTGTTGGGGGCGTAATCATTATGGTCAAACAAATGTACCTCAAGGGTTGCTGCATCCGCGCCAGATTAGAGCTGGTGGGGATCACACCTGTGTCATTGATGATAAGGGAGTGCAATGCTGGGGACGCAATGATGAGGGTCAATCCAACCCGCTCACTCTGAACCTGGAGCAGACATTCCATCAAGCGTGGGCCAAGGAGCTGGCACAAGTGACGTACGGTGACAAGCAGCGGTTCTTTGATTTTATGACCAAGGTGTGTAAGCATGATTGCGGCGGTGTTGAATCATCCTACCAGCAGGCCATCATGCTCCTTTTAGAGTCCTATGTGAGGGCTGTGGATGTACCATACTTTCAATCTGTGGTTTGGCCTGAATGGCAGCGTGATCTTAGCTACCTTCGCTCAGCGACCAGCTTAGACAGTTTAGCCGACCTAGGTAAAGATCCGGCTGCCGTCAAGGCGGTGTTACAAACTATGCAGGGGGCGCTACAGTCAGTTAAGTTGATGCTGGGAACAGGGGAACAAGATTTGGTCGAGTTGTTAGTCTTAGACCTTGCAGAGGCCTTGTCGGCTCCGGCTGACCTTGAACTTGCCCGTCGGGTGGGGGCCAAGATTCAAGGACAAGAGTCG
>JBIKKO010000019.1:0-33028 GCA_044360315.1 Oligoflexales bacterium
TTTGCCCAACCAAAATCTCAAGGTCGCCTTTGGATAAAATCATTTTCTGTCCAGCTTCCAGGGCATCTAGCTCTGTCTTCAGTTTTGCTGATTCCGTTTTTAACACAGAACCTTTGTGTTCTCGCCCCCCTTGATAGCGAAGCTTTACGATCTGAACATTGGCTTCACGTCTGGCGGTGTTTCGCTTCAGGATCTCACTGAGTTCTTGAAAATATAGGCTTTGAGCCCACGCTTTGGCTAGTTTGCTGCGTAGGTTGACGGCTTGCGCCATGAGCGCTGCAACGGACGCTGATCTTGTGTGTGTTGCAGAATCAACCCGAGCGGAGGTTCGTCCAAAGGAGAATAGAGGTTGCTCAAGGGTAATATCAGCTTCGTAAGCGTTTTTTTTAGTGTTTTCAGTGGTGTTAATACGACGTGATGCAGAAATCCTTGATGATATGGTTGGTCTAAAACCAGCCTTTGCCGCGTCTATGGAGGCATCAGCAGATTCAAGTTCAGCTCTGGCAACTTCTAGATCCGGCGCACTTTGCTTAGCCATTGATTTCAGATCACTCCAAGTCAGGGCGTGGAGTGGCTGGGTCGATAAACTAAAGGCAAGAAAAAATTTGACTAGGACTTTTCGGTGAATGGCTTCCACGGCAATGATAACCGCTCCAAATGTTTTGCAATCATATCAACTTCGACATTTACAATATCATTTATTTTGAGATCGGCAAAACGTGTGGTTTCCCAGGTTACAGGTATAAGCATGAATGATAGCGTGGTTCCGTTTTGTGAATCTTGCAGGGCATTGATCGTAAGACTAGTGCCGTCAATGGCAATGGACCCTTTCGATACGACGTAGGCAGACAGTGTTTTAGGTATGAGCACTTCGATGAAATAGAAATCAGATTCTTTACGAATGGTCGTTATAGATCCTGTGCCGTCCACGTGACCTAGAACAATGTGACCACCGAGCCGGTCGGTTGGTCGCATGGCTCGCTCAAGATTGACGCGATGACCTTCGGCTAATGCCTGAAGGTTCGTTTTAGCGAGGGTCTCGTGGCTTACGTGAAAGGTAAGGGGGCCATTTGCTGCAATTCCAACCTCTGTGAGACAGACGCCGTTTATCGCGATGCTTGATCCATGTTCGCGCTCAAAATCCTCGCCGGGATCGACAATAAGAGTCCATGGCCCCGGGTTTCCCCTGGTGATCTTCGATACAACCCCTGTTCTTTCAACGAGTCCTGTAAACATTCGATTTACTTCGGTGGGACATGGATGGCATTGAGTTCGCGCATAAACTGCTCGGTATCGCGGAAGTCTTTATAAACGGATGCAAAACGAACGTAAGCTACCTTGTCGAGATCAGCTAAAGCTTCAAGGACAAGACCGCCAAGCTTTTCACTATGCACGACCCGCTCTCCTGTGTCTTGTATGCCGCGCTCAATCTTGGCAAGTAATCCTTCAATTTGTTCAATGCTAACTGGACGTTTTTGGCATGCGACTTGAATCGATCGCAAAGCTTTTTCACGATGATAGGGCTCGATGCGCCCATCCCGCTTTTTTATCTGAAAAACGAACGCCTCTTCTTGTTCGTAGGTCGTGAAACGAAAGTTGCATTCGGGGCATGACCTGCGCCGACGCACAGACCGTCCCTCGTGAGAAAGTCGGCTCTCGAGCACTCGAGTATCATCATGACCACACCCTGGACAGCGCACCGTCAACTCCCTATCGTCAAGACCACTCGGGATAGAGCGGAAATTTTTCGGCTAAAGAAACTACGTCGTTGTGGATTGTAGCGAGTTCTTGGGGATTGTCTATATTTTTAACAACCCGGAAAATCAACGAGGCGATTTTTTCCATTTCCTGAGGTCCAAATCCACGAGACGTAACGGCAGGCGTTCCGATCCTTATTCCGCTTGTAACAAAAGGGCTTCGCTTCTCCCTGGGGACCGTGTTTTTGTTTACGGTAATCTCGACCCGGCCTAGGGCTTCCTCAAGCTGCTTGCCTGTGATGTCAGAATCGGAAAAATCCAACAGCATTAAATGGTTGTCGGTTCCGCCAGAAACCAACCGCAGCCCCTTACTTGTTAAGGCATGGGCAAGTGTGCGAGCATTTTCAACCACTGATTTTTGGTAGGACTTAAAGCTCGGATCTAAGGCTTCTTTAAAACTCACCGCTTTGGCAGCGATGATATGCTCGAGAGGTCCGCCTTGGGTGCCCGGGAACACACTCTTATTTAGTTTGGCCGTCAGCGCCTCGTCGTTCCACAGGATGATTCCGCCGCGGGGCCCCCGGAGGGTTTTATGGGTTGTTGATGTGACCACGTGTGCGAAGGGGATCGGTGATGGGTGTTCACCCGCAGCGACTAGTCCGGCGATGTGAGCCATATCTACCATGAGATAAGCTCCAACGTCGTCGGCGATGGTGCGAAATTTTTCAAAGTCAATAATTCTAGCGTAAGCACTTGCACCGGCGATGATTAGTTTAGGTTTGACTTCGCGAGCCTTTTTTAGAACGTCATCATAATTAAGGCGCTCGGTTTCTGGATCGATTCCGTAGAAATGTGACTCATACAGAAGTCCAGAGAAGTTTACCTTACTGCCATGGGTCAAATGGCCGCCGTGCGAAAGGTCAAGGCCCAGAACGCGGTCACCACTGTTTAGGAGCGCCAGATAGACGGCAGCGTTGGCTTGGGCTCCAGAGTGTGGCTGTACATTTGCAAATCTAGCACCAAATAGCTGGCATACGCGCTGTATTGCGATGTCCTCTATACGGTCAACGATCTGACATCCGCCGTAGTATCGTTTACCTGGCAAGCCTTCGGCGTATTTATTCGTTAGCACGTTACCCATACAAGCAATGACAGCAGGCGAAGCGAAGTTTTCAGAGGCAATCAGCTCTAGGCCCAGCCGTTGCCGTCGCATTTCATCTTGAATCAGTGCGAAGATTTCATGGTCTTGTTGACGAAGGGACTCCCAAGGGCGATTTGAGTTCATAACTGTAGGATCCTTATGGTTCGCTTAGGGTATCAATGACTAATGCCAATTTTACGTTCGATCTCCCGGATTTTTTCTAGCCTAGTCTGATGGCGGCTACCACCAAATGGAGTTTCAAGCCATAGTTTCACCAGTTCAGTGGCTCGCATGTGATTGGTACTCCTTGCTCCAAGGCAAAGAATATTGGCGTTGTTATGTTCTTTTGCCATGCGAGTTGAAAATTCGTCCCATACTGTCGCGGCCCGAACGCCTGGATATTTATTGGCGGTTATTTGCATGCCAATTCCAGTTCCGCAGATCAAAATACCCGCATCTAGCTTCCCATTAGAAACGTCCTGGGCCACAGCAGACGCGTAATCGGGATAGTCAACTGATGTCTTACAATCCGCCGCGACGCCATAGTCGACGACGCGATGCTCAGAAAGCCGGAGCATTTCAGCAATCAATTGCTTTAGTTCCTTACCAGCATGATCAGCGCCGAGTCCGATTGATAGTGCCATAAATTAACTACTCCTCACGCAAGAGACGCAATACATCATTCACCGCAAAGCAATCGGGGTCCTCTAAGGGACCCCGACAGTGCTGATTAAGCTTCGCCCGCTCTCTTGATAAACTGCACCGCATCATCGACCGTGCGGATGTTTTCAGCCTCTTCGTCAGGTATATCGACGCCAAAGGCTTCTTCCATCGCCATCACTAATTCAACGATGTCGAGTGAGTCGGCACCAAGGTCTTCAATAAACTTGGCTTTGCCAACGACGGCGCTTTCCTCTACGCCAAGTTGCTTAACAACGAGTTGCTTGACGCGATCTTCTAACGATTGGGTGCTCATGTCTTACTCCATGATAACAATGAACTTTGTTAATGATAGGTTGTAACCTAGGAAAAGATGCCTGTGCAACTGATTATTTTATCAAGCTGACTTATAAAGTGGCAGATGCTGCAAAGGGGCCGTCCCATCGAGGGGCAGAGAGCTATGTGACTTTGGATCGGAGAGGTGCTAAACCGCCAGGAGCGGCGCCATCTTGAAGAGGTGTTATGGTTAAAATTTATAGCGGGTGGCAAAACTAAAGCTCTCTGTTTCGATTGAAATATCCTGGAGCGAAAGGTCACCCTGCACAAGTTGAGCCTTACCACGACCACTTTGACGAACCATGATCAGTAATGTTTCCGATTGCTTGGTTTTTAGGCCAAGGCCAGCGCTCATCCCTCTGTAATCGATCCGCGCCGGCTGGCTTGTGGTTATTGACGGGACTGGGGTTGATACCAGGGAGCTATTGGAAAATACTCCGCCACTGAAAACGATCATTCCTCCACTCAACTCGAACCCCAGGCTCCAATCCGTAACAGCCTTAGTGTCGTATCCCCCTTGACTAGGCCAGGGGGTTTTTGTTGCTGGGTAGTGTAGGATATCGGAGCTTAATGAAAGCCATGGCGCAGGCTTATAGGCGATACCAAGGGTCCACGTTCTGACCGGAGTCTCATCTTCACGGCGCGTATTTGAAATGAGGTTTGACCTCTCAGGAGTGGAGCCTGTGTAGACGATCTGTTCAGATTCGATTACCGTTCGATCAGACATTGCAACCGGGATACGTGCCGACAGTCCTAGGCTTAGGTTAGGTCCTTTGAACAAGATTCCAGCGCTGGTTAGCATGCCTTCATTGCTGGTACTTTGACGAACAAAACTGTCGTAAAAGGTTCCTGATAGGTAGGAAGAACTCTCTTTAAGGGCGGATTGCTTCTGCCGACGGTAGTAGAATTCGCTCACACCAAGTGATAAATATCTACCCAACGGTAGGGCTGCGCTGACACCAGCGCAGATCAGGTTTCCTGTGGTGAGCTCGCTTCGCTTGTAGGTGAAGCCTTGTGCCGATGAGTTTGCTGCAATGTTTAATATTTGCGACTCATCCGTGTTTTGATGTTCTAGGGTAAAGTATGACCAACCAAGTGTTAATCCGCCAAATTCCCCATACCCACCGGCGAAACCAGGGTACACAGATGAAGAGCCGTCTGATATCTTTGTACCATCTTTGATACCAGAAATCTCTTTCCTCGACCGCGAGTAGTTATTTACGGTAAGACTAAAGCCAGGACCATCCAGCCTTCCAAGGCCAGCTGGGTTGTACCAGGCTGCAGAGGCATCGTCGGCGATAGCTGTGAAGGCTCCACCCATGGCTTGGGCGCGTCCTCCTGGCAGCAGGATGCGTTTATTTGTCGATTCCGCGTGAACGGAGGATGAATCAGTAAAGAAGGCTGATGCTAGGATAAATCCCAGAGCGACCAAGTAGCGATGATGTAAAGTAAATTCTGGCATATAAGAGGATCGGTCGACTCAAAAACTAAATTTAAAAGGCGTATTTGGTTTAAATATAAAAAATGATTACTTTTCTCTAAAAAAAACATGAGGATGAGTTACATGATGTGACAAAAGATTTGAGACGAGATGATGATCTGGAGGTTAGACGCGCAGTTTGGATCAAGGGTTTAAGCCATCATGATCTATCGCCATCAAGGTTTTATGGATAAAATGTGTGGGTTTAGACTAGTCAAAAAACTGGCCGCAGAGCCGGGTCATCGTTTCAATGTTCCGCTCTTGACGAGTTTGTGAAAGGAAATTCGAAATTTTGAAAATATTCAGTCTGCCAGATGAGCCCGCCCTGGTTATTGCAAGTGATGTGCATGTTCGTACAGAACATGACGCCCGTTACCTGCTTTTGTGCCAATTGGTTGAGGAAGCTTTGGCAAAGAGGGCTCGAGGATTGGTGTTGAATGGTGATATATTTGATTTTTTCTTTGGATGGGGACCCTATTTTCAATCTAAATATGTACGCCTATTGTCGGGGCTTGATGCATTAGCCCGCAGCGGTGCTAAGGTCTGGTTTGTTGAGGGTAATCATGAATTTGGGATGGACCCAGTTAGGCGTAAATATAAATTTGAGGTTATATCCAGCAAAGGGAAATTATGGCTTAGTCCAAATGGCAGTAAATACTTGATCGCACATGGTGATTTGTTGCGACGGGATTTCAAATATGAATTGTTTCGTGCATTCATCAGAAGTTGGCTAATTAGTGCGCTTGCTATTTGTATTCCACAATGGTTTCTAGATCAGTTCACGTTATGGTTTGCGTCTACCTCGAGGAAGAAGGACAAGTACCGCGTTCTTCGTCATGAAAAGATCATCTCATGCGCAAAGCAAGAGATGCTAAGGCACGACGCTGATGTCATCATCATCGGTCATTTTCATCATCCATACGATGAAGTCTTCTCCGACGGAAAACGGCTGCTAAGTGTTTCTAGCTGGGATGAACCGTCATGCCTTGTGGTGCTGAGAAATGACGATATCCTTCGGGTTATGCCGCAGTAATGCCTTTAAAGTCGATAAAGATCCAGGTCTTCTATGATCGGGCTTTCGAGGACTGGCAAACACTCTTCTTAAGCACAACTGCCAGATAAGAATTTTATGGCCGCAACCTCATGAAGTTATGAGCTATTATTATGGGCGCCCATTCGCAGGCATGGTGCAAGTATTGACAACCGGCTAGAGAATTGTTATCTGCCGCGTGTTCGTCCAGGCGCTCACTCTATCTTTTCAGAGGAGCATTTTAAAAAACACTTTATGAGGGGATTTTATGTCAAAGTTTAGAAACTACTTAATCGGTTTCGTTGTTTTTTTCACAGGTTCCTCGGCAGTATTCGGAGCCACATTGCGTGCGGGAGTTTACATCTCGCAGTCAGAGCGGTATCCAGATCTTGCGTTTATAGTCGGGGACGTGGCTTACTCTGACGGGCAACTGGCCGGAATCAGTTTGACTTCGTGTGTTGTAGAGGGAAGCAAGTGTCTTACTAAATGGGAATTGAAACAGAGGCTCAATTGCTCTGCAAATGTTTGCCTGTTTCGTTCTGGAGGCAAGGTGACTATTATTGATTCATCTAGCTTGCATTTAGAAGGTGTGGATTTTGTGTTTGCACCTGCAATGAAGGTCGCTGACCTTAATGACTGATTGAACGAGAGGTGCTAGGAGACACTCAAAATCTAAAGAGCTCCTGGCGCCTCTGACATTTTTCCGTCGCCTTGACTCTCAGTATCCGGTTGTTTTTAACTACCATCCAAAACTATCGAGAGTTTGACTCTGCTGTTTTCCTGAATCTCGAAACTAGCTTGCCGCATCGGATATACTGACGGTGCGTTTTTCGATTGCTCGTTAGTGGCGCTAAAATAAATTTAAGATACTCGGCGCCAATATAACGCTGGCCTGTCGTGACCTTTCTTCCGGAATGACTTCGGCAAACGTGGCTCTTAGAAGATTCGCGTGCACCTCTATGGGTAAACCTTGATCTTTCAGGCCCACAGCAACATTTGGTGCGTGCCCGGTGGCTGCAATAACTGACAGTAATCTCACGTTTATCAGCCCTCCGAATGCACTTGATTTTTTGACGGCTACTACACACATTGCTCGGCATGCTGCAAAATGTAGCGTTAGCTGATCCAATAGATTTTTGCGATCGCAACACGCATGTCGTGGAGGCGTTGGAAGCAAAAATCGGGAAGGGGTGCGAGGATTTTACATGGAAAGAGATCAATAACGTTTCAACGCTTGAGATCGATATGAATGGAGACTCTCTCACTTTTAAGGATCTCGATTTCGGATGGTTGTTATCGGACCTCAGGGTGAAGCGCTTGGGCAATCGCGACGTCTATGGCGTTTTTGATGCTATCTGTAGGCGCGTAACGGAATGTCACTTGTCTTTGTCTTTTATGGGGCAAAAAGTTGTATTTACCCACGACCGCGATAGTTATGGGCCGCATGAGTCATTTTTCGAGCGTGTCCCGTTAACTTCTCTAAGTATCGATAATGTGCAGTTTGATATCCCCAGACGAGGAACATTTGAAGATGCCCTTCAGGATCGGCTACTCAATCAAAAGACGCTGCGGCGACTCAGTGTCACCAGAACAGACCTGGAATGGATAAACTTTCACGCATTAGATGGACAGTCTCTTCTTAAGGAACTTGTACTTGCAAATAATCAAATCCAATTCAGCGTTGGGCAAATTTTCGGAGATCTTTTAAATCTTACACTGCTTGATTTGTCGGGAAACCCATTTCATTCTTCTGCGTTCCGGGCCGATTTCAAGACACTCGCGCCTGAAGTTCTGGTGAAGGCATGCAATATGGGAGATAAATTCAATAAAGATGACTTCATCAATAATCTGGGGCCGAAGAATAAGGTGAAGTTCGATTTTTGCGAGTAGTGTTAACGACCACGAGAAGATATCGATTTTTTTAGCCATTGGCAGTAACTTAACGAAAATTAAATGTTTCGTCTTGCAAGCGCAATCACGCTGAGCGAGCTAAACTGGGCGGACTTGCTATTTGCCAGATCCCAGGAGCTTGACTCGTAGTCAAGGGCTGCCCCGTACTGCCAATCATCCGCAGGTCTGTCCCCGACGTAGGCGCCTAGCTTGAACGCTGTGCTAGATCCCGAGTTAATAGCTCGATATTTACCTCTTACGCCGAAGCTACCTGACGTGTAGAGCGGATAAAAAATTTCACCAGTCCATTCGATTTTCTTACCGATGAATTCAGGTTTGGCCCAGCCATGGACACCGATCAACAAAAAGACGTTGGTCATATCAAATCCACCGCTGGTTTCTCGTCCAACGCGCAGGCTTCGAATCGATGTTTTTGCCCCAAAAAATATATCGTCGGCCCCCGGGAGGATGTCTTTCTGCAGCAGGTGCCACCGGGCGGCCGCGTGGGCATCATAGGCGAAAAAGCTGCCCTTTCCGGTCGGGCCATAACCAAGGTCTAAACCGTAATTCCAGTCAATCGTCTCAGAAAACTGCCTGAATACCGAAGCGCCTGCTGCGTTTAGGATCCAAGGTGGGAGCTGAGACATGGCAGTCGATGAACCTGAGATCGACCACATTTTCATACCAATCCAGGTTCTTAACTCGCTTCCTTTGGGAATAATGATCGCGGTGAAAGGGTCCGTTTCGGGTGCCTCATCACGCGGTGTCTCTTCAGGTACAGTATCTTTGTCGCCGGTTGGTTGCGCTTCCGTGGGGGCTGAATCTGGCGCTGGAGCTGCCAATGTTGGGGGTAGTGTAGGGGCTTCTGGCGTCGCAACTGTCTTTGGAGGCGTAGCCTCAGGCTGACTACTTGGCATTGGATTTAGGAGCACCTGATCTTGGGCTATGGCTGGCTGCATAGAGGTGGTCTCTTCGCCTCGTGCAAAACGAGATCGTCCAGAGATGGCATCAATAAGAATTCCATTGCCTGGTTTAATTGAGTTTTCGTGAGTCAAACCCGTGATCTTTGCAATAGAGCTTTGAGTTTTGACTTCGATGACTTCAACGGTCCCAGTTTTTGTCGTGGCAAATGAAAGCCAGCCCCCATTTGCTGGATGGAGGTTACTTACCAACGCGGAGTATACGTCAAATGAATTTCCTACCTTTAGACCCTGCTCGGTTCCTGCAGAGAGGGTAACATAGCCGCCATTTATGCTCGATACGTGTGCGTCAACAGGAAGCCGGTTAATCATCCGCATGACTAAGTCCACCAGCTTTGAACTTGCCTGTTCTCCTGACAGTAGCGCAAAGTCTTTGCGTGTTATGACCTCGTTTTCTTGGAGCCTAGTATCTAGGCCTGGGGACAGCAATCTTGCTGTCAATACAATCACGTCCCCTCTCGTCAGTATGTTCAGACTCGCATAGGCGCTGAGCTCATAATCTTGTTCGAGTTCCTTGCGACCCCCTGGGCTATTCCACAGATTTGAAACAAGATCATCGTTTAGGACCATAAATCTCTTGCTACCGCGCACTGCCTTCGAGAATTCGGCGTCCATAGTAGATTTCAAATGATTTACGTCGTGCCAATCCTCGGACTTGTCCCATTGAACGGGAATGACACCTGCATAACGTAAAACCGGTAGTGCGCTACTACTAGAGCTTACGCCCTGCCCACGCAATTCGGAGACGGTTAGACCATTCACCAGCTGAATCATTATAAATGCGACAATAAATTTAAATTTTTTCGATATCATGACTTTTCCCATCAAATGATACTCGTCTTCTCACATCCTCGACCACCGTCTCTAGATGTACCGGTCGACTCCAAACCCTCTGGAGGTTTTTTAGGGTTTCCATCGTGTAGTCTTGTTTTAGATCCACCCCATTATATTCGTGTCTTAGCAGAAGCTCGCCGCGATTTTTAAAGTTGCCATCAATAACCGTGATTATAGGTTGTCCAAAATTAGTCAGTTGTTGCAAGAGTTTGTGTTTAATAGGCTTAAAATCTCGGCTTGAGATCGTGTATTTCCCAGATCTTTTATCGTAGTCGTAGAGAAACATTTTATGTTCGTGACAGAAGTCTTCATCTAAAAACTCGTCAATGAAAGTTAAATCATTATGAAATCGACGTACTTCAAAGATTTTCTTTCGTCCCAATCCAGCTTTAGTATCCCATTCGGCCCGAGTTTTGGGATCGTCACAATTTAAGTATTCCAGACCAAACTGACCTCGATCCCAACGCCGTTCAATATGCCGAAGAAGTTCAACCCCAATTTTGTATGGATTTATTGAGCCTGGGGCTGCCGCAACCACACCGGCGTAATGATCGCAGTAATCTACAATCTCGCTTTCATCGAGGGGGCTTAGCTTGGTCATCATCATGCTGTGCCAGTAGGTTGCCCATCCCTCGTTCATAATCTTCGTTTGCCCCTGCGGAGCAAAATAATAAGACTCATCTCGAATGATTTCGAGAATTCGCTTCTGCCATCCAGCAACCGGCGCGTTATCAATTAAAAACTTCAGTACATCTCGCTCTGGATTTTCGGGGAAGCCTTTTGTTTTCTGCTGCTCTTTTTCTAGCTTGTCCTTCTGGGCGGCGATAAAATCTTTTGGATTAATGTATGAGTCAAGGTAGCCCTTAGTCTCTATTCTTGGTACGTGAATGGTGGCGTCAACGCCAAGCGAGTCCTTGACAGTGGCTGCTGCAGGCGCGCGGTAACCCACGGTGATGTCAATTAAGTTTTCAAGGCTTAAGCAGACGTCTAAAAACGACTCCACTGTATCCTGACCAATCTCGTTGATTGCTCGTCGGACAAATGTTGCGTGATTTGCCATCTGATCTAGCATTTTTCGGTTGGTCCGAGAGAAGTAGTAATTGTTTTTGAAGAAGTCGCAGTGACCAAAAACATGGGCGATCACAGTTTTTTGGAACACCATGCTATTTGCTCGAAGAAGGTAGGCGTAGCACGGATTGTTATTGATCACCATCTCATAAATTATGCTTAAACCGTATTCGTAGCTCTTTGAAAGCTTGTCGAACTCCATGCCAAATTTCCAATGAGGATATCGGGTAGGAAAACCACCATAGGAGGCGATTTCTGAAAGCTGATTGTAGTCTACCAATTCAAAAATGGTTGGGAAGAAGTCAAGTCCAGCGTTTCGCGCCACCTCCTCTAGGTGGCTAACGGCGTCGGCTAATTCCGGGGGTAGTTGCGTGTTGACGTACATGCTACTTTCCTTTCCCTAAAAAAACTTTCAGGGCGTCCATGATGGCGTCTCGGTCCTTGATTTGAGCAAGAGTCAGTTTAGTGTTGCTTTCACCAAAGTGTTTTTGGAGGTCGCGAAGAAACTGTCCTGACCCATAGCGACTCTCTACTTGGCCGTAGCAAAACAAGTTTGACTTTGGCATGATTTCGCTCTCGAGCATTTTCATACATTCATTCGTATCATTGCCAGACCAGTTGTCGCCGTCTGAAAAGTGGAACAAGTAGATGTTCCATTCATCGATCGGGTAATCCTCTTCAATCATTTTTAGGGCGAGACGGTAGGCAGAGCTGATAAGAGTTCCGCCTGATTCGCGAGTTCGATAAAAGGTGTTTTGATCGACTTCGCGAGCGGTTGCGTCGTGAATAATATATCTACGATCAAGACCTGTGTACTGGCTTTGAAGCCAGGTATCAAGCCAAAAGCTGGTCAGACGTACAATTTCTTTTTGCTCATCTCCCATAGAACCGGAAACGTCCATCATATAAATGATAGCAGCGTTAGCAACGGGCTCATTGTAGATTTTGTAACTACGATATCGCTTGTCTTCTTTAATGGGTATGACGATTGGATTTTTGGGATCATACTTCCCACTTGCAATGGTCCGCTTAAGGGCTTCGCGATAAGTTTTTTTGAAGTGGCGTAAGGATTCGGGGCCTTGATTTACGATACCTGTGTACTTGTAGTGTTTGCTTTCGACGTTTTTTTTGCCTTTGTTTTCAATATTTGGTAGTTCGAGTTCCTCGCTAAGAAGAGATGCCAATTCTTCTAAAGAAACCTCGACTTCTAGTGCATGTTGGCCTTCTCCTTGACCTGCCTCACCTTGTCCTGGTTGAGGCTCCCCCTGACCTTGGCCTACCTCATCCCCGACCTCGCCTTTTCCCTGGCCCACGCCGCCGCCATCCCCACTGCCAAATTGAAAGCGTGGCAGATCAATTCTCGGAAGTGGGATACTCACGAGTTTTTTGCCTTGACGACCGATGAGTTCACCGTTAGCCACAAAGCGTCGAAGCTCTTGCTTGATTTTACCTCTGACGATTTTACGGAACCGGTTAAGGTCCGATTCCATGTTGTTTGGCATGATCCACAACCCTTCCGGTTAGTTTAGCTGCGATCTTTGTCCTTAAGCATGTCTCCACGGGCGAAGATGCTTGCTACAAAACCCAGTGCGTCACTAGCGCAGATGTCACAATAACCATAGTTTTTGATGAGTCTATTTTTGACGACATCAATCTTAGCTTGAGCTTCTTTATCGACAACCTTGGAAACATGGACGGTCAGTTTTATGGTGTCCTTTTGGTCCTCGAAAAGTTTTAGTTCAAGCGCTTTATGCAGCCGCTCATTACTTCTGAAGTCAAAGGTCTTTCCCTCAACAGCCATAGCACCTATGTAGTGCATGATTTCTCTTCGGAAGTCGTCCTTACGGTTTTCAGATATGTCAATTTTTTCCTCAATAGATCGCATCAGACGCTCATCGGGGTCTTCGGCTTGTGAGGTGAAAGGATTGCGGACTTTTTCACGTTGGATGTAGGCTTTAATGTTGTCGATATAATTTCCGCAAAGTTTGTCGATAGCGTTTTCGTCTGCTGAAATTGCCCTCTGAACCTCGTGTTTAACAATGTCTTCGTATTCACGTTTTACTTCACTCAGTAATTCACGATAGCGCTTTCTGAGCTCCTCGTCATTGATGAGTGAGTGTCCTTTGAGGCCAGATTCCATTTCGTTGAGTACGATAAATGGATTGATGCAGCCTTTCCCTTTATCAAGGACAAGACCAGATGAAATTTTGTCTTGGATGTAACGTGGAGATATACCGTCTAGTCCCTCTCGAATGGCCTCTTTGCGCAATTCCTTGACGTTATCTTCCGTGTATTGCTGCGTTGTTTTTCCATTATAAAGCTTTAGCTTCTGCATCAATGTAAGGTTGGCTTTTTTTGGTTCTTCAAGTCGCGTTAAAACAGCCCACATTGCAGACATTTCGAGAGTGTGCGGTGCAATATGAATGTGTGGGACAGTGTTTTTGTTGAAGCTTTTCTCGTAGATTTTGACCTCTTCGTTGAGTTTCGTGATATAAGGGACATCGATTTTGACGGTTCGATCTCTTAAAGCTTCCATAAATTCATTGCTTTGAAGCTTTTTATACTCTGGCTCATTGGTGTGTCCAATGATGACCTCATCGATGTCACATTGAGCAAATTTTTTCGGTTTGATTTTATGTTCTTGGCTTGCAGTAAGTAGGTCGTAAAGAAACGCAACATCAAGCTTTAACACCTCAATAAATTCAATCATGCCACGGTTGGCAATATTAAATTCACCGTCGAAGTTAAATGCCCTTGGGTCTGAGTCTGAACCATATTCAGCGATCTTTCGATAATTGATATCGCCGGTTAACTCCGTGCTGTCTTGGTTTTTTTCGTCTTTTGGTTGGAAGGTTCCTATACCTATGCGGTCACGTTCACTCAAGATGAGACGATTTACAGATACATGATTTTGAACGAGTTTTTCCCAATCACCTTGGTAGTAGCGCATGAGCTCCGTGTACACGTATCGGCATGCGGGCGAGAGGTCTCCTTCCATGCGAATCTGTGTCGCGCGGTCTCGGCCCTTATTGATGACGTTCATGACAGCTTCCCTACGCTCGGGAGGGATCAAGTAAAGGGGGTCCTGGTTCATCGGAGACCTCATTGTGTCTTCCATCTTGAGGACTTCTGCTAGGTTGATCCATGAGTACGTGTACATGGCTCCTTCAGGAGTTCTTGAGTAAACCTCAAGACCTTTTTTGAGTAAGCGTGCGATTGTAGATTTAGATGACCCAACTGGGCCATGAAGAAGAATGACGCGTTTTTCGGGACCGTAACCAGCCGCGGCCGCCTTGATCGTGTTTACAAGTTTCATAAGATGCACGTCTAGGCCGAATATCGCATCTTTTCCGTTTTCAATGGGATCATCAAAGAAGTTCCAGTGTGTGATCTCCTTTTTGTATTCCTTGAACTGACGGCTACCGTAGCTTGAGATCATGTCATACATTCGTTGAAAGGCTGTTCGCGCAATTTGGGGGCGCTCAATGACCATGTTTAGATAGTCTTCGAATGAACCAGTCCAGTGCAGCTCTGCATACTGCTTGTTGAATCCACCAGCCTTGACAGTTGAGATAATTTCTTTTGCATTCATGCTGCCTCCCTTTGATCAGGCGCAGAGATGCACCTGAGATGTCTGATATATTCTACGAGACCTAGGGAAAGGCTGTCAAAGTAGGGAGTAAGTTAATTTATTCGATATATTCGCAGATTCTACAGCTGCTCTTCTAGGTCAAATTGGCCGTTTAACGGATCAGCTATGGGGTCGTCCAATGCCATCAATGGGTATATGGCATTGGACCTGTGGGATGCCTGGTGCGCAGTAACTTCGTCAAATACATATAGTCAAAATATTGTAGCATATGGTGTTGGTGGGTTAATTGGGTTGTGAAGACTCTTTTGCATGGGCTAGATACTCGTTAATAAAATCATCTAGGCCGCCATCTAGCACGGAGTCTGGTGTATGTGACTCGAAGTCGGTGCGATGGTCTTTGATGAGCTTATATGGATGGAGAACGTAGCTGCGGATTTGATGCCCGAAGGAAATATCAGTTTTTGTGTTCTCTAAAGCCTGCTGGGCTGCGCGTCTCTTTTCAATCTCGCGTTCATACAGCGCTGACCGCAGCAGTTTCATGGCATTCTCTCGGTTTTGAATCTGTGAACGCTGAGTTTGTGATGCGACCACGATTCCTGATGGCATGTGGGTGATCCGCACAGCGGAGTCGGTCTTGTTAACGTGCTGGCCTCCCGCTCCAGATGCTCGATATGTGTCAATACGCAAGTCGGCCGGATTGACATCGATTTCAATTGAATCGTCAATCACCGGCGTGACAAATACGGAAGCGAAACTTGTGTGGCGACGTGCGTTACTGTCAAAAGGACTAATGCGGACTAGTCGATGTACCCCGTTTTCAGCCTTGAGTAGGCCGTATGCAAAGTCTCCAGTGATTTCGATGGTGGCGTTTTTAATACCAGCCTCTTCTCCAGCGAGTGCATCATGCACGTCAGCCTGCCAGCCTTTGCGCTCGGCATATCTCAGGTACATGCGCATTAGAATACTTGCCCAGTCGCAAGACTCAGTTCCCCCTGCGCCAGCGTTGATTGTCAAAATTGCGGCGTTTAAATCGGTCTCACCACTTAATAAACTCTGGACCTCAAGAGCTTGAACGTCCTTAGCGAGGCTGTCATAGATGGTGTTGGCTTCCGTCAGATACTCCGCTTCACCAGCTCCGGCAAACTCCATGGCGGCTTCGAGATCGCCCTCAAGTTGTTCAAGCTTTCTTACGCGTTCCAAAGCCAGTTCAAGTGATTTTTTTTCCTTCAGTAAAGGTGCTGAGAGTTTGGGGTTGCTCCAAAAGTCTGGCATCCCCTCAATCTGCGCCTCGATGTCTTTTAATCTTTCGGTTTTCCGTTCGAGGTCAAAGAAACCCCCGAATACGGACGAACTTTTCTTTCAGGGAACGCTGGGCACTTGATAGATCATGAAAATCCACGAATAAGCTCCACAGAATCTGAGGGTTGGAAAAAATTAGCTTAATTATCCGCAAGTTGCGCCGCCCGGCGCCATTGACAGCTAAATAAGCAGAAGCGTACCATAAAACTAAGAAGGCCTGAATTCCATAGGAATTTTCTACTGTGGTGCATCTCGCACCGAGGGGCCAGGCCAGGAGACCCCGAAACATGATTCTTTTGACGAAGCTTGATAAATCGAAGGTCCTGGTATCACTTGATAATATCAAATTTATTGAGTCCACTCCGGATACGCTGATCCGTTTTGTCAACGGTGATCTTCTGCTCGTTTCTGAATCGCTTGAAGAGATCGCACAGCAAGCGATGGATTTTAAAACACGCTGCCTAGTTGCAGCGCAGTCTCAAGATTTAAGTGCACAGGCCAGCACTGGAGGGTTGCCAGCATGGACTTAACAAGCTTACTCGGTATTCCAGTTGCTGGGGGCATGATCGTAGGCGGCATGCTTCTAGAAGGTGGTCACTTATCACAGCTTTGGGCGATCACGGCTGTGATGATCGTGTTTGGCGGAACAGCGGGAGCCCTGATGATGGCCTACCCGCTCCCCGATATGATTAATTCCGTGAAGGCCTTGGGGCAATTTCTAAAGAATCCGACAGCCAATCCGTCGCAGATCATGGCAGAGATTCTTGACTGTGCGCAAACGGCGCGAAAGGAGTCGATCCTTGCCCTGGAGAAAAAACGGGAATCTTTGTCTTATGAGCCTTTAAAGATGGCTATCGGCTTGGCCGTGGACGGTACTGCTCCAGAGGTAATTCGTGACACTTTGGAAACAGCGGCTCATGTTGTATTCGAGGAAGCAGAGGTTGGCGTGAAGTTTTGGGAAGACTTTGGCGCGATTTGCCCAACGATTGGAATTCTTGGCGCCGTTCTTGGGTTGCAGCACGTGATGTCTGTACTTGACAAGCCAGAGATGATCGGTCCTGGTATTGCCGTTGCATTCGTGGCAACGCTTTACGGCGTAGGGGCTGCCAATATTCTTGGAATCCCGATTGGAAAAAAGCTTAAACGAAAGGCCATTATAGATGGTCATGCTCGTGCAATGGTGGTGATTGGGGTCGAGGGTATATTGACTGGAATGAACCCCAAAGTGATTGAACAGAAACTTGCAGTATTTGTCCATGATCACGGCGGTGGCGAAAAGCATTAGGTTTTTTAGAGGCTGTAACAACCCTATCGAGATGTTTAGATATGGCGCAGAAGCAAAAGTGCCCTGAATTTGAGAACCATGAGCGCTGGCTAGTTTCCTATGCTGACATGGTGACCATGCTTTTTGCGCTATTTGTCGTATTGTATGCATTGAAAGAAGGCGGAGCGCCAGCTGCAAAGGATCCTAACAAGGTGCTTGCGGCTTCAGTTGCTGATGCGTTAAATATGCCGTTACCGGAGATACCTGTTGACCGCAAGCTAACTCCGACACAGTCTGGTGTCGGTATCTTTGATCACTTCAAAGGCGATCAAATTCGTGAGCCGATTGCTCAGAAATTTCCGAGCTCTGCTATGAGAGCTAAAGTTATTGAGATGGAGCTTAACAGGGTTCGTCTCCTTGTCGAAGAACGGTTGTATGGTCCCAACAAGTACCCTCAAAAGGGTGACAAGGGATTTGAAAGGATCGTTAGTATACATCAAACCCAAAATGGATTTAAACTCCAGCTGGCGGCACGGCACTTTTTTGAATCTGGTGAGTATCAGTTGAAGCGAGAGGCTCTGAAGGAAATGGAGGCCTTAGGTCAAGTATTGATCGAGCTTGGTCGCCCGATTGTGATCGAAGGGCATACGGATAACGTTCCAGCTTCGGGGCAGTATTCAAACTGGGAGTTGTCGGCTCTGCGGGCAGCTTCGGTAGCCAAATATCTCATTAAAACGGTTGGATTCCCAGCAACTAAAGTGGCTCTGGCCGGATATGCCGATCTTCGTCCCGTGACTCCAAACACCTCTGATGCCGGCAGAACCATGAACCGTCGCATTGAAATTCATGTTAACTATGATCAGGATGCAGCCGCTCCAGAAGGGCAGTAGCACTGATGCTAACGACTCGAGTGTTATTCGCAGTCGCTTGGACCACCTTTCTCATAAGTTTTGGGATGGTAGAAGGGGCTGATCTACAAAAAGCGTCGGAAAAAAAACCTAAACAAGCCTCGACATCTGGGTTTGACCTAAAACGCGCGTCCTTCCGGGAGATACTCGATAACTACGTTTTTATTGCGGATTTTAACCTAAAATCTCCTGAGCGCCCGATCTCAAAAGAGGTCTTCTGGAAATACCCATTCAAACTACCTCCCGTCAAATTTGACTTAGACCTGTCGACCAATGACTTGCGGAAGCTGGTCTTCCAAGTTCGAGGTTCAGGTCGCACGACTGCAATGTTCAATGATGGCCGCGCAGCATTTCTTGCCAATGATTTTAGTAAGGCAACGGCAATATGGCTAGAGGGTAGGAAACTCATTGCTGATGATGCTGCGTCGACGAAAATAATTGACTTTTTCCTGGGTGTAAATGCTTTGGCAAGCTATCAGCACAAGAAAAACGATAAAACTCTCGAGACAACTCAACAAGAGTTTGATGGTCTTTTCAAACAGGTCGCTTATTTCTTTGCGTCAGCGTTCATTTCTCGACGAGATGTCCAAGATGAGCGAATCGATCCATACTCCGCCTGGGCTCTTTACAATATAGCTGTGGTCTATCATCACTTCGACCGCATGCCGAGTGTCTTTGGGGCAGCAAGCGAGGGTTTATCTGCGCTCTTAAAGTCTGGAAAAAACATAAATCGATCCAAACTCCGTCAGCTTTTGGCAGAGGCGCACCTGAAAAATCAGGACTTACTTAGCGCGATTCAAGAGCTTGACACTGCCCTAAGGCAAGATCCCGATCCATCGCAAGCGTCGCGAATTTTCAATCGAGCCGGAGATATCTACTATGACTTGAACAATTATGAGCTAGCTGAGGATATGTATCTGATGGCAAGTGCTATCGATCGAGAACGTCAGGTTTATAGTGCAGCTCAAGCAGTGCTCAGAGGAGAAACGGCCTTTTGGTTGGGGAAGTTTGAAGAGTCAGGAAATCTTTTTAAATATGCTCTTGATGTCGCGTTGCGTTCTGCGGATGATGAATGGTTGCGTGAAAGTCAAACTTTACCGTGGATAAATTTGAGAATTGCGGATGCATTTCTTGCGCGAGCTTTGGTCGCGAAATCTAAAATTCGAGATGACTTGTTCGCGAAGGCAAATCTTGCATACTTTCGGACGCAGACGGACTACCCAAAGTCTGAAGCGTCCAAGATTGCCGAGATTAGAAGGGCTTGTCTAGAGTTGCCGACCTACGAGGGCAATAACATCAAACATGCCCGTGAAGTGTTAGTCTCAGCGAAACAACGACCTGATGTCGTAGAACCCTTGATGGAGCTTGTTTGGGCATGCCACGCTAAGAGTTTTAGTGATCGGGATAAATCACAAACCATGGTAGATACAATAAAGGAGTTTTCGGAGAAATATCCGCAGAGTAAACATTTGGCGGATATGCTTGAGCCTGTGCGCGATGTTCAAGCATCGCGTATTAATGAGTATTTTGCAAAGGAACAGTGGGAAAGCGCCATCCAATTTTTCGAACAGCGTAGAAGCTCGTTGTTCCCAAAAGTGTCAGATGAACTTGCTCGTAATTTATGGATAGCCTATGTATCGACAAGTCGAAGTGACAGCGCGCGTGAGTTTTGGCGCCCAAGTCTTATGAAGCCTGTGTCAGATCAAGACTGGTTAAGAATCGCAGCTTTTTTATACGAAGCATCAGTAGATAAACCCTTTCAAAGCTTAGTGCAAGACAGACTGCGCTACGATAGTCTTTTGCTCAAGAGAACTTGGGGTGCCTCGCCAACAGAGCGCGACGTCTCTTACTTAGGACGGGTGCTGGTCTCAAACCGTGTTTCATCGGCCTATCCATGGGTACTAAAAATTCAAGATCGATGGACTAAAGACGATCCAGTCGAAGGTTGTTCAGTCTTGTTTCCCCTGTTGTCGCGAATACAGTCTGATGAAAAATCGGCAAAAGTTTTGGCTCAAGATCTGGCACAGAGGGTGGGAAAGTTTGGTAAAACTCACCTTGAAAAGCTACAAGATAGTGATCCTAGCTGCTTTCAGTCATGGCTAGACCTTGAGGCTCGTGTCCTGGGTCCTGATCGGCTCGCGGAACAATATAAAGATCGTCAGGGGTGGAAGCTCGCAGGTCCATGGCTTGAAAGGACCTGGATATGGTCGGAGGACCTTTACGCGCGTGGAAAGAAAATAGAGGCTCGTGAGATTTGGAAGCGTATTGTTGATACTGCGCCGAAAGACAGCTTTGAAAATAAAATGGCGGCGACGAGACTTGATCCAAATAAGACAGAGTATGAGTCACTCTGGCAATGAGCGCTAGGCTTTGATAAAGCGTTAAAAAAATTGTGATAGACCCATCAAAATAGACGCTTAAGCCTAAATGAACATGCTGTAACACGCTGTCGGATCTAATGAAAGAGGACGAACCCCCGATAACAGCTGCTGAGTTGGCAGGTCTATGACGCCAAGGGGGAGCAAGATGTTTCCAGCTTTGTTAATGAGTCCCTACATGTTTTCACTCGTTGCGCTGATTCCGGTTTTGGCGATCGCCTTGGCGCCGCTGTTAGATCTGTCAATGTTTCATTTGACGGTGATGGCGGTGGTTGCTGGTGTCGCATCCATTGCTGGACTTTTGCAAATGAATCGATTGTTTGATTCTATTAAGTTGTCGCTAAATGGAAAGATATCATCATTAGAGAAGGAGTTAGATGCTCTGCGCTCGACGCAAAGTTTAGATCGCGATCTTGAGATCCTAAAAAGATTTAGTGAGGAGCGAATAGCATCAATTGAGGACGAGTATAGGGCTAAAACTTATGTTCACGCAAAACAGATTGATTCGTTGAAGACTCAGTTGGTTATGAATCAAGAGGTATTAGCGGCGGAAAGAAAATTGAAGGCGGACTTGATGGAGGAAGTCGTATTCCTGCGTTCTAAACACGCGTCCAACATAGACGGTGAGACAACTAATCTGGAGTTGAACTCTGTTCGTCGTCTCGAGGCTTCTCTGATGGAACGAGATGAGCTATTAGTCACGCACCAGAGTTTATTACGTAAAATACTAGATCTCCTGCCTCTTATTCATAATCAACTCGATGGTGTGATTAATCATACTGAAAGTGTGGCGATCGAAATTGGAGATAAAATTCGACAAATCTATGATAAGGCTCAGGAGCACTTAAAGGAATCACATGAAATATCGAGTCAATTTTCCGGAGGAGAATTGACGGCAGATTCTGAAGCGGGACGCCAATCTCTCGCCTCGGTCATTAACCAAGCACTGAATCTTTTGGCTGAGATGACTGCCATGATGGAAAACAACAGTCGTCTAAATATTGAGTATTCTTCTCTTGCATCAGAGATTTTAGATCATACAGCAAGTATTAATAAGATCACAGAAGAGATCCAATACATCTCTGATCAGACAAATCTTCTTGCGCTCAATGCCGCCATCGAGGCAGCTCGAGCTGGAGAGCATGGTCGAGGCTTTGGTGTCGTTGCTGAAGAGGTCAGAAAGCTATCAGACCGGACAAACCAGGCGTCAAATGATATCACAGGCATTGTTGGACGAGTCAATCAGTCGGTGCAAAAGATATCGACATCTCTAAACGTGAATCTTGATAAGACCAATTCAAGCCGTCAGCTCATTGCCGATGCGGTGGCTTCTTTGGTGCAAAAAGCGAAAGAGTCGACAGATATCTTTACTCAATTACTCGGCAATTCAGTCCAAAGTTCGGAGAGCGTGGCAAATCATATTGATGAAATCATAATGAGTCTTCAGTTCCAAGATATTACTCGGCAGCAGATACAGACGGCGCTCAATCCATTGAAACAGGTCGGTGGCCTTGCTGAGGAAATGCTCAGTCGGTCGGCTCGTGGCGACTCTAATCAGGCAACAAAGGCTGGTAATCTCATCTCAATCTCAGAGCGGCGGCAGACGGCAGCAGAAGAGTCAAATATGAAGAGTGAAGTGAATATCGGTCCGGGTGAAGCTAAGGTAAGTAGCGGTGAGGCTGGCAATTCCTCTTCAGTTAAGACCGCCGTTGGAGGCGATGTGTTGATGTTCTGATGATTGTTTGCTGTCTCATCGCATGGGATCGATTGGAGCAGGTTTCATGTGCCAACTTAAGTTATCTAGAAACTTATCGCTATACTTATCGTTAATGATTGGCATCAACGCAACTCAATCATGCAAGCAGCGTACAACAGATTTTTTCAAGAATCACAATAAAAATGACGTCCCTATCATCGAAGTGAAACCCGTTGAGCAGAAAAGGGTTGAAGAGCTTCGCATTAAGTTTCAACAAACCTTAAAGAAACTCAAAGATGCGCCTGAGGTCGTTGGGGCTACTCTTAAGTCTAACCTCCCATCCGCGAGTCGCGGACGTCCTAGAACGTATATCGTGAGGCTGCGCCAGGAGGGTGTTTTCTTCTTGGGCGGCGAGAACCCTGACACGCCAATTCTTGCAGCAGGTGGTGTGATCAAGAAAAGATTGGGTATTATACGTGCGCTCACTGCGGAGTTCCCCAATGCAGATGATGACATGCATATGCTCGCTGTACAGAAATTTTTGTTAGATAGTCCTCATGTGATGATGGTTGAGCCTGATATCAAAGTTAAGGCCAATAATGTGCCAAATGATCGGTTTTTTTCTTCCCAGTGGGGCTTGCATGGATCTTCTCCTCAGAGATTCGATATTCGTTCCGTCGAGGCTTGGAAGAAATCAACGGGATCCCCGTCGGTCGTGGTGGGTGTCGTTGACACAGGAATTGATTATCGCCACCAAGACCTGGCTCAAAACGTTTGGAGTAATCCAGGGGAAACCGGCGTTGATGCGGCGGGCCGAGATAAACGAACAAATAAAGTGGATGATGATGGTAATGGTTATGTGGATGACGTTCGTGGATGGGATTTTGTCGAGGATGATAACGACCCGATGGATCGGAATAATCATGGAACGCATGTTGCCGGTATAATCGGGGCAGTCGGTAACAACGGTATAGGAATTTCCGGTGTCAATTGGAATGTGAAGTTGGTTGGAATTCGATTTTTGGATGAGTCCGGCGAAGGCTATATTAGTGATGCGATACGGGCGATAGACTACTCGGTGAAGTTGAAAGTACCGATTAGTAACCATAGCTGGGGAGGATATGTTTATTCACAAGCACTCTTTGACGCGTTAAAATTGGCAGGTGAAGCCGGTCAGGTTGTGATTGCAGCAGCCGGTAACGACGAGTCAAACAATGACACAAAGGGACACTTTCCCTCCAATTACAATTTGCCAAATATCATTGCTGTGACCGCAACCACCAAGGATGGCAAGCTCGCATCGTTTGCAAATTTTGGTAGAAGGTTGGTTCACGTCGCAGCCCCGGGGGTTAATATTCTTTCGACAATTCCCGGTGATCGTTATGCATATTATCAGGGGACATCGATGGCTGCTCCTCACGTAGCAGGGTCGGCTGCCTTGCTAAAGGCCCTTGATCCATCAGCATCTATGCTCGAGATTCGCTCAAGGTTACTAGGTTCGGTGACAAAAATCGACGGCCTGGCAACGCGGGCCACTACAGGTGGGATTTTGAACTTAGAGGCAGCCGTAGGGCTGTCAAAAGATGAGACTCCTCCGACCCCTCCTTCACAGCTGCGAATTTTGGAACGGGGACCTTCAAAAGCCAAGATTTCCTGGAGGCCATCTGGCGATCGATATCCGGTTTACTATGAGATACGATTTTCAGAAACTCCGATTTCAGGAGAAAATTTTGCCAACGCGCGTCTTATTTCTGACGTTGAGTACGAGCAAAGTGCAGATCAGATTGTAGCTCATATAATGATTGAGGTTGGGGCGTCCGGTTTCTTAGCAGTGCGTGCCAGAGATGACCATGGCAACGACTCCGAAATTAGCGAATCGATTGCAATAAGGTTGCTTCCTATGTCTGAGGTAGCCAGTTATCGGGGTCAATCTTTGACGGAGCTGCCTGTGACGACTTGGGTTATTGAAAACGACGCTCTCCGAGGCAATGTGTTTAGCGATGGCGTTGGTACTTATCCTCCAAACGCATCTCGGCATTTACGTCTCCCCGCCATGGAGAGGCATCAGGTCGACCGGATGATCCTTCGTTTTTGGCATAGATTGAGTTTGGAGAGTGCGTTTGACCAGGCTGTTGTCACAATTGAGTCAATTGAGTCACAGTCGGAAAAGTCTGTCACGGTGTTTAAACAAAGTGTTGGTGAATGGACGAAGGTGGATATTGATCTTTCGGACCATATCGTGGGGCTTGAGCGCAGTGCTGATATGCGGTCATTTAAGATTGGCTTTAAATTGATGAGTGACGGGGATAACGAGGCCGATGGTTGGTATTTGGACGATATACAAATCTTTGGGCTAAAGTCTGGTTTGAGGGTAGCAGGTCTTCCCGTCGGTGAAACATCAGGGTCATCGGGCTCTATGACAGTTAGCCAAGCGGAGGGGCAATCACTTGTTGCCGTTGATCAGTATGCGTGGGACTGGTCTAAGGATGGTGAAAACCCGTGCTGGCAAAACCCAGGTGGTCAAGTGTTTCAGTCAATTGGATCTTCAGTTGGGCCCCTTGAGTTTAGGTTGGGGCTGAATATTCTTTGTCTCTATGTACCGTTTAGGGATTTTACCGGTGGCATCAAGAGATTTTATGCTTGGCAGAGATCTGAAGTTAAACCTCCAGTGGCGGCCGTTACGGGTTTGCCTGCTGGAGTCTCCAATAAAAGATCGTTTTCGGCTGAAGTTAATGGCTTAAATGTTTATGAGTATGCTTTTCATGTTTTGGCGGGTGATAACGCAGCCTGTGAGGAGAAGGTTTATGCTTTGTGGCGTCCGGTTTCTGAGAGGCTAGTATTCAGTGTTGATCGAGATCAAAAAACCACCGTCTGCGTCAAAGGCCGATCTAGAGAAGGCGCCACCCAGGTTGGCGCTACCACCGTAACTTGGACTAGTGACTTTACGCCACCCGAGGTGATTTTGTCGGGCGCACCGCCCGTTTCCTCTGCGCAGACTCTATCTAAAATTAATGTCCAAGGGGATGATGTAGTGAGCTATCGGTCTGTCATTATAAACGGAACAGGATTGTGTGAAGGTTGGGGTGAACAGCGTTCTAAGGAAGAGCCAATTGTCATCAACCTCCATAGAATAGATGGGTCAAGAAAATTGTGTGTCCTGGCTGCAGACCAAGCTGGTAACGAGCAGAGTGAGCCTGCAGTGATGGAGTGGGTTCAGGATACGCGTGTGGAGCCTTTGCAGTTCAAGGATCTGCCGGATCGGTTATCAAATTTGTCTCAGATCAATGCTGGCGTTGTTGCCAGTGAGGCGGGTCGGTATCAACACCTGGTGGCTAGTGGCACCACGTGTGACGTTGATGGGTTGGACAAAATGCCTTTAAGGCCATTATCTGATCCGATCAAAGAGACTCTTAACGCTCAAGATGGTCCGATGACCTTGTGTGCACGATTGACAGATAATTTCGGTAATCGGCAGCTTTCTCCTACGATTTTTACTTGGAACAAAGACACAACGGCGCCACAAGTTGTACTGAAACAGACGCCGTCAGTAAGAAGTACAATGACAGCAATATCTGTTAGGGTGGAGGGCGAATCACTAGCCGGCTATCAATATAAAATTGTGGGGTCTAAGGCCGAGTGTGATGGTGGGGTTTATCGTATCGTGGTGCCTGCTTCAACCAATATTCGAGAGACCTTTACTAACAAAGGCGCAAAGACGCTATGTGTAAAAGGTGTGGATCAAGCCAGTAATGTTCAGAGTAACCCGACAGTGTTTAGCTGGGAGATTGTCTCGTCATCGATCTTAACAGCTACGATTTTGCGGCCTCCCTTGTCGCCGAATTCGCGCAGGTTCATTAATATTGGAATTGCCAGCCCAAAGGATCAGGGTATTGTTAGCTATCGATATGCATTCGCGCCAGGATTGCCTGCAAATTGCGCTCGTGTAAGGGTCTGGAGTCCTGCACAAAGCATTATTCGTCCCATTGTAGAAGATTTGGATGGCTATCAAGGGTATCGGACCCTGTGTGTAAAGGGGATCGATCGGTTTGGGTTTGAGCAAGGAATACCCACCGCTACCACGTGGCTTCGGTTTAATGGTGCAGATGTTAGCCCCACTGCAAAAACTTCGGGAAAGCTCTCCGTTGTTAGTAGGTCAAAGGGCAGCGTCAAATTGAGAGTTCAGAGAGATGTTACGGTATCTCAGGCTGTCAAGATTATGGTTTGTCCTATTAATATGACGATCGGAGAATTACAATCTGATCGCTGTAGAGGCGTTCGTGCTCGTTTTGCTGTCGATTCTGTCGTGACAGAGCTACAGCTTTCAGACCTTTCTAGTGGCAACTATGCTGTCGTTGCTTTGCCTGAAGGCGGTAGAATCGAACCCATCGTGTTTAGCTTATGAATGGTTGATGTCATTTGAGCCGATCCCTGTGCCTCATCCCAAATAAGTCATAAACCTGTTGGTTGGTTGGTGGAGATCCTTTTCCCATGCGTCGGGAAAGCACGAAGCTTTGGGCGGGGACGGAAGAGACTTTAGGTAAATGATATCATCGCGCTGATTACTGCTTTTGCATCAGCTACGGATTTGTACTTTTTTATAAACCAACGCTGAACATCAGTTGTATCGATCTTGCCGCGAACAATGCCGCGACAGATAGGCTCAGCAATAAGATGAGCCAAATTTTGAGCGATTTCTTGTCGTGACTCAGAGTTTCCCGGAGTCAATTCTTTGGGTATCGTTTTAAAGTTTGACCTTTTACTTGGTGACGTCGTCCAGTGCTTTGAGATCCAGTCATGGAGCCGGAGGGTGATCTTTGCATTTTGACGTCGATTTCTCATCGACCCAATAAGTCGTTTACCCTTGGTCGATAACACATATGACTCGAGTTTTTTGACATTTGTTAAGGGTAGTCTTGGATTTAAAATCTTATTAGAAATAGCTCCGTAGCAGGATTTTAGGCAAAGTGTGACAAAGAGATTTTCATCTGTTTCATAGTTTTCCTTGATATGAGTGAGGGTTCCAAACAGCATTTGGCCCGCAGCCGCTGCCATATTGTTTATAGATACGTCCGGCATGTATACGATTCGATGGTAGTAGTTGACAGAAAATCCATGTGTACTGGCTTCTGTGAGGATGAGTTGCCGAGACCTGTCCGAAAGATCACTGAATTCTTCATCAATTTTCCCATAAGCAACTTTATAGGTATCTTCAGATCTGGATTTGGTGGGGATTTTGAAAAAATCTGATAGTTGACGCTGAAGATGTCGAAGGTGATAGTCTAGATCAAGCACATCCTCAGTATAGAGATTGGCATCGTCGTCATCCCAGGTATCTAGGTCTGACTCGACATCATCTGGTGCAATGGCTTCTTCAAGATATGTTACCGGCCCTAGGCGTCTCATTTCTTCCCAAAGTGATTGCGATTGCCACTTTATCCAAGGTGGCGAGTTAATGACGCAATAGTCCTGGCCAGCAAGGTGTAAATATTCGTCACGATGGTGGATTTTGTCAGGATCAAGACTAAAAAAATACTTATCGACGTTGGCAAAAAGGCGGATTGGCTTGTGACGATCATCCGGAAGTTGGGCAGCGAGCGCTTTGGGTAGATGATCATCAGCTAGGTGGAATTCGCCAATCATGCAAAAAATCTTATGGTTTTGAGCTTTTTCTACCTCTGCCGCTATGACAGACGCAGCATGATCGTCTCGTTGTTTGAGCGAGTCTTTTCCTCCCTTTGGGGAATTGATGCCGACAATCCTGATCTTCTGATATTTGCAAAGTTCTAGAATGGGCCGGTAATTATTCCAAGGAAAACCCCAAGTCGAATCGTAATTGATCGCATCGAGGAGCTCCTGATCAGTCAAGTGTCCGTTAGTCCAGAGGTCAATATACATTTGATCGCTTGAGCGAATCATCTCTAGAAGTACAGTAACGGGTGCATGATCCGGCCTATTAAGATACATCCTGAGAATTCGTAAAAATGCTCTCTGACTTTGTTTATGACTATGGAAATCGCCAAAAATCATGATTTGCAGATTATCGATCGCCTCAAGAATTTTTCGCGCGGGAACACTTTTGGCTTGTTCTGGCAGAGAGCGCTCAAATGCTTCTTGATACCCAGCGATCGTCTCGTGGTCAACGCCAGCACTCTCTCGAGCGTCATGAAGCGCCTGGTTATACATGGCCTTCTGCAGGTCAATGAGCTGTTGTTTCGCCGATGAAGCCAAATGGTCTTCCAATCTGTTTTTTATGTTGTGTGGAGGAGATCCACTTTCATTTTATCAGTCGGAGCTGCGAGCCCCAGTAGGCAGAATTAACCCATGCATTGTGGTGTTTGTCCCGAATTGGGACGCTTGATGTCCCGCCGAGGGACAATTGCCGGTTAGTTTGGGCCAATAGAAGGTTAAGTGAGAGAGATTTTAGGTGCTTACGTTCTCGCTTCAATTGGCAAAGACATTGCAAGGGAGTGTCAAAATGACGCAATCATCCTGAGGTGCAAATATGGACATTAAAAATGCCCTGGAAACTGCTGTGACGTATATCGAAGAGCATTATATGGAACAGCTCAGTCTTGAAGACTTAATGCGCGTTTGTGGTGTTTCCAAGTATAGCTTAACCAGATTATTTAAGAAGAAGTTTAATTCTCCCCCTCAGCGCTGGATTTGGTGTTTCAGGATTTTTGTAGCAAAAAATATTTTAAGATATTGGCCAAGCGTAAGCTGCCGTGAGGTTGCCTTTGCCTGTGGGTTTGAAACTCCAGCGCATTTTTCTCGCATGTTTAGAACTATTGTTGGTGTTACGCCGAAGGCTTATCGTTTGCGGATACTGCAAAATGCAAATCTATCCGATGATATCGATCCTCAGCAGTCGTCGTTAGCAGCACTTGCGCATAAAGCATTTATAAATCAAGAGCAGGGTGTACTCGCTTTGGATAAGTCGATACAGAGCTAGGTTCCAGAGGGTGTGTAGCTATCTCAAGCGACGATATCAATTTTTGAATCTGCACCTTTGTTACTCATGAAGAGGCTGGCATTGGTCACTAGGCGTCGGAAAAAACCTGTACGGCTTTGATGGCCTTGACCCATCCAGACTTCATCTGGTTAATGGCGTTGATGTCGCCAGGATTTGTAGTTGGTTTAAACACACAATCGGAGGTTCGCGCTGCGGCAAGTTCTTGCAGTGTTTTGTATATTCCAACGCCTAGGCCAGCGAATAGCCCAGCGCCAATCGCTGTTGACTCAATATCCTTAGGGCGATCGACTGAAACAGCGAGAAGGTCGGCCTGTAATTGCATTAAAAATCCATTAGCTGCAGCTCCACCGTCGACCCGAAGAACACGAAGGTCGGCACCCAATAACTGCTTCATGGCGGTAGCTAGGTCTGTAACCTGGAGCGCAATTCCTTCAAGCGCCGCTCGAATAATGTCGTTTTTGGTTGTTCCACGGTGCATCCCTAGTATGGCGCCTCTGGCTGATGGATTCCACCAAGGCGCGCCAAGACCCGCCAAAGCCGGCACGAAGTATAAGTGGGGGGCTGCGGAGCCCTTTTTTGCGAGCTCTTCAGAGTCGGCGGATTTTGCCAGGAATTGAAACTGGTCGCGAATAAATTGAATTGCTGCCCCCGCGATAAAGGATGAACCTTCCAACGCATAGGTAAGATTACCGTCAAGATTCCAGGCAATCGTTGTGAGGAGTCCGTTGCCCGGTCGAGGTGGTTGATTGCCGCTGTTAAGTAGAAGAAAGGCGCCTGTTCCGTAGGTGCATTTTGCTTCGCCACGTTCAAAACAAGCTTGGCCCGCGAGGGCCGCCTGTTGGTCGCCGAGAACTCCCGAAATAGGTATGCCGTCAGGAAGAACGCCTAGGCCTTTCGTCACCCCAAAAAGACCCGCACTAGGCCTGACTTCGGGTAGACTAGAGGGGGAATTAATGCCAAACATCTTCAAAAGATCTTGATCCCAAGCATTTTGATTGATGTTAAAAAGCATCGTGCGGCTGGCGTTACTGGATTCGGTCACGTGACTTTGGCCGCCAGTTAGTTTGTGAATCAGCCAGGTATCTATCGTGCCAAACACAGCCTTCCCTGAGTTAATGCTGCTACGAACAATGTCATTATTTTCCATGAGCCAAGCTGCTTTACTGGCACTGAAGTAAGGATCAAGGAGCAGTCCAGTCTTCTGCCGGATGCTTGGTTCAAGACCTTGGTCTCGAAGATCTTTACACAACTGGGTGGTTCGTCGGCATTGCCAGACAATAGCATTACAAACGGGTGTTGAGTCATGCCTGTTAAAAACGCACAAGGTTTCTCGTTGATTTGAAATGCCGAGTCCAGCAATTCTCTGCAGTGCTTCTGGGCCTCCAATCTGCGCGGATGCTTTAATGATTGCTTCACGAATTGATGCCCATATTTCGTTTAAATCATGTTCTACCCAGCCAGGCGCGGGGAAGTGCTGAGGGAATTCGACGGTAGCTTTGGCGATGACTTTAGGATTTGATTTTGACGACACATCAAGCAAAAGGGCAGTAGACCCCGTCGTCCCTTGGTCGATAGAACATATCAGATCTTTTGCCATATCATTACTCCGTGTTTGTGGCGGTCAATCCCCGCATGCTAGAAAGAAATCCTAGCACATCATAAGTTAGCTTGACCAGCCTGACGGGCTTTCTTATAGTCTCGGGCGGCGGACAATAGACAGCCATACAGCAGCAAAAAGGTTCAACTATGTTACGTGTTGTTTTTATGGGATCTCCCGAAGATGTGGTGGCTCCTCTAGGGCATCTTCTTAAGCATGGTCGCGATGCCGGATTTTTGCTGGTGGCAGCGGTTAGCCAGCCTGCTCGTCCCGTAGGGCGTGGTGGTGCGTTGCAGGACCCGCCTGTAGCAGCCTTTGCCAAGCAGCATGATCTCTTGTGCTTGCAGCCCGAAAGCGCAAAATCAACGGAATTTTTGCAGGATCTGCGTAGCCTGAGTCCAGACGTGATTGTGACCGCAGCATATGGTCAAATTTTATCTGATGATTTTTTAAAGATACCACGACTAGGCACAATAAATATTCATCCGAGTCGTCTGCCAAAGTATCGGGGCGCTACGCCAGTTCCTGCGGCACTGTTAGACGGCCTGGAGTATACCGCGGTTACGATTCTTTTTACGGTAAAAAAACTCGACGCAGGTAATATCATTTTGCAGAGAGATTTTGCGATTGAGTCGCATGAAACAGCTGGGATGTTGACCCGTAGGCTTTTTGCGGCGAGTGGGGAGCTGTTGATGGAGGCGCTGAGAATTATTTCTTCCGACGTGGCCTATCAGGGTGTTGCTCAAAACGACGCAGATGCAACCTTTTGCAAGAAAATTGAAAAAGACATGGGGCTTATCAATTGGGGTCTGAATAGTGCGGTGATTGTAAATCGCTTCCGTGCATTTGAACCTTGGCCTGGATCCTGGACTTTTTTGGGAGACAAGCGCCTTGTCATCACAGAGATGGATCTTTGTTTAACGCACGACGGTGAATTACGAAGGGCAGGATCGTTTGGTTACGATAAGGCAAAAAAGTCCTTAGTTGTTAAATGTGGAAAGGGCTTGGTTTGTGTGCGACGATTAAAGCCTGCTGGCGGCAAGGAGATGGATGCCGGATCGTTTTGGAATGGTTTGAAAGATAAATCCGAGACGAGTTTTGTCATGACGTCTGATCATATAAAGGATCCTATCGGGTGAGTCGATTGATTCAAGATAGATTAAAAATTGCTGTTGGTATTTCTGGGGGCGGACGTTCCTTGCGGAATCTGCTTGTGGAACAGGCGAAACATCAATATGAGGTTGTTCTCGTATTTAGTTCATCCCAATCGTGTTTAGGCAATGACATAGCTAGGACAGCTGGAGTGCCTGTTTTTATTGATGATTTTCGATTTAAAAATCAAAGCATAGTTAAAAAACGATTGTATGATGCCTTGCGTGTTCATGGGGTGGATATGGTGGTGCTCGCAGGGTTTTTAAAGCTTCTTCCTATTGATGTAAACTGGCCTGGTAAAATTATAAATATTCATCCGGCTTTGCTGCCTAAGTTTGGTGGAAAAGGAATGCATGGACGGGCTGTCCACGAAGCTGTTTTGGCTGCTGGCGAGGTGGTTAGCGGTGCCACAGTGCACTTTGTTAACGAGCAGTATGATGAAGGTGCAATCATATCTCAGATTGAAGTGACTATTGAGAAGACTGATACCGTTGATGCGCTTGCATCACGGGTTTTTGCTGCAGAGTGCCGGCTACTGCCTTGGACTATTGACAGAATTGCAGAGGGAGTGTTGCCAGCGAAACATGTTGTGCGATACTGCGAAACTTAGGCAAGGAGAGTCGTAATGGCTGTAGAGACAAACGCCGCGTCGTTATTTGATTCCACGTACCAGATTTTTTTATCGAAAAATTGGAATGCCATTGATTCAAGGTTGCATCAAGCAATTCATTATTGCCTCTCTGGTGACGGTAAGAGAGTTCGCCCTGTTTTGGCGATGATGGCTTGTCGGGCGTGTGGTGCGGATGAAAAGTTAGCGTTACCTGCGGCTGTTGCCATTGAGATCTTGCATTGTTACAGCCTAGCTCATGATGATCTTCCTTGCATGGACGATGATGATATGCGTCGTGGACGACCATCTGTACATAAAGCGTTTGACGAAGCCACGGCCCTCTTGGTGGGTGACGCTTTACTTACAGATTCATTTAGAGTGTTGACAGATTCGGCGTTTCTTGGCGTTGAAGTTACACTAGACGCAAAACAAAGATTAAGTTT
>JBIKKO010000110.1:0-11093 GCA_044360315.1 Oligoflexales bacterium
TTGGCCTTTGAACATAACTCAATGGCAATGTCAGGCGTGGCGTGACCCCAATCCGCCTTTAGATTGTTGGTGCTAAAGTGAGTGTCAAACACGAGGTTTGGGACATCCTGAAGAAAGTCAACGAGTTGACGGTTGTAACGTTGCTCAAAGGGTCTAACGCCGATCACGCTTGCCTGTTCTTGGAAAGACTCACCAAGCAGGTTTCCATGATTGATGGCAGCGATGTCAGGGATGATGGCCACGATGGAAGATCTGTAGCTTATCTTGTAGCCGAGGGTCATGTGCTGATGGTTGACCTGAAAAGCTTGAACTTTAACCTTTCCACCAATGATAAACCCCTGGCCTGGCGTCACACGGTTGAATTTGATTCTGGCGTTCAGATTTAGCGGCGGAATGGGTAATCGTCCGCGCTGCATCAGCATATTGAAAATGTCTTTGAAGGGGCGACCTGCAACATCAGGTGCATAGAAATTCACCTCAAATTCGCTGTCCTCAACTTGGCGGAGAAATGGTAGCATCAGCACGTGATCCCAGTGAGTGTGTGTGATGAGTATGTGGAGTTGCTTTGAAGCCTGCGGCTTCTTTAGGTCGTAAATCATCCTTTGCAGTCCGCTGCCGCAGTCGATAAGTAACGAAAGATTTTGGCCAGTGTCGAATTCGATGCAGGTTGAGTTGCCGCCGTAAAATGTATTCAATGCCGTATGAACCGGCCGTGAGCCTCGTACCCCCAGAAATCTTAATTTGGCTGCTGTATGTCGCTTCAAGAAGCCTCCCGAGGGTGAGGTGTGTCAATTGCGCTTTGTGCCTGTGTGCAGGTATCGTCAGTGTTAATGATCATGATCTGTCTTGTGGGGTGACTTGTAAGCTCAGCTTGAATATTAATCGATAAATGATCGATACCGCGGTGTACGAGCAGGGTGTGGGCAGACGGCATATGGAGTTTTCTCAAAATTTGATACCAATCTTGACCGTCGCCTCGTGGAAACGAAATCTCGAGAGACCACGAGTGTCCATCACAAGAAGCGCGGTATGCCGGACGGCTATTTTCTTGATTTGGTATCGATGACAGCCATTTTGTGGTTTCTCTTACGATGGGAAGTGTATTTGTTCCGCAGGATTTTGACCACGTTCGCACAAATTCCGGCAAAGATTCCAAAGGAATCCGACCAGAGGTTTCAATGGCATGCCATGCGGGCTTTAGAGGTTGTCCTGAAATAAGCAGCAGCCCCGCCAAAAGTTTGGTGTCATGTGCTGGATTGCTCGGGCCCGGTGCTGCGAAGATGGCTGATCCTTTGGAAGATAAAGCACTCGCTCGGTCTGTAAGGAGGAATATTTTTTGAAAACCCTCATCATGATTATCGAAATACCGGGGTTTTTCTGTGTCGGGTGTGATCAAAATGGAGTGCGGCATTGGGATTGATGGTAGCTCTGCAGCGCGGTCGACGACATGAAGCGTAAGGCCATAAGCATGGGCATTGCCTTTTAAACGGCGTGTGTTGAAGCCTGAAGCCTCCGGAGCCACAACATATATATTGAGAGCAGGTTTACCCAAAACAGTCCCCCGATGATCTTCATCCCAAGGTGCAAAGATTTATGAAGAATAATCGGCTCATGGATAAAAAAATTAAAGGATCCGCCAGCCGCCTGACGCCGGCTGTTGCTTTTCTGTATGGAGCAACCTCTTATTGTGACTGGTCTTCGGTGGGGCTTTTTGATGAGTTTTCAAGAAACTCCTGCAGATAGAGATAACCCGAGTACAGGCTCACAGCGAGGGCTAACCAGATGGCTATCATGCCCGTGACGCGAAAAGGGATATCCAGGAAGTCGTGGCCCATCATCAAACTGAAAATACCGACATCCTGCAGGATCGTTTTCACCTTGCCGAAGGCATTCACTTGCACTGTGTAACCATCCTCGAGGGCGATAAGGCGGATGCCGCTTACGGCGATATCTCGGCATAACAAAAACCCACAGATCCAAGCTGGCAGGTATTGCGCATCTGCTAAAAGGAGAAGGGCTGCCGCCGAAAGCATCTTGTCTGCAATGGGGTCAAGGAGTGCTCCTAAACGGGATTCTTGTCCGTACAGCCTCGCTAGATAACCGTCCAGGATATCCGTAAGGCCGGCAGCACCAAAAAGCAGGGCACAAATGACGTTTGTAGCTGGGCTGTGGATCGGATAAATAAACAGCAGCAAGGGGATGGCCAAGATCCTTGCCAGAGTCAATTGATTGGGCAACTGTCGCAGCCAACCAACGGAGTTAAGTGATGTAGCCATCCTGATCTCTTCAATAAAATAAACCCAGTGTCTAGGGATCTACGGTATCTCAATTCATGAGTCTGTGCAAGTCCCTGAAATGGCTGCTCTCTCTAAATTATTACGGACTGTTCCCGGGCGTGATGGTCGTTTGAGCATCGTTTTTTCAGGACTTTTATGGAGAGCTGGTTAAAAAATGATGATAAAACTAGGGCTTGGGGTGATAAGACCTCTACAATGTTTGGTATAGAGCGTCCGACAACGTTTTTTTAATTCGGGGCTAAGTGCAGTGATATGTGAATCAAATTTAAAGACCGACTATCTAGTCGTAGGTGCTGGAATTGCTGGTTTATCTCTGGCCTTAAAACTTTCAGCAAAGGGTCGTGTGACGATCGTTGCTAAGCACCGCGTCGAGGATAGCAACACGTGGTACGCCCAAGGCGGCATTGCCTCTGTGTTGGATCCGGCCGATAGTTTTGAAAATCATGTCCAAGACACAATGAGCGCCGGTGCGGGGCTTTGTCATGAGTCTGTTGTTCGACTTGTGGTCGCCGAAGGTCCTCGTCTAGTTCGCGAATTGGCTGAGTTTGGAGCTCAGTTTGATGCGAAAAACGACGGGACGTGGCACTTAACTCGGGAAGGTGGGCACAGTCATAGACGAATCATTCATTCGCGGGATATTACGGGTCAGATTGTTGCCGGGGCCTTGATTGCGAAGGTTCGTTCGGACAAAAACATTCAGGTTCTTGAACACTGTACGGCCATCGACCTGGTGACTACGGATAAGGTGGCTCCTGATTTCTCGAAAAATCGTTGTCTCGGCGCCTGGTTTTTCGAACGGCAGTCGCGGAAAGTGTTTAGAATCAGCAGTGGTGTGACATTCTTGTGTACGGGAGGCCACGGAAAGCTTTATCTCTACACGTCAAATCCTGATAGCGCTACCGGAGACGGCTTGGCTATTGGCTCGAGGGCAGGTTGTCGTGTGGCAAACCTGGAATTCATGCAGTTCCACCCGACTTGCCTTTATCACCCTAAAGCCAAGAATTTCTTGATCAGTGAGGCTGTAAGAGGTGAGGGCGGGATTTTAAAAGATATGCGTGGACGTGCTTTTATGGAGGATTATCATCCCATGGGATCGTTGGCTCCCCGCGATATCGTCGCGCGAGCCATCGATAGCGAGTTGAAAAAAACTGGTGATGCTCACGTATGGTTGGATGTCCGATCTATTGGTCCCGACCGCATCAAAGCATCATTCCCAAACATCTACGAGATGTGTTTGAAACACGGGATTGATATGATTCAGGATATGATTCCCGTGGTGCCTGCGGCCCATTATAGTTGTGGTGGTTTGGTGACTGACAGCTGGGGACGGACGAATGTTGAGCGACTCTACGCAGTTGGTGAGGTCGCGTGCACAGGCCTCCATGGCGCTAACCGATTGGCGTCCAATAGTTTACTGGAGGCTATGGTCTTTGCCGATCGCTCGGCGAAGGATGCTCAAGCCGTTTCTGACTCTGACGATGTGGTCGATGTTGATGTGAGTTGGACTAACGTTGATCAGCCAGCCCCTGATGAGCAAGTGGTGTTAACCCACTCCTGGGATGAGATTAGACGCGTGATGTGGAATTATGTTGGCATTGTACGTAGTGAGCATCGTTTAAAAAGAGCGCTGTCTCGGATTGAAAACATTCGACAGGAAATTGACGAATATTGGTGGAGAAATAGGGTGTCAAACGAAGTTCTGGAAGTGAGGAACCTGGCGGCAGTGGCGTTGCTGACAATTCGATCGGCGATGGCTCGAAAAGAGTCTCGTGGTATTCACTTCATGCTTGACTGGCCTGAAACGTCATCAGCCGGTAAAGATACAATCGTCTGAAATCTCCCGCGTAACATCAAAGAGAGTCCGCGCCGATGCGAGGCGTGCTGGCGTTGAAGGTCGACAGCGTTGCCACAGGCTTTTGTGGTTCGACCGGTGGGACAAAGACATTGACGCCTTTGATCTGCTCGGGCGTGCAAAGCCTGACCGATTCAAAGACGAGTGCCACAATATCATCTCGCGCATCCGCAGGGGACTCAATAAGAATGCCTCCGTCGACGGTCCGTGCTCTGCGTATGCCAACCTGAAGGGTCTGACCGTCTTTTTCAACGGTTACGGGGTGGGTTTTAGATCTGATCTTAAACCCTTTTTCGGTCAGTTGTTGAAAGATCATCTCGCGGTCGAAACTATCATGACGGACAGCTGCAGCCACTCGACTTTTTTCGCATAGGGGGCAGCGTCGCCCAGCCCAACGATGGCCGTGCTCATCAATGTAGATCTTGGAGCCGTCTTTCATCTTCTGGCCATTCCAAGTCCAAGTGCGCTCTGCGAAACAGTAACCACAGGTTCGTGTTTTTAGTCCTTCCATGAGACTCAAACTCCTAACCGACAAAAATAAAATTGGGAATCACCAACAAGTGTACCCGACCGGTAGGCAAATTTCAAAGAATGTGTATAAAAAAATAAAAACTCACTGATTGCCAATGGTTGTAACGACAAGAGCGCGTGTCTCGGATCGGCGTTCATTCTTCGAGACGACCTGCTTGCAGTCGGGTGCAGGGGTTCGTCCGTTTACCGCACATCGATAGCTCATCTTGTAACGACGTGGTATGATGACGACAATCTTACTTAGGGTGAAGCCTAGAGGTGGGTAATAATCACATCCAGTCAAAAGCCATCTTGCAATCTAAGTCCGCCTTTTTCTGGAAGGTTCCAGTTACTCGGTCTAGAACGAGCAGTTGATGCTGCCCGTCAATAGAGATAACGATGCGCAGAGTCTCGGGGGCATCGTCAAACTCCAGAACAATATAAATGGCTCGGTTACTAATGATCCGGGCAGGTTGAATCCCACGTTCGGGGTGGATGACACGCGCGTGCTCCATTGTTGCGTCAAATTCAACAATCAAGGTCTTTTCTGGAGCAGTTGGCTCAATGCATCGTGCGAGCTCCTCAAACGATGTTGCTTGAAGGCTAGGGGCTGTTAACATCAAACACGTAAACACGATTCCTTTTAACATATGAGACTCCTTGAATAAAAGACCGACGCTCGGGTGTTACTGCGAAACGATACAAAATGCAAGGGAAAGCTTGTTGATAAGACGCCTTGGGCGTCAAACGCAAAAGCCTAAGTCAATGGCTTTTTTTGGGCTGGGACACGACATGACTTTTTGAGTCTGATTCACTTGAGGAATTGATTGATTAATCAGATTATTACAGGAATTTAGCTCTGATTTCTATGTGCGTCAAGGTGGCGCTATAGTAAAAGAAAAGCGTCCAATGTTAAAATTAAGGAATCAATAGATTCTCGCATGCTCAACGGGGAGGGGACGGTTTCGGATTGGTTGTTCGTGTCGTGCTTAAATCCAAATTTTAATCGGAAATGGAGTTTTGATGATGTCTATCGGTAAGTTTATTGGGTTGCTGTCTCTCTCTTGTTTTGTGATTGGATGTGGATCTGACAAGTCAAGTGGTGGCGGAGGTGATGAACCTGGAGCCACTGAGCCACAGAACCGAGTTGTTGTTTTTGAGTTGAGCAAAGAAGGTTGCATGAAAGAATCTGACCCGCCATACAATACCGCGGCGTTTTGTTCTTGTTTTTCAGGTAAAACTATTGAGCGGCAAGTTCAAAAGTGCGGAGGAAATGAAACGGAAGTTAATTTACCCTGCGAACTCGGCGAAGAAGAGCTTAATGCGGCTGCCAAAAGTTGTTTTTAGCAGGTCTTACTCGGAGCACGTTGCGTTTGTGGTCTACCAGCGATGCTCCATCATAGTGCCTTTCGTTTTGCCTGCTTTCCTTTGATCTGGTCTGTGTGTGGCAATGAGTTTCGAATTACGGCAAGTTGCCCACTTTTTCGACGGTGCCTTCATTATCTTTTCTGTGTTCCGTAGGCCGTGTTCTAACGCTCTGACGCCGAAACCAGGTCGAGGTGAGTTGTCGTGGCGTTTGTGATACAATTAGGAGTCTTTACAGCTCAGTTTGTAAAGATTTTATTTGGTCATAAGTCATTGCTAACGATCGGATTTTTTAGATGAGTTTTTTTCGAAGGCTGTTTCGGATAACCCCGAGCCATTATGAACTAAAAGCCCTTGTCAGCTCAAGGATGCTGGAGTCGCTTGAGTCGTTTGGACAAGGTGTGCATGTGTTTTGTGACTTGGATAAGACCTATCTTGAAACTGAGTTTGAGTCATGGATCAAGATGGCGAAGATCCCCTTTGAAAGTCCTCATGATAAAATTACGGTACCAGGCGCAAGCGAAGTTTTGGAGTTTGTGAGATGGGGTGGCGAGCCTCGCAGGAGTGAGGTTCCTCGTTCTGCGATCCATTTTGTAAGTTCGTCACCCCCTCAGTTACGGCTGGCGCTAGATGGCAAGCTTACAATGGATAATCTTGAATGGTCCTCTGACACTTTTAAAAATCAGTCTTATAATTTGAAGATGGCTCGTATTGACTTGCTACGGCATCATATCGCCTACAAAACAAAGGCTATTTTAGATGTGGCTTGCAGATTGCCGCCCGCGAGTCGCCTGTTAATGTTCGGAGATAATGCAGAGTTCGACGCATATATCTATACGGGTGTGCGTATGTTTTTAGAGAAACGAGTGGATCAACTAGGTCTGAAAGACTGGTTACGGGGTGCGAAAGTTGAAGAGGCTGTGATCTCTCAAGTTGTAAGGCCGGAACTCCAGGCGCCAGATAGTCTTGAAGTGGTGGGGATTTTTATTAGGAACGTTCCCGGCTACTCAACAAGCGTCTCGTCGCGGTTTGAAGCGACTTGGTTTCAGTTTGATCATTGGCTGCAAGTTGCTTGGAGTTTGATAAAAATGCGCATCATTGATCCCGCTGCTTTACCTTCGCTATTACGTAACTTTCATAATTATCACGGCGTTCCTTTGGCTCATCTGCGTTGGTGTCTATATCGGCTAACAGCCAATGTGTATCCGGATCAGGATATTCAAGTAGCTTTGGAGCGATCTGTCGAATTGTTGGGAACCATCGGAGCATCGGGACCGTCGCGTCGGATGTGTAGTTGGGATTTTGAGTGCAATACGACAAAGAGCCTTGATGTTGTTGGTGGGTTTGACGCGCGTCATGACTCGCAACATTGGTATCAATCCATTGAAGTTGCCCGTGTTGAACGACGACGCGGTAAAGGTCAAGGTGTGCGGTAAATAGACTTCAAGCGTCCGTCATTGCCTGCGCCGTATGAGTGAGCGCCCCGTGAAGGCAGGCTTATGGTCATCCCGAGCGCCTTTCGTCGCGTCGGGGATCTCTCTGAAAGAGTATGAGGTTGGGTTAATAGTTATTCTAAGCAAAATCGAATGGGATGACGAGACTTGGAACAGATCCCATACGCTCGTTAAGCTTCGTTGGGATCGACTTTACATGCTCCAAAAATTGGATGACGACATCTTCGGCTGTGACGTGCATGAGTTCATTTAAACAAACCGTCCAGAAGTGTTAAACTCAGGCCGCCGGAAAACCCGGATTGGGCTAAAACAGCTGTTCCTGCTTGCATAAGTATGCGACTTGATGTGAGGCGAGATACTTCTGCGGCATAATCGGTGTCAGCGATGGAGCTTCGAGCCGCTGAAAGGTTTTCAGACAGCACCTCGGTGTAGTTAATGGCATGTTGCATTCTTGCCTGCATTCCGCCGTATATGGATCGCATCGTTGATAGAGCTGTCAAAGCCTGGTCGTAAGAGGAGGCGAATCCGTCCGCACTCGGTTGCATGAGATCGCGCGCGTCGTCAATGGATATTCCACTTTCGGCGTCGAAGTTAGATAGGAGATCCGATGCACTCATTAGTCCTAGTCCTGATGGTGTGGCCACTACGTCCCGGAGGCCTTCAAACACAATCGTATTTATATCCTCGTCATCACTTGCGAACTCACTAAATACAGGATCTCCGACTCGGAATACGAGCCGCTCTGGCGCTTGTGGGGCGTCGCCGTTTAGGACTGGCACGCCGTTGAACGTCGTTGTGTCGGCAATTCGCTTTATTTCGTCGTGCAAGGCCTGATACTCAATGAAGAGAAACTTGCGATCACGATCGTTGATGGTTGTGTTTGTTGCAGCTATGTTGATCTCTTTCATGCGTATGATCATGTCATTGATTTGCTGCATGCTGGAGTCGGCTGTCTGCAGCAGGGAGACGGCATCATTGATGTTGCGCTTGGCGGCAGTCAATCCTCGCACTTTCTGAGACAAACCCTCGGCGATGGAGCGCTCGGAGGGGCGAGGGTTTAGGGTCGTAAATATCGAGCCGCTGGCAAGTTTTTCCATAGCGTCTGCGCCCTCTTTCCTATGTTGAGAGAGGGCTCGTTCGAGTCGTTGCTGAAGTGATTTGTCTCCTACCGATACCACGGTCTCGTTCTCCGATTCAGCTTGCGCGTTGGTGGTGTGGATGTTTATCTGACGAGATTGGATCTCCTTTGCTCTTTTTTAGCTGGGATACGACTGTCGCCGACTGAGAGAGACGGATGATCGCCGTGCGAATATTATGAATCGGTAACGTCATGTTTTGTTTGATCTGTGGTCCTCGGGCTGCGTTGTTTCTTTGATGCTGATTCATCTCGAGCTTGGCGCGTTGTGCTTCGGATTTGACGGCGGCAATATTTTTCTGAGCTATAGAAAGACTGCAGTGGATGATTTCGGCGTCAACGCCAAGTCTTGATAATGTTTTAGTGTGACGATCAGCGGATGATGCTAGGCAATAGATTCCCTCTAGGGCCTTAACATCTTGGTTTACAAATCGTTCCATCGATTGACAGGTCTGGGTGGCTTGCCGTTCGACCGTGAGGGATATCTTATGCAAGCTATCAATGACTTTTGCAACAGTGTTGACTCGGTCTTTTAGTGTCGATGAATCTAGATTTGCTTTGCGGTTGGCAGATTGAACAGGCGCGAAGAGAGTCTCAAAACGCTGCAGTGTTTGAGCTGCTACGTCAGAAGAGGAATTCGCAGCTCTGAGGTGTTCGGAGGCACGTTCAGCTTCTTTCTGTATTGCTGTTAGAAGTTCCGCAATACTTCGTGTAGCGTTTGTTGAGAGTGATGCGAGCTTGCGAATTTCCTCTGCAACCACTGCAAATCCCTGGCCGTGTTCACCCGCTCTTGCGGCTTCAATGGACGCATTCAATGCCAAAAGGTTTGTTTGTTCCGCGATGTCGTCGATTGAGTCGATGATGTGACTAATCTCTCGGGCGCGACTGGTTAGCCCAGCGATAGGCTCCATACTGTTTGACAGGTCTGTGCGACAGTGGGTTAGAGACTGATTAATAATCTTGGTGTTGCCATGTAGGGTTGCTAGGATCTTGGTTTCATTGATAAGGTGTTCTAAGGTCGAAGTCGTCTGTTGGTGAATAAGTTGTGTGGATTTTATGCCTTGGTTTGTAAGCGAAGCCATGTCGTTGACTTGCTTTGATAAGTCAGTGACGGAGCTCATGATGGACATCATTGTAACTTTGCACGATCTAAGTTGTGAAGATAGTAAGTTGGCTTCAGCGTAATTTGATTCAGATTCGCGTCCCTGGTGTTGGAGTTGTTGTTGTATGCTCGCTACAGATGCAGCACCGGATTGAAGGCGATCAAAGATCTGTGTCAGCAGCGAGTTGACAGATTCTAGGCGCGCCGAAGATTGTTGTCCTTGGCTGAGTGTGTCGATAGTTTTCTGACTAGAGTCTGGATGGTCAACGTCGTCAGGTGTTACGTATTGGTCGAGAGCTTTTGAAGCGGATGCAGCGCTGTTAATGTCTTGTAAGAGTTGGTCTGAAATCCCCGCGAGCGAGTCCAGTGTGCGGGCATCGGTTGCTGGTGAATTGTCTGTAGGGTTACCAGCATACTGAGGTTTTGGCAATCGGTCGCGAGTGAAGGCGATGGTGCAGAGTCCTGTCAGTACTAGGACGTTGAATAACATCATGGTTTCAAACCAGCGGCGATCGACGACCATTTTATCTTGACGGATGGTGTTAAGCTCGTCAGATAAGCGATAGAGACTTTCAACTCCTACGACCTTGTAAGAGCTTGGGGTTGTCCTCAGGCGGTCCTCGAGACCTTTGAGCTCAAACGAGACATCAAACTTTGTGAGGTTTCCCCCGAGCACATCTATACACAGGGCAAGCATACAAGTTGCAGCAAGTATGACGACAATCGTTGAGATTCGGTGGCTTCGGTCAAGCATGAAGGCCTCGGCTGTTAACAGTTGTGCGATCTTTCCACAGAATGCTAGAGGGTGTTCGGACGGTTTGCTGCAAAAGTTTAGGAGGTGGGATGAGCAAGGCTGGGGTAGGGCAGATGTCATTTGGGTATCAATGTAAAAGTAAGCTGATTAAAGATGGAAATGATTTGCGAACAGGCTCTGTTCTTTGTAGATGTCCAAACAACAACCCCGGCGCTATTTTTGGAGTATGAGTCATGGTGGTTGGTTGCGCTTGAGTTTAAAACGTTCAAGTCTAATGCAACTGGAAAAAAATGAATCCCCTTTGGCGGGTAAGCCAAAGGGGTTCGTTAGGAGGTGCAAACGTCGACTGGAACAAGGAACAGTTGCAGCGACGGAAATGCTAATGCAGTGCTTAATAAATAATCAAACTGAACCGTCTCATGCCCTATTATGAACCAGCCCTGGTGGGTCTGTCCTCAAAAATATTTTTGATTTGGCTGATTTTTTATCCAAATTACTGAAATTATTAGAATTGTGGCTTGCTTTTTTTTGGCGACTTTAGCTCGAATATACGTTATCAGTCCCTCCCCGAGACCCAGTTCTTTGGGGTAAATGCAAGAAAGGACGAGGTAATGAAGAAATCCG
>JBIKKO010000111.1:0-11006 GCA_044360315.1 Oligoflexales bacterium
GATCAGGCGAGGACAGGTGAGGAAAGCCTGCGAGGGCGCAACCTGCTGAATTCGCATCGCACTCCCACCATTGACCGCTACCGGGTCATGGCTAACGACTCGAGTCTTGGAGATGTGTTTGAGCGTTTAGTGGGCAGTCTTTGTCAGCTCTGTGATCAACTGTCGATGCAACGAAGGCGAGGCCTTGGTGGGGCCATTATTCTTTGTGAGCAGGGAACCACGTCTGATGGTCGATTATTTCTCTTTATGAAACCTTTGAGTGAGCACGGTTGGCTGTTGGAGCGGTCCAGCGCCGGTTGGCGTATGAGTCGCGCTGATAAAATTGTCGGGCAACACTTGTTCCTACGCAGTAATGAGGACCCATGGGAAGTTGCAACCCTTTGGGGAGACTCGCGTGGTGAGCTACTTGTCAGAGTTGGCAGCTTAAGATTTGGGAAAGACTTATTGGTGTTGTCTGAGTATGAGCGGCGCTTGATCGAGTCCATGACAGAGGTGTTAACGCTAGGGGCTAAGCATTAGCATGTCTTGTGGAATCTTAAATCGCGGCCTTGTCTTGCTGTGTGGGGTTTTCCTTTGCTCGGGCCGCGGCGTGGCGGGATTTCTACTTACGGCGGGCCCAAGCTGGAATAATTATGTTTTTGAAGCCGAATCCAGTGAGGATACGCCCAATTACTATGGATACGGCGGTAGGGTCGGTTGGGGCTACTCGGTTGCTCAAATCGTGGACATAGGGCTTTACGCTCAGTACATTCCCGGTCGTTTAAACACGGCCATTCCGCCGCGGACCGATACCGTGTTGATGGATTATGGAGCTGAGGTTGGTGTTCGGTTTATGCAGGCCCTATACTTAGGAATTCGTGGTGGTATTTGGAAATATCAATTGTTTCGAGCCTATCGTGATGATGAAGTTCGTGGCTCCTGGCTTGGCCTTGGTGCCACGGGTGCCTTAGGATTGATTTGGCCGGTCAATAAGAAGGTTTCCTGGCAGACAAACTTTGAGTTTGGCCGGGCGGTGCTGCAGGGGCCGAAGGTTGACCCGGAAAGCTCTGTGGGGCGGCAAAAAAAAATGTCACGCATAGGCGTGAGTGTGTCTTTCGTATATAATGATGATGACGTGTTATCGTTGGGTCGGTCGTTATACAACTCGTTTTTTTAGGCGAGAGTTACTCGGAGAGGGAGCACCATGGAAGGTCAAGTTGATCAAGGTTTTGATATCGTCCAAAAGCTTCTCGGGATTACCGTTCTTGGTACCGAATGGGTTTTGTGGTTATTGATCATTTTAAGTGTTATCAGCGTGGCAATCATCATCGAGCGATCTATTTTCTTTTATAAGGTCAATCTTGATCTTGTCTCGTTTACGGAAAAGTTAACGAAGTGTCTGGAGGCCAATGACTGGCAAGGAGTCAGTGCTCTCTGTGAGACGTCGCCTGCCTTGGCCTGTCAAACTGTTCTGCGCGGTGTCGAAGCCAGAACAAGGGGATCTCAAGCGATGGAAGAGACCATGACTGGATTTATGATTGGTCAGCGTCAGAAGCTTGATCACGGGCTTATGGTTCTTGGTACGTTGGGCAACAATGCACCATTTATCGGTTTGTTTGGGACAGTCCTAGGTATCATCATCGCGTTTCATGATTTGGCATTGAACCCCCAGGGTGGTGCTGCCGTGGTGATGCGGGGAATTTCCGAAGCATTGATTGCAACCGCGGTGGGGTTGATGGTGGCCATACCAGCTGTGATTGCTTATAATTTTTTTCAAAGGCTTGTGAAGCGGCAGATTAGTAGTGCTGAAGCGATTAGTCGTTTGGTGCTCTCTCACAGAGGATAAGAAGGCGGAACTTATGGCCGGTGGTTCGTTAGATCAGCAAGAAGATTCTGAAATTACTGGTATTAACGTCACGCCTTTAGTCGACGTTATGCTTGTGCTGTTAATTATTTTTATGGTGACGTCAAGCTACATCGTACAACAGTCAATTCAGGTGCAGCTGCCGAAGGCTGATACGGGAGAAAATACTCCAAAGGTCAAAAATTTGGCCTTCGTTATTGATAAGTCTGGGGCAATGTTTCTTGATGGCAAGCCGATCAAACTAGAGGACATTGCCGCTCGCGTTACAGCTGAGCGAGCTGCTGATCCAAACCTTCAACTACAGGCTCTGGTGGCTGCTGACAAGGATACGCCGCACGGGTTTGTGGTGGGACTTATTGATGCTGTGCGTCGTCAAGGGATAACAGATCTAGCAATTAATGTTGAAAATAGCGGTTTATAGGCCATGATTCTGAGGTCGTTCACGTTTGATATCGAGGATGAATATGCTCAAAATGCCCTGTCTGGTCGCGATGACGTGTGTGGCTGGAGTTTTTGCCGCATCTTGTAAGAGTACTGGTCACTACTCAAGTATTCGAGCTGACAAAAAGAGGGCGGGCATAGATCTTCGTGCCGTCGCAGAGAAACTCTCTGAAGAAGACAAGGGTGCCATAAGAAATTTTATCTTTGAGCTTCGAGATCATATCTCTCAGTTTTCTCAACCTGCAGCCGAACAAACGACCATTAATAGATTCCTCGTGGGTTGTTCTAATCAGTTGAAAGCTCCGAGACCCAGTTTTTTTGACAGTCATTTTGGCCAGGTTCAGCAGTGTAGGTCTGACCGCCTGCCCGTAAATGAGCAATCAAGGGTCTTGGCAGCCATATCACGCTTGAAACGACGTACGACATTTGATCGTGCAATCGATGTATTCAATGAGGGCATACTTCCGAAAATTTTTGATGCTGTCGATAATGCTATGTCGCAAGGGGGGCGTGATGAGGTGCAGCTAACTTCAATCGTCGAGACCGCTAGTGAGTTAGCTCGGCTTGCGGAGTTAGGTGCTGGAGTCATTGAATGGCGTCCTGAATACTTTAACTCAGTTCGATATTTAAATCAGATCGTGATAACGGAGTTATCAAAGGAAAATGGAAACGATGTGAACTGGCCTCTCGTTAAAGCAGCCGCGACCGCTCGCCTTGATATCTTTCCTCTCTCACCTGGAGACGCCGGAGCAAATCCCCTAGTTCTACGGTTCGATGATCCGATGTATAAGCTTTTGTACGGTCCTATTCCCCGCGGGCCAGCTTATTGGATGATGGTCGCAGCAGTCACATTGCGTTTACATACCTATGAGACTCAGCCCTCTGATTATGGTCATGTTCCGGAAGCTGTGGGTATGATGTCTGTCATCAATCAGCAAATCTTGTTGGAGTCTCAACGTGATCAAACGCTGATTCGACGCGCGCTTAGGCATCTAGGTGACAACTATAGGAAAATGATGTGAGGCCCTGCGAGAGCTCTGACTCAACTACCTTGCCGTGGCTTTGATTTTCTGCACAAGATGAGGGTCTTCTGGAGTGTCCTCACGTCTTTCCTCACGGAAGTTTTGCAGATCAAGTTGCTGTTTAAACAAGAGACTTGACGTCATAATCTGTGCCTGACGAAGGTTCTCAAGAAGTGTGATTGAGACAGCGTCTCTTTTTGTTGCCAGATGGTGTCTATCTTCGAGTTCAGCTCGTGCGATATCGACGCTGTACTTGACTGGAGGCGGTGGCACGGGGCTTTCAAGCCCTTTCTTCCTGCGGACCAAAAACTTGTCTACCCGAAGGAACTCACGGTTGTCGGCACGGCGTTCACGCATAGTTTCTAAAAAGTCTGCGTGTTCCTCAAGGCGCAGTAAACGATGCTGGCGCTCGGCCTTGAAGCGGGACATCCATGTCATCAGGATGCGAAACTGCTGCTCACGCAATGCGGTTTCATAAAACGTGTGTAAGTGACGGTCAGCTTCAGCGATGACGCGGTCGTCCCTGGTCTTGATTCGATCCTCTTTATTCAACTCTACTTGTCTCATCTGGCTGAGGCGTATCCATTCCCAATCGTGTAAACTGAGCTGCTGACGCGTGCTGCCAATGCGGGCGAAGTTTGGGTGTTCACGAAGCAGTTTGGGCTCTGTTGGCATGGGCGGAATGACAGGAAAGCGCTGTTCAAATCGCACGGCCATGGAGGACCCAAATCGCGGGTCAAACTGTTCATAGTGGAGAAACTCCTCGCTTTCAACGGGCTGGCTGAGATCTACTGCGTCTGTTTTTTTTTCAACTTTCATGGGAAGCGTTCCTCTGATCGCTAAAAGTCTTTGGCCCTCTTCCTGAACCAAGGCTCACCGTGTTGGATGCACTCGTCACTTGAGAACGTGATGCGATGGTCTACACTTTGGTCGCTCTTGTGACCCGTCTCGATCTGGTCATCACCACTCTTCCATAAGAGACTGTCGGCAGTGAGGAGGGGGTGTTTGATGCTAAATTAAGAATGTTAAAAATTCTCAATAAATACAGGCCATTAACCGGAGCGTCGGTGGTTGTGGAATTTGCGTTGCGACAGACATAAAATCGTAACCTTGCGCGGCACAGCTGGACCTTTCAAAGCTTATTGATCTGGCGCCAGTCACTGGTTAGCTTGTAACGGTTTTCGACGCGCCCGCCTTTGGCAGTCACTTGGTACTTGGTTATGACGTTATGCTTAACAAGTTCCTCGATCATGTCTTCAGTGAAGCCTTCGCCTAGGAGTTCACTGCGGTTGATGTCGCGACCGTGGCGTTGCTTCCATGTGCTGAGTAAATTTTTGGCTCGGGCTGCAGTGAATGAATTCATGGGAACGCCGACGAATGTTAAGGGTTAGTAGAGGGCGAACTTTGGACGGTATCACACCCAAGAAGGCTCAAGAAGAACAAGGCTTTGGGTTGTGCAGATCCATGACCTTGGGCACAAGTTCGACAGTGCATTTTTAACGTGCAGCATCGTTAGATTTTTCAATCTGGGCGCGCCGGAGTCGTCATGGTTACTATGTTTTTGCGAAAAAAACAACGAGTGACCCCTAAAAAACGCTGAAGAGCCGCGTATTTAAGTGTAAAATAATAGGCTCTGAAGTTTTGCGAAAGGAATATCCCGGATGAGTCAGGATGTGAGTAGTCGACGAGTTATGACTCCCGAACGGTGTCGCCAATGGGTTGCCGACAGGGTTTTCCCATTGCAGTCAGTTGTTTATCGAAATGCCTACCCTAACTTTCCAGGTGCAGTGGGTCTCGAAATAGAGATGCTGCCACTGTATGTGAGGTCAGACCAACCCGTACCAAGACGGGTGCAGCTTCAAGGCGACATGGGTACGTTGGCGGCGTCGTTGCGACGAACGGGTAGTGCCCACGGTTGGACCGTCAACGAACAGACCGTCGGTGGGCAGCAATTATTGATGGGCTTTCGACTCGATCAAGATGACAATATCTCGTTTGAACCTGGGGGGCAGCTAGAGTTTTCGTCAAGGCCATATCATTGTTTGACGGAAGCCATGAGTCGCACCTTATACATTCAATCTGTCTTAGACCGTGAACTAAGTGATAGCTCTGGTGTGTCATTGACGCAAATTGGACTTAATCCATGGCATTCTGTGGATGACATCGGTTTGCAGATGCAAAAGCCTCGCTATCTTGCCATGAATGACTTTTTCTCTGGTATTAGTTTTTATGGTCCCAAAATGATGCGTCAAACCTGCACCGTACAGGTGAATCTGGATTTTGGTCGAGACGAGACAACGATGGCTAAGCGTTTTTTGGGTAGCATGTTGATTGCACCCATCAGCGGTGCAATTTTTAATTACAGCGCCTTCGAAGATGGTCGATTTGTTGGGTGCACGGGTTTACGGCAAAGGGTTTGGCGTTATCTTGACCCGAGTCGCACGGGTGTACCTAATTTGGATCGGTTAGTTACCAAGTTGGATAAGAATTCATGTGTCGACACGTGGTTTGATTTTTTAATGGCAGCCCGTGTGGTTTATGTTGAAAAACAAAACTACCGTGTGATGCACGATCCCGTGACCTGGCAAGCTTGGATGGCAAACGGGATTCACGGCGATCGTCCCGATGATGCAGATTTTGAAACGCATTTAAGTTTACTGTTTCCCGAGGTCCGCGCACGGGGATTCCTTGAGCTTCGCAGTGTCGACTGTCAGTCGCGTGTTTGGCAGTTTGTGCCAGCAGCTTGGTGGACAGGGTTGCTCTATGATCCGATTGCCTTGGATCAGGTTATTGAGTTGATGCTTCCTTATCGTTCGCAGATCAACGAGCTTCTCAACAAGGCAGAGCGCGGTCTCGACGATTTGATTATGGCCGACTTGGCAAAAAAATTGATGATGATTGCGATCAGTGGACTAAAGCGGTTGCCGGGATGTTATTTTGGTGGAGGAGCCTTAAAAACTCTGACCGTTTTTGCCGAAGAATTTACGATGAGAAACCGCGTTCCTGCCCTTGATCTTGTTGATGAGGTGAATCGGTCGGGGACATTTGTTTTTGACTGTATTAAGCGTGTAGAGGCTAAGTGGAGGTCGAAGCTAGACGCTGCTGGAGACCCGGCAGCGGGGATGTGATTGAGGTTTTGTGCTGGTGATCGCCACCGCGATAGTCGGGAGCGCAATAACAGCATCGGGTGTTAGACGAAAAAGTGATCGATTTAGAAATTATGTTTGTTCAATCATTTTGAAATAAGGCAGTACTTATGACAACCAACAACTCCAGCTATCGTAATCATGAACTCTCTGAAGATGAAGGGTCTGGAGCTTCGGCCTCCGCATTTACGTCCGACGCTCTTAGTGGTGAGAAACTGGACCAATACATCGCAAACGTCGCAAAGACGGTACGTGATAATATGAACCACAGCGTTGATGCCTTGACGCCTTGGTTTTTCAATAATATGCCATCGATTTATTACCAAACGACTCCTAGTGCAGATAAAGTGAGCCACTTACAAGCACTGATATCCAGTGATCTATTCGAAACAAAACAAACGTTGACCCTGTGGAATAAAGATCGCACGCGAGTTACGTACATTGGTCCTGGTAGTGACGCTAAAAACCTAAGTGAAGTTGCATCTCGTTTGACGACCTTTAAGCTTAAAATGGGAAGTTTGTACGTTAGTCGTGATGATCGTTTGTTTATAGGAAGCTTTAGCTGTGCAGATCATGTGCCCATTGATCGAACTAACCCTAGGATTGTGGAAAAAATTCGTCTGGCAAAGGAATTCATTCTCGCGGAATATCCTAGCGAGGAGTCATCGATTCAACATTATCTCGATCATCTTGATAATGATTTTATTATGTACTCGACAGCCGGTCGCATTCAGTTGACCTACCGCATGGTGCGTCATATGAAGTCTCACGAAGGGGCTCATACCTTTTTTGAACCTGTTCCGGATCGTCCGACTGCTCGAATCACACTGGGTTTGAAGAACGGGACCCCTAGCGAGGCTCTCGAGCAAATTTTTAACCTTCTGAATCGTTATGGTGTGACGCTTAATCGCACATTTGTGGTCACATTCCGGGAGGGCTATGAAAGCCCACTGTCAATCATTCACTTTCATATCGCGACGACGAACGGAGCGAAGATTGATGTCAGTGCAGTGCCAATGATTAAGCTCAACAAGGCTCTGCGTACGATGGGTTGGGTCGACACAGACGAATTTTCCACATTCATGGCGCCGCAGTATGGGTATTCAATCAATGCTGTTAATCTTGTGAGGTCTTGGGCAACCTGGATTCATGTGATGCTTGGAAAGGATAATGCGTACTACTACAGTAACTATAAAATTCGCACCACGTTCTTTAAATTTGCCGACATCACCAAGGATCTTGTCGCATGCTTTCGCAATAAGTTTGATCCTGCGGAGCAGCGTGCAAGGGAGCAAGGACAGATTCAACGAATGATTGATGATGTTCGTAAGAAAGTAGAGGCTCTGTCGGATGAGGTCGAGCGAAGTATTTTCGTGAAAACCCTTAGCTTTATCGAGAACACAGAGAAGACTAATTACTTCAACCAAACTAAGACTGGTTTGGCCTTTAGAATCAATCCAGACGTTCTCGATCGCAAACACTACCCCGAGCGGCCTTATTGCATCTTTTTCATCGTGGGTCGAGACTACCGGATGTTCCATACGCGGTGGAAAGACATTGCGCGCGGGGGGCTGCGCGTGGTTATGCCAAAAACACCCACAGACTATGATGTGGCGCTAGCAGGTCATTATGATGAGGTCTATGGCCTCTCCCATGCGCAGCAGCTTAAAAATAAGGATATCCCCGAGGGAGGCGCTAAAGGGGTTCTTGTGCTAAAGCCAGGAGGGGATAGAATTGCCGCAGTTCGCGGTGGTGTGAATGCACTTTTGGATCTACTCGTGAGAGAAGACGAGTCCCATGAGGCTGGTCAGGCAAGGCTTGTCTCTTATTACGGCAAAGATGACATTATCTACCTTGGCCCAGACGAGAATATTACAAATGATCTAATTGAATGGATTCCAGCCCAGGCTGCTCGTCGTGGTTATCCCTATGCGGCCGCCTTTATGTCTTCAAAACCAGGTGCAGGAATCAATCACAAAGAGTATGGCGTCACGAGCGAAGGTATCAATGTTTTCGTGGAAAATATGCTTCGATTTATAAAGATCGATCCTCGCAAGCAGCCGTTTACGGTGAAGATGACGGGTGGGCCAGATGGAGATGTGGCTGGTAATGAGCTAAAAATATTACACCGAGAGTACGGCGAAAACGCTAAGGTGGTCGCTATCTCTGATGGCACAGGCGCCGCTCATGATCCTGCTGGTTTAAACTGGAACGAGTTGCTGCGGCTGTTTAAAGCTGGCCTTGGAATTGCGGATTTTAACAAGTCAATGCTGAAGGGGGCAGGGTCATTTTTGGTTAAGGCCGATACTCCAGAAAATATCAAAGTGCGTAACGAGCTGCACGGAGTGATCGAAGCCGATATTTTGATTCCTGGCGGCGGACGTCCTTACACGGTGAATGATAAGAACTGGGACATCTTCTTAAAAAATGGTGTTCCAACCTGTAAGGCCGTTGTTGAGGGAGCTAACATTTTTTTCACTGCCGGAGCTCGTAAGAAACTTCAAGAGTCGGGCGTGCTCATGATTAAGGACAGCTCTGCCAACAAGACGGGCGTTATCTGCTCTAGCTATGAGATCATTGCATCACTAACGATTTCAGAGAGGGAGTTTTTAGATATCAAGCCAACCTATGTCAGTCAGGTGATCGATATCTTGCGGCAAAAGGCTGACAACGAAGCAAAACTACTCTTCCGTGAATACCTTCGTTCTGGCGGCAAACGAACTTTGGTCGATTTGTCGATGGATGTTAGCCGCGAAATCAATGAGGTCACTGATGTTCTCCTCGATGAGTTAACGCGACGAGAAAAGGACGTCGAAAGGGACGAATTTTTCATGGGTCTTGTGCTGAGTCATTGTCCGAAGGTTTTAGTTGAGAAGTATCGAGCTAGAATTTTAGAGAAGCTGCCATTGGCTCACAAGATTGCAATTCTTGCGGCCTACATGGCTTCGAATATTGTGTACCGGGAAGGTTTAGGTTGGCTCGACCGGATTCCAGTGGAACAGCGCTATCCGGTGTGCCTTGCTTATATGAAAAACGATAAGCTTCGCGGTGAACTAATGGCTGCCGTAGAAGCTTCTGGACTTCCACATAAGGATAAGATTATGTCGATCCTACAGCGAAGTGCGACTAGAGATCTCACCATTTTGGGTCTTGAGCGAAGCTAGTTGTTTAAGGGGGGCTATCAGCCCCTCGGCATATCGATCACCTAGGCCCCGGATGATCGTGCAAGTCTTTGCGACAACGATACGAGCCGCATGGGATATTACAGGGCTACCGCATCTAAGTTAACAGACTTGTGAGAGGTTATGACTTTCCAGTTAATCTTACATCAGTGAATTTTAATTTATTCACTCCTTTTCCCTATTTCCGCTCTTCCCTTCTTCAGCGTTTGATTCGGTGCTGCGAATCACCCGTCTGATACGAATTTTAGCCGCTGAAAAATTGATAATGAGTCCAACTTGTAGGCGAGTTGCTTTTAGGTAGTACAAGCGACCTATTGAACTGATGTAGAATCGAGCTTCCGTCGACGTTGCCCCTGCAAATACGTCCCCCAAACTAATTTTTGGGGAAATTTTATCCGAAATAACTATCCGAAATCATTGTGTTTTAGAAGCGGTAGCCCTGTGGGATATTCGGGATTTGTAGCGAGAGGCCTAAGTTTGAATCTAGAATGTGAAACGTTTATTTTATTTTAACGCCAGCATCTTCCAGTTCGCCCTTAAGTCCCCACATCTTTTCGAGTAGTTTCGGGGCGTGAGAGCCTACATAGGCCATGATAAGAAACTTTATAAAACGGCCGACAAAAATGACGGCTCCGAGGTGCAGCAACGGTGTATTTGCTAAACTTGCCAATATGACGGCAGGTTGCTGCATGATGGGTGTTAGTGCCACGGCAAATACAACCAGTAATCCATAGTCTTGGAAAAAATCTTCCGTCAATTTCCAGGTGGTCGATTGGTCGACTCCAGGAAAGAGATTTAAGATCCAGGGAAGCCCTTGAACCTCGATTAATGTTGCCAGGGCTGTTGCGCCGATTGTTGAGCCGATGGCAACACAAAGGGCTAGGAAAAACCAACGTCTTGGGGTGAGCATACTGCTCGAAATCAATATGCCGTCGTTAGGGATCACAATAAGGATATTGTCGAGAGCCGCTAGAAATCCAATCATCGGTGGGTACCAGATGCGATCGGCAAAAGACTGAAGCATTCCCACGCTGCGTCGGATCCATTTGTGTATCTTTTGAGACATACGGTCTGCTTGCTCCGTAAAAACGCCACGATCGGAAGGAGGTTGCTTAGCTTCTTGGATTGTATCATCGATGAAAGCAAAGTGACTAGGCTTGGCCCATGAAAATCAAATGTCTGGGCTGTCTATCGGTATTTAGATGTTTGATTCTGATGGGTTAAGGGACAAGCCCCTTAATCTCTCGTGCCGTGTTTGTAGTTGTAATTAATGATCATTTTTATGGATACTAATGGCGCGGACGCCACAGCCATCACATTCTAGGGAGATTGACCTTCTTTCAGGAAAAAAGACCAGCGGCGTGCGCTAGTC
>JBIKKO010000269.1:0-3510 GCA_044360315.1 Oligoflexales bacterium
TTGATAATGTGTCATTTTGGCACTTTGTTTTCGACAAAGTAAAAAACATTGTTTGTGTTTGTCGGTATCATCAAAAAACTCTGGCTCGTCAACTCAAAGCTGGCGGACGCCAATGATAGATACGCTAATATCAAGGCAGTTTGAGGCAACGAATTTGGCATTGACGTTGCTAGCGGTCTTAAACCACAGCTTTTCTAAGGCTGCAGCAGATTCAAGATCCTTTGGTTCATCGTCGACGCTAGCGACTGATAAACTGAAGGCCTTCGCCATTAGATCATTGAGTGCCGAGTGATTTTTCGAGCAGGCATCTATTTTTTGTTCATAAGGATTGCTTTATTTTTCTTATAGACGTCAATAGCATCAGCAATGATTTTGATAGCTACGTCACGATCGTAGAATTCCTCGATCGTGACCGTTTTGTTTTCCAGTGTTTTATAGTCCTCAAAAAAGCGTTTGATCTCGCGTGTGCGGTGGGGCGGAAGCTCCTTAATGGAACTAAAGTGATTGAATTCTGGATCATTGGAATGAACAGCGATGATTTTGTCGTCAGCCTCTCCCTGGTCCAGCATGCGCATGACGCCAATTGGCTTTGCCTGCGCAATACATAAAGGCACAAATATCTCTTGCCCAAGTAAAAGAATGTCCAGGGGATCTTTATCGTCACAGTAGGTCTGCGGAATAAATCCGTAGTTGGCCGGATAATGGACACTGGAGTAAAGAATCCGGTCAACTTTGATCAGACCGCTAGCTTTGTCGATTTCATACTTAACTTTTGAGCCTTTTGGAATTTCGATGATCACCGAGAATTCATCAGGAGCGTTGGGGCCAATCGCAACATCATGCCATGGGTTCATATGAAGTCACCTCGTGTAGATTTTGTTTGAAGTTTATGTGAATTTTCTATGACTAATGGCCTGGTCTCTTTGGGGGACCAGGGAATATATTTATAGAATCAGGTCCTTTCGGACATCTTGCCAGTGTTCTTTCCCAGTCAAGCTGAGATTGTACCCTACCTGGGCTTACATGCTCACCAAAAATATCGCACCTGTCCTGATTATTTTTGCATAAAGCATTGCTCTTGTTGCCGGCAGACCGCCATAAGTCAACACCTACGCTAGAGTAACAGATGATCTGCTGGCTAACCATCAGAAGTGATCGCATCGTCGATAAGTATTCTTGTACTGCATAGAGAATCACTTATCTGGCCTGCAATGCCCTGAGGAGATCAAGCACACTATTCTGGTTTTTTGTTTGATGTCGAATTGTGGCTAAAAATGTCAGAGGGGGCAGCAGCGACCAGAAAGTCCGCTGCGCCCCCAAAGGGGATTGTCTTCTAAGTGGAGTATTAATCGAGGCTAGATGGGTTTTTGATAATCAAGGCCGCAGCTATCACTGAGGCTAGGTATCCCTTGTCGTTTTCAAAGCCGGCTTCAATTAGTGTCCATGGGTCGCGGGAACCTGTTGCTTCGATGGCATTGTGGACCATTTGGCGTCCAGCGTTATAGCTCATCACAGCAAGTCCCCAATCCTTAAATTCGTGATGCTCAGCTGCCAGTAGTCTCATCGCTGCATCAGTTTCTTTTTGTACGTCGAGCCTGTCGTCGATTTGCTCATCTACTCGAAGATTGAATGTTCTGGCAGTTGCCTCGATAAACATCCAGATACCAGCGCCATGAGCGGGATTCGGACCTTGCTTCAGATTTTGATAGCCTGATTCAACAATGGGTATCGCTAATAGTTCACTAGGTAGCCCATACTGAGCAATTTTTTCGACGATGAAGGTCTCGTGGGTCTTCATGCGCTGGATGCTTCGACGCATGAATTCCCGACCGTCAGGAGTGCCGAGGTATCGATTAAGCTGCGTGAGAACCAGGTCATTGACCACCATTGGAAAATTTGAGTCTTGAGATGCAGCTGCAGCCATTGCGGATGCCCTCTCAAACGAAACTCGTCGGTCTTGAATGCCAGAACTGGCTCCATGAGCCACCAATGCCAATGCTAACACCGTGCAGGCTGAGATCATGACAACTGGAACACGACTGAAAATCCGGTCTCTCTTGTTTAACATAAATTCTATTCTCCATTTTAGTAGATTTTTTGCTGACCTGCCAACGAAGTTCGTGGTACCGACGAAACCTTGATCGGTCAGCATTGTCCTTTGCGCTACCCACAATAGGCAGGCGCAGTATTGCCTTGATGAGGTTCCATGGCGGCCAACCACGGACTCATCACATGCAAATTCCTGAAGAGCTGATGTAATTTTTTCAGCGAGATGAATAAACGGATTCCAAAAGAATAAGGCTTTCATTGCCTGAATTGCGTAAACGAATTTTGTGTCGAAATGCCGGTGGTGTTGGAACTCGTGAACAATGACCATGCGAAGATAGCTGAGTTCTGATATTAGAGATTGCGGAACAACAACGAAGGCGCGAAATGGCAACCAAAATGAAAACGGAACAATATCTCTAGCGCATACAAGCACCGTTACGTTACCGACTGACCTGAGTTTTAAGCTTGAATTCGTGATCTTTCGGATCGCCAACACATCGCGAATAACCTGGATGAAAATAAAGACAATTCCGATCATGAACAGAAGTAGTAAAGCTGTAACGGCTCTCTCGGTTTTAATAGTCATGATTGAAGAGCCGACACTGATCGCTAATTTACTAGGTTTCATCGCTTGTGAAGTCTCTAACACGTACTTGGAGGCTTCTGCTGACCAAATTTGAGTGGAGGGCTTAAAGAACGCACTTGAAAAGGTCGGAATAGCTATAATCGGAAGAATGCATGACACGAAGATTAAAAAATACGTCAATTTGAGAAGTTGTACCTTTGTTATCTGCAGGGGACTTCGTTTATCAATCAAAATAAGCGTGCCAATGATGCACGTGGAGAGCATCAATAGTACATTGATCACTATAATGACTTTACAAAGCATTAAGGTATTCATTTTTGTTTTCCTGCTTCGATCATCTTTTTGAGTTCCTCTAATGTCTCTTTGGTTAGCAGTTGATTGGAAATCAAACTTCGGACCAATGCGGTTGGTTTGCCCTCAAAGACTTTCGTAATAACGTCTGTTACGGCACGGGCCTCGTAGGCTTCCTTTTGAACTTTGGCCTGATACAGGTGAGCTCGCCCATCCTTTTTGCTGTCAACAAACTGTTTTAGTTCCAGTATTCGAACCATGGTGGATACTGATGTGTAGGCTAGTTTTCGATTAGTTGGAAGATGCTCGATAATCTGATGTACGGTACAAGGTCCGTGGTTCCAAATAATTGTCATCATTTCCAATTCAACGTCAGTTAGTGGCTCAAGATCGACTTTCGGTTTTTTCACTGTAATCCTCGCAGTCTTTTGTTCACTCATCCAATTTTAACTAAAACTTTAGTTGTTTGTCAACTAAGGATTTAGTGTAACTATTCAGCACGCTTCGGCCTTCTGATAGCTACTTGAGATATATATTGAATGCCTGGATGAAAAATCACCCCACGACATGCTTGCGAAGCGTAT
>JBIKKO010000112.1:0-10992 GCA_044360315.1 Oligoflexales bacterium
ATTGCTGATATTGCGCGTCGCTTTAGTAAGGCAAGTGTCGCGGCGATTTTAGTGGAGCGAGACGATGGTGCGGCGAAGAGTCTGGCGCGCGAGTTAAAAACACAGGTGAAAATTGTGGATTTTGGGGCGACCAAGTCTTACGCGACGTGGGATGAGTGGTATCTCCACGTGGCAAGTTCTTGGGAAGATGTATTGAAATGACACGAAGGTCAAACGTAAATGCATGACCATTCAACGCGAGACAGCCATGAATCAACGTATTCTGGTGTGAATTCATCCGGCAACATTACACACCCTAGCTCCGGGCGAGCGCACGTCCTTGAGTGGCAAAACGTTTCCTTGAACTTTGAAGGAAAACAGGTTTTGCACAATATTAGCTGTTGGGTTGAGGAAGGGGAGTTGACGTGCCTCTGCGGTGCAAACGGGGCAGGTAAAACTCAGCTGGTACGTCTTGGTTTGGGGCTTATAGCTCCTACTGTTGGTAAAGTTTTTCTCTTTGGTCAAAACCCATCCAAGAGCCGGCACCTATTGGGATATGTGCCCCAACTGAAAGCATTTAATCGCAATTTTCCAGCCACCGTTGAAGACGTTTTGATTGCTGCCATGCGCGGATCCTGGCCCTTATTCTCAAGAGATCGCGAGCGAGCGAGAGCGGCCGAGTGTTTGCAACGGGTTGGAGGACTGACGTTGCTTGATAAAGACATGTCCTCTTTGAGTGGAGGGGAGTTGCAGCGTGTTTTTATGGCGCGGGCGCTACTTCTTAACCCAAAGATGTTGATTTTGGATGAGCCGCTTGCTGCAATCGATACGAAGGGTCGAGGACAGATGATGGATCTTCTCGAGGTCATCCGTGCTGAGGCAAAGGTTTCGGTGCTCCTGATCACTCATAGTGAACCAGTGGTTCGTCGGTTAGCTGACCGAGTGATATTTGTTGAAAAGGGGTGCCTTGTTGGTTGGGGAGAAACGTCGGCTATGCTGGCCATCGATGATCTTCGTGATGTTGCGTTTTTTGGTCATGATCACGAATCTGTGATCCATGGCGAAGAGGGGTGATGGGGTGGATTGGGCTAATCTAGTACTTGAGCCGTTTTCCCATGAGTTTATGCGTGACGCATTACAGATGGCCCTTATGGTGGCTTTTTTGTGTGGAACGCTCGGTGTGTTGCTCATGCCACGCGGCCTTAGCATGGTCGGTGATGGGTTGGCTCACGCAACCCTTGGCGGCGTGGGAGCAGCACTGCTGATGGGGCTAGCCCCCGAGACGTCCATTTGGGCAGCCATGCCATTTTCAGTTGTGGTGGCTCTTGGTATTTCTTGGCTTGGTCGTCATGCTAAGATTGCTGAGGATGCAGCTCTTGGTGTTTTCTTTGCCGTGTCGTTGGCTGTTGGCATTGCTGCCATTCATCGCGCCTCTCGGGCTGGTATCAATGTGGATATGGAGGGACTTCTTTTTGGTAACATTTTGGCTGTCCAGCCTGGTGATGTGAAGATTGTTTTGGTTCTAACGATTGCCTGCGCCTTGGTTCTCAGCTGGTTTGCGCCACGGATTGCCTATGCGGGATTTTATCCGGAGCTAGCTGCCATGAGTGGCGTTCGGGTCGCTCTCAAAGAATACCTTTTGATGACCCTAACCGCAGTGGTCACCGTTACTGCCGTGCATGCAGTGGGGGTTTTGTTAGTGAGTGCTTATTTAGTGATCCCAACGGTTACAGCAAGGATGGTGACCCGCCGCTTCGGTCCCATGATGAGCGCAACCATTTTTACGGGGATGTCAGGCAGTGCAATTGGCCTTATAATGTCTTATCATTTTGATATACCAACCGGTGCAGCGATGACACTGGCGTTAGGTGGCTGTTTTGTTTTTGCGCTAGGTCTTCGCGGGTTGCGATTTTCCAGGTGACACGACGCTAGATGTTGTGAGTGTAGGGGAGCTGGTTTCCATGGTTGGATCAGGATCAAAGTCCGATAAAAAAATTGAGTCAATGAGTAACCTCACGGATAGCCCGCAGCGTGTGGGCTCCCACGGTCAGGCATCACTTTTTTGGCTGGCTTTTGGCTCTCTTGGGGTTGTGTACGGTGATATTGGAACGTCGGTGCTTTATTCGATCAAAGAATGTTTTGACCCGAAACATGGTATGCCGCTTACGGAAGCCAATGTTCTAGGTGTTTGTAGTCTCATTATTTGGGCCATTACTTTGGTCATATCGATCAATTACATCGTGTTTGTTATGCGGGCTGATAACAATGGCGAGGGCGGGACGATGGCTCTTCTTTCCCTCATCACGCCAAGGTTTAATCAAAGCGGGACTCCAAAACGCTCGACGTCGGTCATTATTTCGATGGGGTTGATCGGGGCATCGTTGTTTGCTGCGGAAGGAACCATTACCCCAGCCATTTCGGTTCTCTCGGCGGTTGAGGGTGTGGCCATTGCAGCGCCAGCATTATCGGGCGGAGTGATCTGGATTACTGTAGCGATTTTAGTTGGTCTATTCCTGTTTCAAAGTGGTGGAACGGAAAAAGTGGCTAAGTTTTTTGCTCCCGCCATGTTTGTTTGGTTTTCCGTGATCGGGCTGATCGCCATTCCCCATATTATGAAACATCCGGGTATCTTTGCTGCGTTTAATCCTGTGTGGGGTGTTAAGTTATTACTCAATAACGGATGGACAGGTTTTTTGATTTTGGGTTCAGTGGTCCTTGTGATCACGGGTGGTGAAGCCCTGTATGCGGATATGGGTCACTTCGGGCGCGGAGCGATTCGTATGGCTTGGTTTCCGATCGTCAAGCCTGCTTTGATTTTAAATTACCTGGGACAGGCCGCCCTCATCCTCGAAGAAGGTACGGCTGTCATCAGTAATCCGTTTTACTCGATGGTCGACGGTTGGCTTCTTTACCCCCTAGTTTTGATTGCAACAATTGCGGCGGTTATCGCCTCGCAAGCCTTGATCACGGGTAGTTTTTCTTTAGCACAGCAGGCGATTCAGTTGGGCTTTTCTCCCCGATTAACCATCAAACACACATCTGGTGAAACCAAAGGGCAAATTTACGTGCCGGAAATCAATCATATATTGATGGTGGTTTGTATTCTGTTAGTTTTCATGTTTCAGTCTTCGTCAGCTCTCGCGGGTGCTTATGGAATCTCTGTTATGGGGACTATGATCATCACAACATCTCTGATGTTCCTTGTGGCCAGGCGACGCTGGCAGTGGCCCTTGTGGCGGGCTGGTCTTGTGTTGATCGTTTTTTTGTCGATAGAAGTTCCTTTTTTCATGGCCAATTTACCTAAGATTGCCCACGGTGGATGGTTCCCGGTGGTGATGTGTGTTGTCGTCTTTTCAGCAATGACAACGTGGAAAAAGGGACGTGCAGCATTGGTCAAGCGACTTCATGCAAAGTTCTACCCGATTAAGGACTTTGTGAAGAAGTTGGGAGAGGGTGATGTGGAGGTGAAGCGGGTCAAGGGGACTGCTGTGTTTATGACACCAAATCCAAGGATGACTCCACCGTCGTTGCTGCACCATGTGGAGCACAACCAAGTGCTGCATGATCAAGTGATCTTATTGGCCATTGTTACAGCAGATGTGCCTGTTGTGGCGACGAAAGATATTTTAGAAGTGCATTCCTTTGGTGAAGGAATTTATGAATTGATTGCGCATTATGGCTTTATGCAGACCCCGAAAGTAGGGCGTCTATTGCGTATTGCGCGGGCGCAGTATGGTATTGTCACCGAGGAGCGAGATACGACCTACTATCTGGGACGCGATATTCTTTTAACAGATGGACCTGAACCAATGTGGAGATGGCGAAAGACTTTGTTTTCCTTTCTTTCACGTAACTCCGTGTCGGCGACAGCCTACTTTGGAATTCCGCCAAATCGTGTTGTGGAGTTGGGTATGCAGGTTAATTTATAGTGGATGTTTTATATTTTGATTTTTACGTGGCTTTGTAGATCCTGGGCAATCTTATTTATGTCTTAGTGGCACTGTTGAACGGATGTCTCAATTCCAATGTTAGAGTCAACGTTATCGATACCCAAAATTGCCGTTTGCTTGGTGGTTTTACGAGCAAGGCCGGCTGATATCTGAATGAAGTAGCCAAGATCTGCTGGTTTTTGGGCGGTAAGGTTGCAAATCTTTTTGCGAGCTGAATCTTGGATGTTTGACGATTTACTTAACTCAAACAGCGGCTCGTCAAGGGCTTCGGTTGGTTTGAATCGTCTTGACATGTGTAGCAGTGGCCCGAGTGGATGAACATGAAAGCCTTTGGTGGAAGTGGTCGGAAATGGCCGGCGGCTGAATGAATTAACCAAATCCAAATATCCATGGGTTCCGAGGTCTTTGAGCACTCCGCCGATTAGATTTAATCTATGGTCTTTGATCGTGTAACCTTGAGGTATTTTTACATTGAGATAAAGAAGACAGACGCCCCATTGGATAAACGTCTTTGGTGGTTGTCCGGGAGTTAGTTTAATGGTGGTATCGTTAAACGTGATGGCGAGGTCTGTCCCAGCGGATGCGATCGTAACGGAGTTCTTATCACACACAAAGCCAGTGCCGCGTTTAGAAACACCAGCAAGAGTCCACTCTAGTTCTTGGGCCTCAGTCGATGTCGCAGCAAGCGCTACCATCAGCAGGGTCAGTGCATAGCTCAAAAAGCGATTTAGTTTTGTCTTCATGAGATGCCCCCTTGCACTGGATGAAATAGTTTCATTTGTGTGAGCAAGTTGCATGCCTGGACAAAAATCAATACATATCAATGGCTTGAGTTTTTAACATGAGCTGTGTTTTTGACGGTGTGACGAATTGATGTACAGCAGCTACGCCGCCATCAAGTGTTCATATTGGGCCGATTAGATCTATGACCTGGGTGACGCGGCTGCATGGTTGCTAGTCTGGAATGACTCTGTCCTATAGATTTGTTGTCGCCTATGGGCATGGTTCGACCTCAACGCTGCTTGAATTGGCGCAAAGTATCTGGTTTGCCCAACTTTAGTTTAGATCGCAGTTGCGAAATGAATCCGTGCGGGGTCTTTTGTTTTTGTTTTTTTAAACCTTTGCGGGGGTTTAACATCGCAAGGCTGAGAGACCATGGAGCTGGCACTTTATTTGCATAGCAGTTGCAGAGGAAGATTTGTTTATCATCGGTTTTCACTAAGGAGATACACCATGGCGACTACAGTTCAACTGCAAAAACAATTTGAATTACTCCATCGAGATGCGGAGAAGGTTTTGTCAACCATCAATCAACTGACCCATGACATTTCGAGTGAAACGAAGTCGTCTGCAAACCCTGGGACTGGCCTTGACTTGTCGGCATTGAAGGTAGACTTAAACGCTGTTAAGCAGCGCCTTGATGAAACACGGCACGTGATCGTTGATCGAGCAAAGGAGATTGATGCCCAGGTGCATAGTCATCCTTATGGATATATCGCGGGTGCTCTGGGTGTAGGAGCTTTGGCTGCTTGGATGTTGGAGCGTCGCCTCCACCATTCGTCGTCTTCGATGAGGCCCTAAATGACTCTCGGACAAGTGCAGGCTCCAGTTTTCCATAGCATACGTCAGCAGATTCATCACATGACGTCGGATCTTTATAAGTTGGTCCGCGATATTGAGAGCTGTGAAGCGGTTCGTGATCTAGACATTATGATGCCAGCGTTAACAACATTGAGAAGTGATCTCATTCGCCTAAAAGACGGTTTGGATCGTTTGCATCGAATGACCCATGATCAAATGCTCGGCGAACAGGGGCGTGGCGCGACGGCATCGGTGATCACGGGCCTAACACTTGGGTTCATGATCGGAAAGTACTGGGGCAGCAGTTCCCCGTCCCCACTGCTGCCGGTATTGACGGACTTAGCGTTACGCCTGGGCATGCCAAGGCAACAAATCATTTAGCTGTGGATCGTTATCTGCCAAACCTTAAACGAAACGTCATAAGATGGCTGGTTCTCGTTTGTTTGTGTCTTGCTGGCATTGGGTTTTTGGTGAGCTCGCTGTTTCGCTTTGCGGCCGAGCGTTGGGGCCCCGCCCCAGGGGCTTTGCTGATGGCTGGGTTGTTATTGGTCCTGTGGGGTTTTGAAGTGACGTATCGTGTCACGCATCGAATCGGTATCTCAAGGGTAGATCTTAAAAGACCTCCCGTCTAGACGTTGCAAACGCCAGCGGTCTTGATGTCAGTTGTTAAAATATGGGTGACAGAATGCGGCACGCACTTTCACTAAGCCTCGTGAGGATTGGTCTTGCGCAATGGGCTTCAAGATCAATCCTTTGAGACATGGAAAGATCTTTTAGAAAAAAATCCTTGGCCTGTGTTGCAGTGCCCGGACCAAAGGTTAAAAGATTTAGTTCAAAATTTAGCCGAAAACTACGAATATCCATATTAGCCGATCCGAGGAATGTCATTTTCTCATCTATAATCATCATCTTGGCGTGCAGGACCCGCGGTATATATTCGTAAATCTGTACCCCGCACTGCAGCAGGTCTTCATAAAATGAACGCGATGCTCGCTGGACCAACGGTGCATCATTTTTCTGGGGGAGGATGATTTTAATCTGAACTCCTTGCATGGCCGCAACCTGCAAGGCTGTATTAATGGCTGGATCAGGTATAAAGTATGGGGTTGTTAGTAAAATTTCCTTTTTTGCCAAGGTGATGGCGGCAAACATAGACTGATAGAGGGACTTAAACTCCGTGTCTGGTCCGCTCTCCAAGACTTGAATCACGGCCGATCCAATCTGATTAGGTAGTGGAGCGGTCGAGGATTTCAGATCTTCGCTTGTCGTAAAATGCCAGTCTCCACAGAATACGTCTTGAAGTTGGCGAGCCACTGGTCCTTCAACCCGCACCGTATAGTCGAGCCATTGGGTCGGCGACAGGCTGCCTAGGTACTCTTTCCCAATATTTGTTCCTCCCGTGAATGCCACGTTATCGTCGATCAAAATAATTTTACGATGATTGCGAAAATTAATATTGAACCTCAGAGAGAACAGCCGAAGCGGGTGGAACCCTGCCACCTTGGCGCCCTTTCTTAAAAGCTTGATAAATGTTCGCTTCTTTAAAAACAGAGATCCTAACGCGTCATAGAGGATTCTCACCTGTACACCCCGGTCCAGCGCAGCTTCAAGAGATGCAAATAACTGGTCAGTGACTTCATCCGAATTTATAATGTAGTACTCGAGATGGATAAATGTTTGGGCATGGTCAATGGCCTTGCGCATTTCTATGAGAGCGATCTCGGGGTCGTCAAGGATATCGATTTTGTTGTTTTGTGTGGGACGATAACGGGACGCCTCTCCGGCGATGCGCGCAACGGCTGTCTCCTGAGGATACAGAGCATTTAAAGCGTCGAGAGCCTCTTTTGTAAGTTTTGACGTATCCATCTCATGATGGCCAAGGGCTTGACTGATCTCTTTAGAGCGTTTTTGGGCTGATCTGGCAAGGCGCTGTTGACCGAACGTGAAGTAAAGAAGTGGCCCGAGATAGGGGAACACGTTGACTGTAAACAGCCAAGAGATGCTGCTTGCAGGCTCGCGTTTTTCGAGAAGAATTCGCATCGAGACCCAGCCTGAGGTGATGCACCACGCAACAATGTAAAGAAGGATCAGGTGGGTTGTCATGATTTGCAATTTACCCAGATGTAACGATGTAGTGAGTGCACCAACCGGTGGTTGATGGCCCCACTATCTTAACGGGGTCAAAGATTGTTGCAAGGAGATCTTGGACTTCAAATGAGCTTTAAGGATGCTCATGAACACGGGGTTACGGAGCAGGCTGCTCTGCCCGTAAATCACTTGTCAAACGCTGGTTTTTCGTTGCCTACGCCTAGCGTATGGCCCATTACACCTTGATTTTGAAGAATCACAAAAATCGTAGTTGATGACATAAGATCGGTGGTTTTGACGGTTGGCGTTGAGTGTCTAGCCTGAAAAATAGCCTAACCCACTTAAAGACTTCTAGTTTTTTGACGATTCCTCTCCCATAACCAGACCCTTGGGAGACCATCTATGAAGCCACTTTCAGCCATCATTATATTGTGGGGACTTGTCATAACCGCGGCCCATGGCAGTGTGCCGCAGACGTTTCGTGCGCAGTATAATAGCCTCCAAGTGTTGGAGCCTGTGCGTTTGGTCGATGGATCCGTGGGGCTCGGTGAGGCTCGTCGATTTGATCGGCATGGGATCCGCGTCCTGTATGTAAAGGGTGATTCATTTGAGATGGCCTATCAGCACGGGCGCCTCTTGCGTGATGATATCCGGCAAGGGGCGTTGCCACAGACGGCAACCATTGTTCGCAACTCCGTCATCAATTCCTTTCCATTGCCGCCGATGCTGATTAACCCAGCCATGAAAGTGATCTCGCGTCTGTATGGTGGTCAAATGGCGCATTTTGCAGCTGAGCAGCTGCAGATGCCACTTGATCAATATCTTGCGGATGCGTACGGCATGGCTGCAGGGGCTGGCTTGGATGTTGAGCAGGTGTTGCGAGCATTAACGGGGCCAGAAACCCTCCAGGTGTTACTGGGTGAACAAGCAAGTGGCGGCTCTGCGTTGCCTGCTCCCTTATCGGTTAAATCATGTACGGATTTTGTAGCGAAATCAAATCATGGCCAGGGCTTTATCATCGGGCGTAACACAGACTATCCCCTGAATGGGACCTTCGATCGTTTTCCTACCGTCGTGTATTATCATCCAACGGACGGTGATCAAAAATTTATGTCTGTAACGTCGGCGGGCCTTCATACTGCTGGTGTTGTGGGTATGAATGAGTCAGGGATCTACTTGGGAATTCATACAATACCGACTCATGAAGTTTCGAAGCGTGGATTCCCCGCGTTTTCTATCGGTGAGTTGGTGCTGCGTAAAGCAAAAAGTTTTGATGAAGCGATCAAACTGTTTTCTACCACCAAGCCTGCTGCGGGTTGGGCTTATACCCTTGTTAGTTTGAAGGAGGGTCGGATGGGGTCGGTGGAGTTTAATAACCAGAAAATGGCCATCAGAGAGTCGCAGACTGGTTGGCACATACAGACAAATCATTATCTTACAGATGAGCTGCGTCGGTCGAATCTTGATTTGAACGCCACCATAAACGCTGATACCGAGGCCCGATTTCTCAGGGTCAAGGATTTACTCACTCAAAACCATTTTGAACTAGACGCCGAGTCAGCTGTCGGAATTTTAAGCGACAAGGTTGATCCATTCTCTGGGAAAACCAGAGGACTTGGAAACGTTATAGCTGTGCATACAACCTTAAGCAGTGCGGTGATTGACTCAGCTGCACGCAAGATATTTGTAGCAAGTGGTCGGGCCCCGGTTTCAACAACGCCATTTGTGGAGTTGCCCTTGTTAGAAGACTTTAATCCCGAAACGTTTGGCTCCGCTGGATTTCAGATCATTCAACAGTCCTCCTATCACTCCGATCATCCAGAGCTAAGTCGTGCAGAGCAACTTTATATTGAGGCCAAGCACGCATACGAGTCAGAGCTTAACCCAAACAAGGCAGCGCGTATCTTAGGCCAAGCCGTCACCGTGGACCCAGATAATCCTGGTTATAGATTTGTCTTAGGTTTGATGTATATCAAAGCCGGTCGCTTTCATGATGCTGAGGCGCTGTTTCTCGATGGGGCGCAGATGTTTGACGGGCACTACCAATTAGCAAGCCAGTATTTCCTAGCGCGGCTTTATGCCCATCGTGGTGAGCGAGCTGCGGCGCGGGAGCTTTTGCAGCGGGTGCTCAAGGATGGATCTAGGACCACCGAGGCCCCGCTACTGCGTGCCTCCGAGGGCGTGCTGCAGAAGCTTCACGTGAGGAGCCGTGTCCGGTTCAACCATCGCACTCTTGCGGTCTTCATGCCAGAGGCTGATGTGGTGCTTTATTAGGGGATTTCGTAAGGTTTTTTTCAGTTTTCATCCATAGGCTTCCAGGTTCCCTAACCTGGTGGTCAGAGTTTTAATTATTACAGAATATTACTAATTGATAAAACTGATAAAATAATAATTGATTTTTATAATAAAATAAAATAGTAGATAGGGATCAGTGGAAAGCTATTGAGTCAAATCCATCAATTTTGGAGGTTATATGTCATTTTTAGAACTGCGGTCTATCGTTGCAGCCGCCGGATTGCTGTCTGCCGTTGCGCTATCATCCACTCCCGGTGTTGCGGCCCTTGAGGTCAATGAAGATGCAATAATGCGTCGAGATGATTCCATTGACGCACACAATCGTCGTGTCGGTGCAGAAATCGCTCGTGAGAGAACACGCACGGAGTTAGTGCATGCAGAAAAACTCTATCAGATCGCCGTGAAGCTTGAGGAGGTCAATGCATCCTATGATTTTGAGCTCTATGACAAGCTCGTGGGACTTCTGAATGCAAGGGTTGCCGATCGTGTTGCTAATCACGTGGTGGTTACGGCAACTGCTGATGAGGCCATTGGGGAATTGCGGCGTTCCTGGCGCTCAGGATCAGCTCCAGTTAATCTCGAAACACTGGCAAAACTGATGGTGCAAAAACGTGAATCCGCGTTAGCACTGGCTGAGGCTTCTTTGGCCGATTTCCGCCAGATTGCAAGAGCCAGGAAGGCCTTGGCAGACATTACTGAGCAGCTCGCTCGCAGCCAGCTTGAAACCGAGGAAAATCGGAGTTTGGCCGTTACCCGGCTGGAGCGTGCCGTTGCCGAGGTGGCCATCTGGATCAAAGAAGTCGAAGCCGCTAAGATCCATTTGCAAGAGGCGCGCGAGGACTTGCGCGCAGTCACGTCGCGATAAGTTTTGTTTGTCCTTATACTCTGACACGTCGCCCGTTTGGCGGGCCTATGACCTGACCAGATATGGATCGTGGTAAAAGACCCGCCTCGAGGGTAAGAGGTGGAGTGATGTTTATCATTAGTTTTAGGATCTCTGAGTCGTGATGGTCCTCAGGACAATCCAAACGTCGTGCTTTGGCTGCCTGCGCGAGCGAGTCGGAATCGATGAATGTATAAATAAGAAATTAGTGTGAAT
>JBIKKO010000270.1:0-3498 GCA_044360315.1 Oligoflexales bacterium
AGTTATTGGGGTTTCGGGTCAATAGATAAGTCAGGAGATCGGTTTCTTGCTTACCGGCAGCAAGAGAATCGCCGCTGCGCTGAAACAATCCGAGGATACGTGGAACGCAATGCAACACAAGCAGGTATTGCTGATCAAGCTCAGTCCCAAGACTCAACAGAAGGTGCTGGACAACAAGAGCGAGACAATATCGTCAAGCAGATCAGGGACTTGAAAGCGCAAATCTTTAGTTGTCAAAGGCTGATTCACAAACAGAAGATGCGAGACAAGGAGTCGCAAGCGATCGTGCGTCAAGAGACGGAGGTCGAGACAGAGGAGTCGGCTGAGGAGTGGTTATCAGAGGATAGTATACCGCAGATTCCTGATGCTCCTGGTGATGCCGAAGTTGAGCAGGATGTGCAGACTTCAGACGATAGACCGCAAGGCGGATCAGGTTGTTCGTGTGTGTTCCAGAATGGTCGGTGTCATAAGATGGTTGGGGGTGCTATCGTTGCATCACTTACGCCGATTAACAATCAAGTAACGGGGCGACAGGAGGTTTGTCAACCTGGTGGCGGCGGCGGGTACGACAATCTTTGTAATCAGCCTCAGTTAAAGTGTCCTTAAAGATTGGACGATTTGGGCGGTGATGTTTAAAGTCATCGCGTAGCAAACGCCTGGCCGCGGTGATCTGCGGCCAGGCACGATTTTTGTAAAGTTACGTGGTCGGGGAGTGATGATACATCCGGCGAGATTCGAAACGCTCCTGGTCTTGTCAAGGATTTGGGGCGACTTTCATAAACGATGAGTGATCACAGATCAAATTTAGTGATATTTTACTGTCTTCGCGTATAATTCCTTGAGTCGAGTCATTAGATAACAATCCTGTACGGCCAGTGACGTGTGCTGAAGGAAAGTCGTGTCACTGGGCAGGCTTGGGATATTGGGAGAATATGATGGGGCGAGTTCAGGCAATGTTTGAGCGGTTAGGATTGCGGGATCGGAAACAATGGTCTTGGGCGCTTTATGATTTTGGGAATTCAGGATTTGCCACAACCATCATGGCGGTGCTTTTGCCAATTTATTTTTTTGACGTGGCAGCCAAGCATCTCCCAGAGAACATACGGACGGCCTACTGGGGCTACGGAGCCGGGGTGGCTTTGCTGTTTGTCGCCCTGCTGTCACCCTTATTGGGCGCTTTGGCGGATTCGTTTGGTAAGAAGAAGTTTTTTTTGATTTTGTTTACGCTGCTTGGTTGTGTATCAAGCGCGGCACTTTGGTTTATCAATGAAGGTGATTGGTGGCTAGCGATTTTGTTTTATATTTTAGGAAACATCGGTTTTTCTGGGGCGTTGATTTTTTATGACAGTTTTCTTCCTCATATTACTGATCGTGATCAGCAGGACCACGTGTCGTTGGCAGGCTACGCCATGGGCTATCTCGGGGGAGGTTTGCTGTTGGCTCTGAACTTGGCTTGGATTACCAACCCCGAATTTTGGGGCTTTGCTGGGAAAGGAGAGGCTGTCCGCGCCTCGTTTGTGAGTGTGGGAGTGTGGTGGTTTTTATTTACTATGCCGCTTTTGGTTTGGCTCGAAGAGCCCGCTCAAGAACGAGTCAAAGCTACATCCTGGAAATCAGCATTTTTTGCTGCGTGTAGGAGTTTAAAGCAGACATTTGCCGAGATTCGCTCCTATCGTCGTGTATTGATTTTCCTTGTGGCATTTTGGATCTATTCTGATGGCATAGGAACGATTATAAAGATGGCTACCACATATGGTCGAGAGATTGGTATCGAGCAGTCCAGTCTGATCTCTGCGATGCTTGCCACTCAGCTGTTAGGGCTCCCTTTTACGTTTATTTATAACCCTCTTGTTTCGAGATTTTCAGCAAAGGTCGGACTATTGATATCGTTGAGTGTATACGGTTTAATTTGCTGCCTAGGCTATTTTATGACGACGGCCGCACATTTTTGGGCTCTCGCGGTGATGATCGCCTTTGTTCAAGGGGGGTCACAAGCACTTAGTCGGTCGATATTCGCAGGACTTATTCCCAAAACAAAGTCAGCTGAGTTCTTTTCGTTTTTTAGTGTTAGTTCTAAGTTTTCCGGGGTTTTGGGGCCGTTGGTGTTTGGCTTAATGGCTCAAGGTACTGGTAGTGGCAGGGGCAGTATTTTGTTTCTTGTTCTATTTTTTATCGTTGGCGCTTTGATGGTTGCGCCTCTAGATCTCAGCCCCATTACTGAGAAAGATTCAGTGTAAACCGAATTTGTCATCCCCAGTGGCATAGGCTATTCGGTGATCTGTAACGAACAGGTCGTGCACTCGATAATGACCATTCGCGTTAACCCCAGCGACGTATGCGCGTCGCCTGGCGAAGTCATCTCCAGACGAACGAAGTGAGTCATCGGGGATCTGTTTTACGCAGCGGTGTTTTACGGTATAATGGCCACTTAACCGGCTAATTACCGTCCTACCCTCCAATAGTGTTGGCCATTTAACCGGGTGGATAAAGCACCCAGGCCGCCAGATCTAGAAGTCGAGAGAGAGTGAGGTCGAAGCTCACCCACACGACCTGTCCGAGATGCACAAGACGCACGCCTCCAAGGCCGCCGCATCATGAACCGCATCACAAGTCGTCGCTGAAGTTAACCCGCAGGCTTTCTCAGTTTGGTGCTGCTCCCGTCGTCACTGCTGATCCGACGGACCGTAAATGTCGAAACCAACCGCAAGGGATCTTTCCGCAAGAGCTTGAATAACAGCGGGTTCGAGACCAAAACCACGATTATCTGTTTCCATAAAAACGCCACAAAAAAGATCCACCTTAAGTCGCCGATTGAGTTCAAGCCACACGTGCGGATCTGAGGGCAATTGCTCTAAGAGCTTAGCGATCAATCCATTGATTTCAGTAATTCCCGTCTCTTCCGACGTCAATCGAAGGCGCCAATCGGAATTAACAAAGACCTCTCCTGTAAACATATTTTTAGATTTCCTATCGCGTACTATACTGGTTGGGATGCAGCCGAGCATTTGAGAAATCGCATCCGGTTCTACGTCCGACCCTGTAATTCTTAATGTTACCGTGCATCGATCCATGGGACCGCCGTTCCAAACCGTTCCTGGCGGAGTTTTGATAGACGTAACTTTTGGGACAAAAATTTTCTTATTCTTTGAAATTTTACTCGCCTCCGATATCGAATTGATATCTTCACTTGAATCGGCAATGTCGCCCTGCCTCACTTCTCCTGAAGCTTCGAGATTGTTAACCACCACGAGAAAATATCGGTTTTTTAACCATGGACTATCAGAGCCGGCTCTCGTGCCCAGGCTTGCCCTCATAAACAAAAATAGTTTCAAATGCAGCTACCAATGCTGAATTGCATCGATGCTGACCCCACCGTTTGCGGTGGTTGACCCCTCCGGAGCCCTATGGGCGACGGCTGAGTTAATGGTGTTACGCTACTCGGCACAGGGGGTCAATCTGATTTTTTCGACTTCCTGAAGGATTCACCTGTTAATGTGA
>JBIKKO010000113.1:0-10942 GCA_044360315.1 Oligoflexales bacterium
CGTCGTCTACTCCTCTCCCCAATTGAGACATCTTCTCGTCATGGGGGCGGGTACTTTTTCTACGCAAATTCCACCCCTTTTGAAGACAGAGATGCTTCGCCTAAATAATCAATAAATTCAATCGATTAAATTAAATCCCGATTCGAATGCCTTTAAAATTTCTCCTTGAACTCAAATTACCTCTAGACTTTTGGCACTTTGAATAGTATCCCCCTGCCTATCTTTTAAACAAATCTGGAGGTTCATTGTGCTAAAACAATGTCTGTTAATCGCCACCTTAAGCCTTTATCAAGCAACTACTGCACAATCCGCACCCATCATGATATTCATGGGGGGATTTGGCTCTTGTCCTATCGCTGGATACACCTCGGAACTAAAAGCAAGCGCGATGATCGAGAAAACCATGACCGCCGTCAATCGTTCAAATCGGCAGGGCGAGGCTATCGAAATCCGAACCTGTTACGCGATCGGTAACGATACAATATATGCGTCTGCGGAGCAGCTAGGCCTCGAAAGCACCTCCATGCCCCGCGAATCCCTCGCTGGTTGGATCAAAGAGATTTACCGTGATTACCCAAACGCTCCTGTCTATATTTGGGGACAGTCTCACGGCGGGTGGACTGCGTTGGACCTAGTGCGTAGCCTACCTGAACTAAATTATAGAATTCTTCATACCGTAGACCCTATTAGCGTCGTCGATTGCGCACCTGGAAATTTTATTGAAGGCATATTACTGGATTCAGCTCCAGGTTGTCGCCGCGCACCACAGGATCTCCGCAGTCACTATTCACAGATTTCTCAGCGTGTCAGTCGATGGACGAACTGGTACCAACAGGAGTTCCCGCTCCTGCATTCAGGTCCGATTTCGAACGCTCACGAAAATATCGAACGCTACTATGACGCTAGCTTTTGGACGTTGGCTGGGGCTCACGCCGAAATCGAAAAAGACGAGGTGATTTGGAGGAGATTGATTCAGGAGATTACACGCGACCTTGCAAATTTAAATTAACCGGGGTCTCTCAACCATTCATTACGTTTCTAGGCTCCAAGATACTCAAAACCTTCAAATCTTGCCTTAGCGATGAGGGACAGAAACGTCCCTCAAACTTTTAAAACGGTTTTACTCGCAGGTAAGCGCGCCTCATTTGACTAGTTTTAATTTTTAGAAAAACCAAAGAATCCTTGGTCAAAACTAATACTCCATTTTTCCATAGTCACGAATCATTTCATAAAAAAAATTTATAGAAGTCACTCATCCACTCCGAATCCCTAGGCACCAGGCACTTCACAGAGTCAGAGCTGCCTTGGGTTTATTTACATATTTTGAGTTACGTAAAACACACGCTAGCATTAAAGAGTACACTCACTGTAAGGGAGAAAATATTATGCGAAAAATACTCGGCTTTGTATTACTGCTGTCAGGTGTTGCCACGGCAGAAACACACTTTGTCACCATCAAGGGAAAGCAATATCCAACAGGACTTTTAAGACGTACCGAGAACATGCCCGCACCTAAATTTAAACAGTTCAAGATGCGAGGGGATCTTCCAGAGAGCTACGACGCTCGCGATCACGAACTCGTTACAACGATCAAAAATCAAGGGGCTTGCGGATCCTGCTGGTCTTTCGCACGGACAAAGGCACTGGAAGCTGCCACAATCATCTCCGGACGAGCTACAATAGATGAACTCAACATGTCCGAGCAAGATACTCTGGTAAACGATAAGTTTTCCTTCGGCTGTGATGGCGGCTTTATGGATGGTCGGTTTGAAACCACCGCGGGCGTTACGACTGAGAAAAATTGCCCTTATCGGGCAAGCACGCGGTTTAGTTGTCGCGGCGCCAAATTTGCAAAAGCTACAAACTGGTCCATGATCGGAGAAAGCGATCGAGCTCCTACTGCTGATGAATTACGCCAAGCCATTGTTGACTACGGCGTCATTGCCGTCACAGTGGCGGCAGGCAGTACATTTGCACCCAATGCCAGCGGTAGGATCACCCAATGCGGCAGCCGTACATTAAATCACATGGTTAATCTCGTGGGTTACAGACTGGCTCCAAACGGCGGCTATGAGTTTTTGATTGCAAACTCATGGGGCACAGGATGGGGTGATGGTGGCTACGCTTGGTCAAAGCAAGGATGTAACCAGCTGGCTTCAGTTCCAGGTGAAGCTGCACTGTTCTTTTATACAGACGCACAATAATTCCGAATGTCGGTCCGTGCTCCTGGATCAAAGGAGCAGAGGAACAACCCACATACCGCAAGAACACTGACCAGCATCTCCAGATCAAACTAATAAATCCTCGTAAAAAGCCCCGTACTGCATGTCTGGGCTGCAAATTTGAATCTCAAGAACCCACCTGGCAGGAGATGGTGAATTTTGTAAGTCGAATAGATTTCCATCGCCATAAATCTTGTGTGGAAACTCTGATAGTCGATGACCTTTTACGTACGAGGGATGTAGAACATAACCTCTTTGAACAGATTTTTTTTGTGCAACTTGTAACAACTCCACGCCTGATGCTTTTGTCGTCAGCCAGTGTTCACGCATCTCACCAAAAATGATTTCAACGTCACGAACAATTGCCGATCGAGCGGGGTCTTTACCAATCACAAATGTCTTTCCCACATCTGCTTCGATAGATTTTCCATCCTCAGTAGTCCATATGGGACCAACATCAAGATAAAAAATATCATCTTCTTTCAGAATCGTATTATCATACGGATCGTTAAACCCCAGTGTCGTACTACGACCAAAACGTATGTGCGTCTTATGCCAAAACTTTCGTACTCCCCGACTAGCAAATAGCCGATTGGCGCAGCTAATCGCTTCGGTTTCAGACATCCCAGGAACGATCATCTCTTTGATGTCATTTAAAGCTTGCCATGTCTTTGCTCGCACTTCCCCTACCATCGAATCAATAACAGTGGGATCAATTCCCTCACGAGTGGGCTGCTGCTGCGTATGATGCATGAAAGTCTCCTTGGTACAAAAAATACGAACCGAGAATATCTCAAGTCTGCTAGCTGACTTAGCCGTGATGATCAGTTAAGATGCACGCCATTACCCATCGAGCTTGAACTGCTCATTTGATCTAGTCAATGTCTTTTTTACCTAAAAAACCCCATAAAACTCCCATAATGACGTCATGCTGATCTGTGTCGATGGCCTCAAAAATCAATCTAAAAGGATATCGACACGCACGCCCTAAGACGCCTAGCCGTTAGGACGACATCAACGATAGGAAATCGCCAATCCATATTGTAAGCGCGTGGGCCGTGGGATTGCGACTTGTTCTTGCTCAAACGAAGGTTGAGGAAAAATCAAACGAGATCCCCGCAATTCCAGAAGTTTTAAAGTTACTTGATGTCAAAGGTTGCATTGTGACGATGGATGCTATGGGTTGCCAACAAGGGATTGCACAATAAATTATTGATCAGGGCGGCGATTATGTGCTCGGCTTGAAAGGTAACACCGGAGGGATCAATTTTCTTGCCCAACTATCGATGCTTAATTTGCTTTTCGCAAATAGCCAATCGCCGCACTTGTTAACACCCTACCACGCGGAGTCCGAGAGATATAACCTCTATAGACCAGATAAGGCTCATAGACATCCTCTACGGTGTCGCGATCTTCGTTGAGTGTTACGGCCAAGGTATCTATCCCAACCGGGCCTCCATCATATTGCTCTTGCATAATTTGTAAAATTCTTCGATCGACACGGTCTAATCCTGCTGCATCAATACCCTGTCTTGTAAGCGCCAAGTCAGCGACCTGTCTATCGATCTCCAATAGTCCTTGAACATCAGCAAAATCTGCGACCCGTCTTAACAAGCGGTTTGCTAAACGTGGGGTACCACGGCTTCTAAGGGCTATCTCCTGAGCTGCTGCGTCTGAAAGTTTAAAACCAAGAATCTGGGCAGATCTGTATAAAATCATTTTCAAAGACTTGGCATCATAAAACTCAAGGCGCTCTTGAATGCCAAAACGTCCTAACAGAGGCCTAGATATCAAGGATAGCCTGGTCGTTGCACCGACTAAGGTGAACGGAGCCACGTCCATACGAACACTCCGCGCTGATGCCCCTTGTCCAATGATAATGTCAATCGTAAAATCTTCCATCGCACTATAGAGAACTTCTTCCACCTTAATGGATAATCTATGGATCTCATCGATGAATACTAACGTTCCAGGTTCGATCCCCGTCAAAATCCCAGCCAAATCGCCTGGCTTGTCGATTGCAGGCCCACTGGTGGCAATAAACGGGACCCCAAGTTCGTTGGCAATGATATTTGCAAGTGTTGTCTTACCAAGACCGGGAGCTCCATGCAAAATCACATGATCAAGAGGCTTGTCGCGTTTTCTGGCGGCACCTACGTACACTTCCAAATTTTTTTTAACGTCCTCTTGACCGGGATAATCCGCAAACCTCGAGGGTCGAATCGAAGGTTGAGATTCATGAAGCTCTTGATCCTCGATCACCTCCTGCGGAACCGAAAGTCTTTCAATTTTTACATTGTTTGTCTTTGAAGACTCCATAACTACGATCCTTGAGCCACATTAGCTCGCAGAGACTTTAGAGCGTTTTTGAGCATCCCCTGAAACTCCACAGGGGCATCAACAGAAGGATCACGCATAATCTCTGAAATCACGGGTTGAATCTCTTTGTCTTTATATCCAAGATTTTCAAGTGCGCTCTTCACATCAACCAATATCGCGTCGAATCGCTCACACTCATCACCAAGTCCATCAACGGCGCCAGGGGTTAAGTTTGACCTCTGTTTTGATCCAGAATGCCCAACCCTACCGCTTGCTTGCGCTGAGGCAAAACTTTGACGCTCCATCTTTGGTTTTAATTCTAAAATCAGTTTTTCGGCAGTTCTGCGACCGATTCCAGGAACCGACTCGAGGAGGCCTATCTTGTTACTAAGAACCGTTTGACGCAATGACTTCGCATCCAATGTCGATAGAATCGCTAAAGCAATCTTTGGTCCGATACCTGAAACAGAGCGAAGCATTAGAAATGCCTGTTTGTCCTCAAACGTGGGGAATCCAAATAACCTTAAGCTGTCTTCCCTTACATATGTGTCGATCCACAGTTGAATCAACTCTCCAGGCGGCGGCGTTTCACAAAGGGAACTTAGTGGCATTTCAACACCGTAACCGACACCGTTGACATCTACAATAATCGAATGCGGCAATCTCGATAGAACTTTCCCCGATAGATACTCAATCATGATAGCTCCTCTTTGTTCCCGTGCGGATTAATTCGAGATCTTAGTCTCAACGCCAAACCCTCGAGACTTTGCTGCGCAGCCTTCTTTTCAACGGGATTGGCCTCCAGTTTTTCAACCATCGACATGACTTGCTCGACAACAGCAAGATCATGCTTTCCATCTCGAACAAGCTGTTCACTCATTTCATTAAGATGTCTACCCATCATCTGCAGCTCATCGTGATGTCTTAGCTTGACCTGTGCACTCCACTTCCCCGATCCTATCAGACGAATGGTGCGAATCATGCTAAACATTGCTCCTGCTACGCGATGAGTGAGCATAATTCCAAAAACTAATTGCAAGATCATATTCAGCAGAATCGCTAAAATCACACCAGCAACTACAGGCCAAGGCAAAAAATAGACTGAAGTCAGTATCTTAAACGCAAACAACGGGTAGATGATCAAAGCGGCAGTCATGACTGATGTCACTAAACTGGCGACAACCCCTGCACCTGCAAAGCGCATTTGAAAGTCACGATTGATCAAAAACAACTTTTTTTTGGTTTGGGTCGTAGTCATCCCAAAAGTATAGCCCTTTCGTCGGTCCTGCCCAAGCCAAAACAAAATGCCCCCAAAATAGACTTGGGGACATCAACCCAAAGGTCAAACAAGTATCTAGTGAGGGACCGCCTTTGCCGACAGTGGCTCAAAGACGTCCGCTGACTTAGCTCACAGTTTGTACACTAGACTGGTCTTAGACTACGCCGCTTATCTGAGAATGGCTTTTAGGGCCTCAACCTTATCCAGGCGCTCCCAGGGGAACTCGTCTCGACCAAAATGACCATAAGCAGCAGTTTGCCGGTAAATCGGACGAAGCAAGTCAAAGGTCTCTACGATCCCCCGCGGTTTACAGTTGAACACTTTACGAGCTGCGTCTGCCAGTTGACTCGGGGTAAACCTGCTAGTTCCGTAAGAGTCGACAAAAATAGAAACCGGCTCAGCTACGCCGATCGCATAAGCAAGCTGTACGAGACACTTTTCAGCGATCCCTGCAGCGACTAAGTTTTTAGCGATATATCGCGCCATGTAAGCGGCTGAACGGTCAACTTTAGTTGGGTCTTTCCCGGAAAATGCGCCTCCACCATGGGCTCCATGGCCGCCGTAGGTATCGACGATGATTTTCCGACCGGTAAGACCGCAATCTCCCTGCGGGCCTCCAATGACGAAACGCCCTGTTGGGTTGATGTAGTATTTGGTATTTTTCAGGAGTTCTTGGGGGATGGTCTTCTTAATACAGCTCTCAATGACGTATTCTTCCAGTTTTTTATGCGGCACGTCCGGTCCGTGTTGCGTGGAGATAACGACCGTTTCAATACGCGATAGCTTACCGGCCTTATACTCGGCCGTTACTTGGCTCTTGGCATCTGGACGAAGGAAGTTGACATCCTTTGCGCGTCGTAACTGACTTAAGCGCTTCAATAATTGGTGTGAATAGCTAATCGTTGCTGGCATAAATTCTTTTGTTTCATTACATGCATAACCAAACATCATGCCCTGATCGCCGGCCCCTTGCTCTTTGTGAAGTCCTTCACCTTCGGTCACGCCAATCGAGATATCAGGAGACTGTTCTTCAATAGCACAGATCACTCCACAACTCTTGGCATCGAAGCCCAAGTCACCGTCTGTGTATCCAATGTCTGCAATCACTTCACGAGCAACTTTTGCATAGTCGACTCGCGCCTTCGTGGTAATTTCTCCAGCGATAACTACGAGACCTGTCTTAACGAGGGTTTCACAAGCCACACGGCTGTGCTTATCTTGGGCTAGCAGAGCATCAAGAATGCCGTCAGACACCTGATCTGAAACCTTATCAGGATGTCCTTCGCTAACAGATTCAGACGTAAACAAATAGTCGGAGTGATTCATACTTGATGACATTTAAAGACCTCGTTTCATATGAAGTTTTGCGTTTCGCCCCAGAATTGGAGTAGCTTCGACAATGCCAATGCTCCGACCGTCTGCAGTCTTCGCGAGGATGTCGAATGGTTTGTCCGCGTCGAGCCCGTCATTCACGCTCTGCAAGTCGACAACAACAACCTGGCCGTCCACAATCCGCTGCAACATCACCATATCATTGGACACCCAAGTGGGCAAACCAATAGATAGTCTGTCGATCGGGATTACCAAGGACTCCAGAGTCACCGCAGGCTCCCCAAGATGTTCAACCGTTACGCATTCACCTATGGAAAAACCAGCGCTTTCGATGCGAGTCAATCGAGTTACGTGGCCTGCTGTATTCAGTAATTTAGCTATATCGGTGGCTAAGACTCGGACGTAAGTGCCCTTGCTACAGTGAACGGTAAGCCCAATGCGCGGACCCTCTATATATTCCATAGCCAGGCTATAAATTTCGATATCCCGCTGAAGATCCTCTAGCGGCAAATCTTCAGCAGTTTTGCCAGCTCTAGCATATTTGTACAATTCTTTCCCCCGATACTTCACAGCAGAAAAAGCCGGAGGAATCTGCCGTAATGGCCCAAGGAATGAACCTAAAACTGCAGCCACAGCATCTTTTGTGACATGTTCCCAAGGGCGTGATAGGAGTACGGTACCAGAGGCATCCATCGTATCTGTGAAGCTACCCAATGTAAGCTCGAACGAATAGGCTTTAGGAGTTTTTAGCAGATAATCTTGAAGCTTTGTCCCTCGACCAATCAGAATAGGCAACACACCGTCAGCATCTGGATCAAGGGTGCCAACATGACCGATTTTGAGTCTACCGAATCTTTTCATAATCAGGCGGCTGACATCCTTCGATGTCAGCCCAGTCGGTTTGAATACAGGAATCAGGCCTGACACATCCGGCAATTTTGCGCTTTCACGAACCACTGTCATGTTTGATCAATCGTCTTTTCGTTCTTTTCGAATGAGATCTAGCATGGCATCCACCGTAGCGCCGCGCTCTACAGAAGTATCAAAGAAAAATCTCAACTCTGGGACTCGGCGTACGTCCAAGGCTTTCGACATCTTGGAACGAAAGATACCAGAGGCCCGTTCCAGGGCTTTTCTGGTGTCTTCCTGTTTAGATTGATCTAGAATCCGAAATTGAACAGAGGCCAACTGAAGATCTGGGCTAAGCTTTACAGCAGTGATCGTGACAAACTCCAAGCGCGGATCATTAAGCTGCCCACCTGTAAGGCAGGCTGCTATAATATCACGAATTTCATCACCCATTCTTTCTTTTCGCAGACCCATACCGATCCCTTGCTATCCGTGGATTATTAGAGCGTTGGCGCTGTTTCTTGAAGCTCGTACGCTTCGATCACATCTCCGATACGAATATCAGCGTAACCATCAATACCAATTCCACACTCATATCCCTGAGCAACCTCACGCACGTCGTCTTTGAAGCGTCGCAGCGAAGATATCCTTCCGTTGTAAATCACGACACTATCACGGATCAATCGAAGTTTTGACTGACGGGTGATCTTGCCATCGAGAACTGCAGAGCCAGCGATTGTTCCAATCTTTGGCACATTGATCGTCTGTCGAACTTCGGCATGACCAATAACGTTCTCTGTAACAATAGGAGGTAATTTACCTGCCATAATCGCTTTTACAGCATCTACCAGCTCGTAAATGATCGAGAAGTATCGGACGACCACACCATTTTTTTCTGCAATATCATCTAAACCTCGGGCAGCTCGTACGTTAAATCCAACAATCACCGCACCGGTTGTCATGCCCAGCGTAAGATCACTTTCACTAACTCCACCAACCGCCTTGTGTACGATCCGGTTGCGAACCTTATCTCCCGACAGCTTAGAAACAGCCTCACACACAGCTTCCAACGATCCTTGAACATCCGCTTTCACGATAACAGCAAGTTCAGGACGGTCACTCATTTGAACCTTCGCAAGAAGATCTGCAAGGCTTGCAGCACTGGACTTGCCAGTATGTCGCTTACGTTCCTGCTCATCGCGCAGTGCGACAACCTCCCTAGCGGTTCGCTCGTCGGCAACCATGTTAACCTTGTCGCCCGCACCCGGCACGCCACCGAGGCCAACAACTTCAACTGGCGTCGATGGACCCGCTTTAGCGATCTTCTCACCTCGATGATCGACCATCGCTCTGACCCGACCAAATTCACGACCTGCAACAATATACTGACCAACCTCCAAAGTTCCGGTTTGGACCATAATTGTAGCCACAGGTCCTCGACCTTTATCCAAGTGGGCTTCGACCACAGCTCCCGTGGCCGGTCCATCGTGATGGGCTTTGAGATCAAGCACTTCCGCCTGAAGAACAATCGCCTCCAACAGGTCATCGATACCAATCTTTTGTAAAGCCGATGTTTTGACGAATTGGTTTTCGCCACCCCATTCTTCTGACTGGATACCATGTTCTGCTAGCTGACTATACAGGCGATCAAGATTTGTTGAAGGCTTATCAATTTTATTGACGGCGACAATGATTGGTACACCAGCGGCTTTCGCGTGATTTATCGCCTCAACCGTTTGTGGCATCACACCGTCATCGGCCGCAACAACAAGGACAACAATATCAGTCAAACTTGCCCCTCGAGAACGCATCGACGAGAAGGCCTCGTGACCAGGTGTATCTAAAAATGCAATCTTCCTCTGGTTATAATCAACCGTGTACGCGCCTATGTGTTGCGTAATACCCCCAGCTTCGCCTGCGGCAACTTTTGCAGAACGAATCGCGTCGAGCAACGACGTCTTTCCGTGGTCGACGTGACCCATGATGGTCACAATCGGTGGGCGTTCAGACGACTCCCCGGAAACCGCTGACGACACGACCTTTGACAACACCTCTTCGGCGGTCTTTTCTTTGTTCTTCAATTCAAATCCATATTCACTTGCAATCAATGTGGCGGTATCCACATCGAGCTCCTGGTTCATCGTAACCATGAGGCCCATCGTCATTAACTTTTTAATGACATCGCCAGCCTTGACCGCAAGCTGACGACCAAGCTCCGCCACGGTTATGGTGCCTTCCATCTCAATAACCCGGTACTGGGCGCGTGGGGTCGTGATTTGCGTTTTCTTTAAATCTTTTCTACGTTTGAAGTCTCGACGATTACGCTGAGCTGCGGGAGTAAAAACCCGGGACTGCACTTCCTCCTCAGGCTCCTCGGTCACCTCATCGGATTCCTCGAATTGGCTTAGCAAAGTCCTTAAGTTAAGATTAGCCCGTTTTTGTTTCGCTACCTTAGCTGACGGCTTACCTGCCGGTTCCTCTTCTTCTTGGACGGCATCAATGCGGCCGCGCTCTTTGCGCCCGGTCCACTCATCTGTTGGCAACGGAATCTCAGGAGCAATACCGGGAGCTGGACCAAAGTCACGAGCACCTCGACCTGATTCCTGACCGCCTCGCGTACGAGACGACAAAAGACCCATGCCACTCACGCGAACACCACGATTATCTTCGCGACGAACAGTTCGATTACCTTGTGCTGCTTCAGCTGCTTCCTGCTCCTTACGTTTTTGCGCTTCAATCTCCTCGGGTGAGGCGCGACGAACGATCGTCGCACCACCACTTGAAGGCGGTCTAGTCACACGTTTCGGCGCCTCCTCGGGAGCCACAGTAGCAGTAGCGGCAGGCCCAGAGACTGGTGCCGGTGGTGTCACAGCTGCAATTTTTGGAGCTGGTTTTTCGACTGGTTGACTTACGGGAGCTTGCACCGGTTTTTCAACTTCAA
>JBIKKO010000271.1:0-3474 GCA_044360315.1 Oligoflexales bacterium
GATCGCATGCAGTCGTAATCATGGATCAAGCACCATGGCATTCAAATGCAAAGACTGAACTTGTTGTCCCAAGCAACATCACGATTCTAGACCTGCCGCCCTACAGCCCGGAACTAAATCCGGTGGAACGCTTGTGGCTGTGGCTGAAGGAGCACCATCTTTCAAATCGGATCATCAAAAAGGGCGAAGACTTAATGGAAATTGGCTGCCAGATTTGGAATTCGCTGAATCAGGACCTTGTAAAATCAGTTTGTCATACCGCATACTTGAAGCCATTCACGAACTTTTCGTAATCCGTATTACCTGACATCCTAGAGGTATGCCGATTTTCGTCTTAACTCTTAGCATCACAATGGCCATTCATTTCTTTCATGACCGGAGAGTTTGGATTGATAAACTTTGCGCTGTGCGAGGATGGAGAGTTGGGCGCCGTATCCTTGAAAATTTCTATAAATAATTCGCTTCCAGGTTTATCAGCATCCATGACTAGATTGAACAACTGGTTGGGATGCGTAGGGTTTTCTTTGACGGTCGTGTTCCATGTCGAGCCATAGTGTGTGATTTGAGCAGCAGGCGCTATTCGACCAGTAGGCTCTAGTGTCATGGACACTGAGACAAAAGGCACTCCTGCATATACATAGAAATTACATAAAAGATTGCCATCCGCTAGCGCTGCAGTAGAGATGACCGAGGAACAAATCCCTAAGATAAACTGTCGCATCACAGGCCTCCAGATTAAATATACAATTTAATTCTAACTTACTTTGGCTCAGATCGAAAGAAGGCCGTATGCGCAGCTGCTTGGGTATGCTGGTGGTTAAGCACAAGGTTGAAAGACCTTGACAGCTCTTTAAGACGCGAATGAATAGTGGTTACTGTGGAGCGATCAGGTTTGCGATAGCCTGCTGTTAACAGCCGTCAGCCTGTTGACTTAAAAACAAGTTATAGTATAGGTTGAGCATGTCAGTCTGTGTCATTGGTCTTTTGTCAATAAAAATCCGCTTAGGTTTTCGCTGATTGATCGCAAAGAGTTCGATGCAGCACTGAGATTTCTGCCAGATGTGTGATTTGCCACTGGAAAGCGGGTCGAGCCGTACTAGATCGCACACTCGTTCTGATTAAAAAATAGGACAAGGAGAGTAAGTTTCACTGGTAATAGGGGCCCTCTCAGTAGTAGAAACCCCTTGAGTGACATTGGCACGATGTATGCAACTTCGTGAGCATCGGGTGAAAGCCCAAAAATTAAATCGTCTGATCAGGTTGATTAGACAAGAACCGGAGGAATTTATCATGATGAACAAGGTGTTGATGAGCGTTGCTGTTGCGGGCATGTCTGGTGTGGCGTTGGCTGATAATCCAGTGCTAGTTCCCGCACCCGTTGAGAAAGTGTTTGTACCGGCTGGTTTCGATGACAATGACAAGGTCGAAGTCATTGTGCATGGTCATTTTAATAGTAGTTGCTACAAGATGGGGCCTGTAAGTGCGTCCATCGACGAGGCGACGAAGAAGTTGACCCTAAAGGCGCAAGCTTTTTATTATGCAGGGTCTACTTGTATTCAGATGATTACTCCATTTATCAAGAGTGTTGAATTGGATCGGCACTTGGCATCGGGAAGCTACTCAATCGCGGTTGCTGACCGTCCAGACGTGGAGTCATCTATGTTGAGGGTTGCAAAATCCACGAGACCAGATGCAGATGATTTTCTTTATGCGGCCGTTAATGCAGTTAGTATTGAGGCAGGTGTAGACGGCGCTCGCGAGATCGTGCTCAAGGGTCAGCATCCATATCTACTTGATGGTTGCGTAAAATTTGACGACGTGAAGTCTTATGTTGGTTCTGATAAGACGATCGTCGTTCAGCCTATCACTAAAATCGTTTATGGCGATGAGTGTCGCGGTGCTGTTAATAATCGTTTCGAGTATCGCACCAAGTTTGGCGGTGATTTGAATCAAGGTGAGTACTTACTTCATGTTCGCGCGCTTGATGGTAATGCGGTCAATCAGTTCTTGAAGGTAGACTAATCTAGAAAAAGACCGTTTTATGCGAAGTCCTGGAGCCCTCAAGCGCCGGGACTTTTTTTCTTTGAGTTCAATGGCTCAGATCTCGAAGGTAGGTCGCTGATGATGGCATCAAGCGGTGGTTAGGTCTGCCGTCTCACGCCAATTTGTCATCATTGATCTCACCGCGTAAAGAGGAAGAGCCGATGATCCCTTTGGGAATCATCGGCCCCGGCTACTGGGCGTCGTTGTGATTATCGAGAGACTAAGCTTACGGCTGAGACGGCCCAAAAATTGTTTTTTGGGTTGGGGTGGAGGGGCTCTCCAAAATGGAGCACAGGAAGCGGCAACGAGCAAAGAAGCCTAGCCTAGTCTCTTTTTTTTCGATATTCACAATGACAAAGATCCGCTTCCTATTGCAGGTACAATAGGCACAACCATTGCGTGAAAACTCTTTTTAGAAGTGGATTCGAGCGTGTCTGGTTGCTTAAAGATAAGGTAGCAACTGCCAATTTAATCCTCGAATACTTTGAGGTTAAAAATTAATCAGTTGTGATTTCAGTACCTTACAGCTCATTTGAACTCTAGCTAACCTGTGTCATTTATAAATTAAAAAAAAATTATCAATAAATTCATGACTTTGCACTCCTTGTTGTGGTGGGTTGGTCTTGGCTTTGAGCTCTATTGGTCCAATTTTTTTGTTAAATTAAACAGTAGCAGGGGTTTTTATGGGTTTGACGGCGAGGGCACAACTAGCTTGCGCAGCTTTTATTCAGCTCAGAGTTCTTTATGTGTTTGTCGATCTGATATTCTAAAGGGAAAACATTTAAAAAAAGGACGTCCCCTATGAAGTTATGTCTTCTTTTGATTGCACTCTTTACATGGTCACTTCCAGCATTGGCGCAGACTGAGCAATTGGAACAGGCTGCATCCTCATGTGTCGATGATGCAGGAAATCCAAAAAGCGGAAATCATTGCATCTGTTATTTAAAGAAAACCGTTTGTTCGGATGGCATCACGACTTGCTCCGAACAGGTTTGCGAACAGGTCGCATGTAAATCCAACAAGGATTGCAAAGAGTCATCGGGAACTTGCATTCAAGGTTTCTGCAAGAAGAAGTAACTATGACGCACTGCGTGTTTATCAGAGATTTGTAAGTATAAAATTATTTGCCCACTGCCTACGAAGTGAGTATGGTAGGGGGATGTACAGTCAATTACACAAAACAGCTCCTGTCGTTCAAAAATATGGTGGAACCTCAGTTGGGTCAACCGAGCGGATCAAACATGTCGCGCGCCGGATTGTGAGCCAATATCAAGAGGGATGGACACGCTTGGCGGTTGTCGTTAGTGCGATGACTGGCGAAACCAATCGCTTAGTGGCCCTAGTGAGAGAGGTTAATTCATCTGCACCCGCTAAAGCTTACGATATGGCTGTTGCGAGTGGAGAACAAGTGTCTGTGGCTTTAATGGCAGC
>JBIKKO010000114.1:0-10882 GCA_044360315.1 Oligoflexales bacterium
TTCATCGTCGCAACTGCATCAACAACATCATCCCCCGTGATTTCGGTTGCAGCCATCACGACGTAAGAACGAAATCTTTGTTTGCCACCGGCTAGGAGTTCGCGGCCAAGAAGTAACTCCCGATCTGTGGGAATTAGGCCTTTTGTTAACTCAAAAATCTTTTCTCGATTTTCGCTTACAAGCGACACCCCATAGGCGCGATCAAGCTGCACTTCAGGAGGCAATTTTGAAGCTAACTCCTCTAACCCCCGAAACTCATCATCAACGATTTTAAACTTGAGCTGGGCTGTTCGACCGAGAAGCTCTTTGGCCTTTTCAGGATCCTTAAACCCGGGCAGCTGGGCAATGATTGAACCGTCCGACCTGCGGTTAATCACCGGCTCTGTAACGCCCCATTTGTCAACACGGCTCCGAACGACGCGCTCTGCCTGTTCAAGAGCACCGTCTTTAATGGTCTGAATTTGGTCGCCCCGGAAAATGAAGTCAATGTAAGTGCCTTCACTTGAAGACCTCTGCAACGACGGGTATTCTTTGTCGACCGCCGTGACTATTAGTGATTTATCGGCTTCTGGCGTGGTTTCAACGCGAAGTTTTGTCTCGCCTTTAACGACGTACGCTGTTTTGATTCCAGTGGGCTTGTCTTTTTGATCAGCCCAGTGTCCGACGTCTGTCCCAATTCTTGCTAGGCGATTCTCAACCGCCTGCGTTAGGTTGACGCCAAGAACCAGTTGAACACCACCTTGAAGGTCTAGCCCCAGATTCAGATGGCCCTTGGGTAACCACGATGGGGTCACTTTTCCCATGTGCTCCTGATCATTTCGCAGATCAGCGGGCTGAGACAAATAGATCCCAGTGGGAACAAGAATGTAAATTGAGAACAGGGTCAAACCCGCGATCACCATCAAACGCCAGCGCAGCGACTTCATATAACACACACCTCTACTCAAGATTAAGGAGCTTTAGAGCCTACCATAGGCTTTTCTTTCGCACAACGCACAAGCCGCACGTTCACAACTTTAAGAAAGTCCGTCGGTGAGAGAGCGACTAAAAGGCCGCGCCCCCCACCATTAATGTACATAGTCTTAAGTTCAAGCACCGTCTCTTGTAAAAAAACCGGCATCTCTGTTTTTAGGACGAAGGGATTTGTAGCTCCAACCGGCCAACCGCTGAGTTTTTCAGCGACCGGGGGCGCGCATGCCCAGATTTTAGACACGCCGGATCGTTCAGCCAACTTTGCCGTGTCAACCTTACAATCTCCGTGCATCAGGACCACCAAGGGTTGGCGAGCCTCATCCTCAAACACCAACGTTTTAACCACGGCATGTTCATCGATCCCCAGGCAGCGACTCGACCTCTCGGTGCCCCCACCTAACTGATATTCAAAATGATGGACAGAAAACATGACGCCACCCTCAACGAGACGACGGATCACTGGATTTTCCATGTTTAACGTCACTGCGCCAATCCTATCGTGCAAAAAAACTCGAGGGTTGACTCACTGAATACGCTTTCGCAATCCGCTTATGGATCGCAGGCAAGCCATCATAGGGCAAAACTATCTGCGCCCCGTTATTAAAAACAAACTGAGCAAACTCCATCCCCGAGCGCCTAATGCCCGGTAGTTTAAGCTGAATCTTGAGCTCCTCAATGGAATTAACCGCGCGCCCGTTCACCTCATCTAGGACGACGTGCCGCATCTTTTCATAGCCAGTATTAAATTCATCAGCAAGCACATCGGTTAAAATCAAGTAGCGTCTGCGGGTTAAGGTTGGGTCATTCATCTGCGCATTAAGAAAAAGTAACGGCAACGGTGCGTTGCTATGCCAGTCACGCCCGAATAAAGATAGGTATTCTAGAGTTAACTCCTGAAAAACCAAGCCGCCAAAAATAAGATGCGGGAGTGTTGCCTGACTCGAGGGTCCAGGAACCTGACGGTCTTGGGCCGAGTAACGCCGCAAGACGCGCGTACAGCTTTCAGGCTTCGAGCTTCGTTGATACTTTAGAGTGACCATGTCTCCCGCATATTTGGTTGAGACATAATGCCCAATCGGCATCATTCCCCACTGAGAGTGCTTAAAGAAACCACGATGATCCACAGAAATGTCATCAACCCCCTGCAAAACATCATCAACTCTAATGCAGTCACCAAACGGACTTGTCTCCATCACACCTGACACTCGAAGAGCACCTTTGCCAGACGCCACACCCAAAACTCCCCGATGCCAAGGACTTCGGACTGGGTGTAGGTGCAAGCCGAGGGCCCCAAACCCGCGGTACTCAGCTGCGGTTAATTTATCATTCAAAAAATGCGCAATCACTCCTGACGTCAACACCTGGGACTGATTATCAATAGTAACCACACATAGCCCAATCAAAGAATTGTGTTTGACAATCGGATCGGATTTACAGGCCGCTCGGTTCGCGCCAGTCAGCGTGTACATAGGTACCAGCACACCGCCCACAGCGCCCTCACGCAAGCGAACGTCCATCACGCGCCCCTCAACGCGACGCAACTGCCGCTCGTTTTCAATCGAAACCATTGCCACATCGCTACCCACGACGATATCACCGGCTATGGGTAATATCTTTACGCCCGACAACTTTGCCCCTTCTGCGGACTCCAACAATGCTAGGTTAGCCTCAAAGTCGGCAAACACAACGCGCATGGGAACCTTCTCTACATCATCAACTTTTTGCGCTTGTATATAGACGGCATTAGCGACAATAGACGCCTGGGTGAGGACCCGGTTCTCTCCAACAACAACACCCGCATGGCCGGTCATGTCAATATTTTGTTTGGACCAAGGCGCCTCGGGATCTGGAACAGCTCGAGTGATCGTTAAGTTGAGAACACTACGCTCGAGCTCTGCACCTGCCTTAGCAGCAGCTTGCTTCGAAGGGCTGCGCAAAAGGGGCTTGGAAGCTAGCGTCAGAACCAGCGTTAGACAGATCAATAAAGTCTTCATCATGGGTTAGAGCCTCGACTCACTGCTGCATCCACTGCATAGGACTCCAGCCAAAACGACGGCACGACGCCATAACGCTTGTTTGTTTCGTCATGTACCGCCTGAAGCTCCGACCGACTCATGACCCATGGAACTCGATCAAACAAAAAATCAATTCGCAGGGAATCCTCAGACGCGTTGGTTAATATTTCATGCAACATACGAAGCGATTTAATCCTTTTACCATTGACCTTGTCCACCACCGGACTACTGCCAATCTCGACGAAAGAATTAGCTTTGTTGACAAGAATGTCACTCACAATCACCACTTCTTCTCTGTCTTTCACCTCATCAAGGTCAAAGGGGTGACGCACAAGGTAGCGTAAAATGAGCGGCGCACGTTTTTCCCAAGTCTCGCCAAAAGCCTCCATAATCGATAGGGTCAAAGCTGTAAAGACGATACCACCAAAGACTGTGTAACGCGGCCTTCGCGAAAAAACTCGACCTGAATACTGATGCGGTTTACCACGACCGGCCTCTATGACGACGTCAATCACAACGCCATCACGAAGCACCTCTAACCTGACTTTATCGCCAATCAAACGAAAATCGTAAAGCACCTCATAATCAACACGCTCTCCTTCAAAGGCAATACGACCATCCACACCAACATCTTTACCAGCAATGGACAGCAAAACATCCCCTGGACGCAACAGCCCGTGCGCAGGGGACCAAGGATGCACACGAGACACGAGCACACCGCGCCGTTCTTTTTGTGGGATCCGATAAAACGAGGACGCCATTCGATTGTTAAACACCAAATCCTGCGACTCAACACCCCACTTTGGAACGCCGTCATAGCGCCCATCTTCACAATCATTTAAAAAGCGTTCCACAACCGGTACAGGAATAATAAATCCTGCACTTTGAGCTCGCGTTAAGGCTTGAAAGGCAACCCCAACGACATTACGGCCCTGAAACACTGGTCCTCCACTATTACCAGGATTGATGGCTGAATCGACCTGAATCAGCAGATGCGCATCAGCATCCGTATGAACATACGTCTGGTAGCTGATTCGGTTTACGACCCCATCAGTCATGGAAATTTGATCACCGCCAAGAGGGTAACCGACGGTTGTAACCGGAGACCTAAGCCTAGGCACTGAGCCAAACGACAACGCTTCAACGTTTTTAAGATACCGTTCGTCTTGAACCCCAAGAATGGCAAGGTCCACATCATGGCCAATAAACTCCACGTACGCGGGCACTTTGCGAGCATCACCATCCCGTTGCACCGTTATTGAACTGCCATTGGCTACAACATGGGCATTAGTTAAAATCCGTCCGCTACCGATATAAAACCCACTGCCAGACCACATCTCAGGTGCTTCAAGCTTCCAGGGATTTATAAAATTTCGCTCTTGGCCCGTAGTTTCTATACGGAACACCGACCGCCTCAGGGCAAGGGGATTGGCACTGGCAGTCCCTATCATAGAGCACAACAAGACCATCATGATGAACACGTTACCCACCCAACTCCACCCTAAGGCCTCGGCCTCTGATCAATCTTCACACACCACTCTACCAAACAAGCGACACAACAGCTGGCCCGATAAACCAATCACTTGGAGCCAAAACCCCCCAAGGGTCGAGGTCTCACAGCTAATCCCGCGGGGCCTATACCCGCGGATGTCGGCTTGCTTTGAAAGGCGGCAGAGCACTCGTAATTTGCGATAACCTAATTATAATACTAAGGTTTTCAAATAACTTAGGCAATCCTAAAAGCGACTCCCAACCGGAAACCGCACGCAGAAAAAATATCAGACCCAAGTCCAAAAAACTGTTGGACAATCCATCGAATATTTTGTTAAAACCCCTCCTCGCTTAACTTCAGGATCGTGGCGATCCTGCGAATTGAATTGAGGGGACGAATCATGGCAAAAGCAGGCGCAAGAGAACTTATCCGCCTTGTCTCAACAGCTGGAACAGGATACTTCTACACCACCAACAAGAAAAAGGGCAAAGACAAGCTTGAGCTGCGCAAATACGACCCTAAAGCACGCAAGCATGTCGTATTCAAAGAAGCCAAAATCAAGTAGTGCCTGACGGCATCTCTCGAAGTAAGGCGGCTTAGATCACCTACATCTCCTCAACATGAAGTGTCATGCCCTCGGGACTCGCTTCACTTGTGGATTCAGGAAACCTGGGAAACGGCCACATCAGACTGATGTGGCCGTTTTTCTTTTCACTCAACGCGCCAACATCCCAAACCAGTGAGCCTCTCATTAAATTTTGGATCTGGACATCCAGATCTTTGAACGTTTATCCTTTTTCTTAAGCAACCTCTTTTAAGGATTCTCAACGTGACCGATCAATACTCCCTCACTTCACCTCAAGTCCCCAAACAAGCCGAGGTCGTGATCGCTCACTGCACATTGATCCCTGGGCCATTTTTACCCGTGATTGAAAATGGCGCCATTCATATCAAAGGCGACAAAATCTTAGCCACCGGCGACTTTGATACCGTCAGAGCGCTAGCTCCTGGCATCGCGGTCATAGACGCTAGCCACAGCGTGGTCATGCCAGGAATGTTCAATGCACATTCCCACGTTGCCATGGGATTTTTCCGTGGACTTGGCCATGGTAAAACCAACATGATTGAATCGTTTTTATTCCCCGCGGAGAAAAACCTACGTTCGTCTCATCTAGAGCCTCTCTCTTATTCCTATATTTATGACGGACTTCGATCTGGCGTCACGTCCTTTATTGACCACTACTACTTTAGCCAAGGCATCGGTAAAGCATTTGAACGTCTTGGTGTGCGCGCCTGGATTGGTGAAACCGTTGCAGATCTTGGCGGAGCATTCCCTGGCCGTGAAAGCTGGGACCGTGCGCGAGCACTGATCGAGGGGTCATCGTTTGGTCCCTTAATCAGCCACATGGTTGCTCCCCACGCTGCAGACACCGTTTCTTTTGCATTGTTAAAGGAATGCGCCGCGTATGCTCACGCCAACAACCTCCCTTTACACATGCACCTCTCTCAGACTCAGGGCGAACATTCCCGCGTTATGGCCCGAGACGGCATGAGTCCTGTTACCTATGCGGCCAAAGCTGGAGCGCTCACAGCATCATCTCTGATCGTTCACCTAACCAGCGCCAATCACGACGACCTTGCCATCATCAAAAAGTCAGGAGCAACAATTGGCTACTGCCCTACTTCAACCATTCTTTATGACAAACTTGCACCCATCAAAGACTTTTGCGAACTAGGTATACCACTTGCCCTTGGTTCAGACTGCGCCGCAAGCAACGACAGTGCTGACATCCTACAAGACATGAAGTTTGCAGGCCTACTTGCCAAAGATCGTCAGATCCCTCAACAATACCTAAGTCCGGATCACCTGTTAGCGATGGCCACAACGATTCCTGCGGCCCTGGTCGGTCGAAGTACTGACCTGGGCACACTGGAGCCAGGAAAACTTGCCGACCTTGTCATCTTAAAGCAATCTCTGAGTTCTTACCCAGCACAAGAGCCGTTAGCTAACGTTATTTACTCCATGGGGTCGAGAGATGTGACCCATGTCATGATCAATGGCCGATGGTCCGTCTGGAACCAGTCGCTGGCCTCCGCAAACGAGTTAGAGCTTCGCAAAGCCTACATGGATGCGGTACACGACATCCAATCACTCGTTAACTAAGATTTTTTATAAGAGACACAATGAAAAAAAACTCCAATCACACAGAGCTCAAGCAACATCTCATCAAACGCGGATTTCTTCGACACACGCGAGAGTTTATCCGCAATAAAACCAAACGTACGGCTAAGGACATCGATCATATCATTATTGATATCTCGCCCTCCGTCTGCAGTTCCCTAGCCGTTTGGCCAGGAGACACTGCGTTAGAGAGAAAAGTCCTTTGTGATATAAGCCAAGGCTCCAATATTGACCTTTCCACTCTAATCGCTACCGTGCACCTTGGCGCCCATGCCGATGCTCCACGGCACTTCGACAGTGCAGGAGCCACCATTGACCTTGTGCCGCTGCTTCCATACATCGGCCGATGCTATGTCCACACGGTCACAGGCAAGTCAATGATCACAGCCGAAGACTGTTTGGTTCCGATTTCTTCTCAAGCTAAACGTGTATTGTTTCGTACCGATTCATTTCCAGACCCAACGCAGTTTAACACTGACTTTACAGCATTCACACCTGAGGCCATCGATGCCCTCGGGCGTGCTGGCGTTATTTTAGTGGGAATTGACACGCCCTCGGTTGACCCGTTTTCATCAAAAAACCTTCCGGCCCATCAGACACTCCGCAAACACAATATGCTTAACCTTGAAGGATTGGTTTTAAGCCAAATCGATGATGGCTTCTACGAGCTGATTGCCCTGCCACTGCGTTTGAAAGGGTTCGACGCGAGCCCTGTGCGAGCTGTATTACGGACCAACCGCTCTTAGCTTTGCCCTGGAAGCCTTAATTTTATCGTCCCCAGCGTCGCCAGGCACGACGGAGATCAAGAACTTACCTTCCCCTAGTAAATAGTCACCGGGAAGTGCCAAGACTACATCACGCCCAACGCCAACCATTGAAACGACGAAAACAAATTCCACCGATGGGACCGGTCAGCCATAGCGAAATCAGTCGTTCCAAAGTGTTGTCTTTGATCGCCGTAGGAATCATAAATATCCGAAATGCCCTGCCATTAATGATCTTTTAATTGGTTGTCTACGAAGTTACCGAGAGCATAGAGCGGGATGTTTTGAATTCCGCCATCGAGACGAAAGTTAAGGGCTGTCGTTCTGTACAGTGTTTTTGGCTGAAATTTCTTTTCGAAGACACGGAGACTTTTTGTTTTGCGCGAGGCACCAGCTTTCACCTCAAGTGGGATAACGCTATCGCCAATCTCGATAAGGAAATCGACCTCTGCCTCATGTTCACTTGACCAGTAAAATAAGTGCAACTCCCGCGCTGCAAGCTCTTGCGCCACTAAGTTCTCTGTAAAAGCACCATTAAATTCGTCGAAGATCTTGTCTGACAATAAAAATGCTCGTGGTGAAATTCGAAGCTGTGCCGCAAGTAGCCCAACGTCAAGCGCATATAGCTTAAAATGAGATTGATCAATATAGGCGCTGAGCGGCCTTCGACCAGATGAGACGTGACTGGTCTTCAGAACTAGCCCCGCCGATTCAAGCCAATGTAGCGCAATCTCAAACTCTCCAGATCGGCCACCTTTTTTAACATCGCTATACTTGAATTTTTTATTCTCACGGGCAATCTGTAGGGGGATAGAATCCCAAACACTTTGAATCCGGATGGCATCTATTCTGGAAGCATGTTTTTGAAAATCATTTTGATAGGACGTGAGGATTTCCGATTGAACCTGCCGCACTTCATCAAAATCATTAGACAAAAACCATGTTTTCACAGCCTCAGGCATCCCTCCTACCATGAGATAAGAGCGGATTTGGTGTAACAATTTATTGTGAATGACGTCTGGCACCTGTCTATTTACATTATTGTGTTCTATGGCGTCAACCAGCGAAGCCTCATCACTAACCAGCAAAAACTCTCTCAAGGTCATAGGGTGAAGATTGAGAAAATTGACCTTCCCTACTGGGAAGGACCTTTCTTGACCAAGCTTGACTCCAAGCAGTGAACCAGCTGCGGCGATGTGATAACCGGGAGCCTCTTCGGCAAAGTATTTTAGGCTCGTCAAAGCCTCGCCGGAGGCCTGAATTTCATCAAAAATGATGAGCGTTTTTTCAGGTTCAATGGTTCGACCGTGGACTGCAGATAGAACCTGAAGAATGCGTTTAACGTCCAGGTTGATTAAAAAGACCTCGGCAAGATCTCTTTGCCTTTCAAAATTAAAATAAGCGACGTCCGAGTAGTTTTTATGCCCGAATTCTTTTAGGGCATACGTTTTGCCTACTTGACGGGCCCCTCGGACGATGAGAGGCTTCCGATTTAGGCTGTGTTTCCAAGACTTTAAGCTTGATTCGATGGTTCTTCGCATCGTTTCCCCCGAAAAAGTGTATTAAATCCCTGTTTATTCCCCCGGAAAACGTAGGAATCAATATAACATATTATAATCACCCGTTAAAATAGTTTCTAGACACCGGTTTAAATGACTTTACAGCACTCACAGTTATTTGGCGAGAATGCCAAGTCTATTCAGAGTCCGAGGATGGCTCTTGATAAGACGTCGCTGAAGGGTCGCTACTTGGAGACAACGATGGAATCACCTCTGGGTTAGAAAAAAACAAAAATCAAAGTCATTCGGACACCTTGTCTGCACCTTTTCCAAGTCAGGCCGTCATTATACCCTTGACTACCAAAAAACATCGACCCCACATTGCTCACATCTGTCGATGTCAACAGCCTAAAAACTTAGCTGCTTGTTCTTGCTATTGTTCCCTAAGCTGTTCGAGCTGTATTACGGGGCCACCGCTCTTAGCTTTGCCCTTTGAAACCTCATTTGCCTTGCCCGAGCAGCCTGGGTGATTAAAACGTCACGGCCGTCTTCATCAAACTGCCACCCGACAAATTTAGCGTATGCCCCCGATATGTCTCGTTGCATCAAAACCGTCCTACCATCTCTACATGCAAAACCAATGTTGTTGCGACGCCCCACCTTACGGACAATGAAACATCCATATTTTTCACTTAAAACGCGCACCATCACCCAGTACAGCCGATCATAGTCTGAGATAGCTAGCCGCGACGCGACAAACACGGTCGCCTTACCCACCTTACCGTAAACCCCAAGATCGAACGCCTGGGGTCTTTCTAGTCCAAATCCGGCTGCAAGAATCCAACGCTCACGATCCTTCTGGAGAGGATTTGCCACGCCTTCGTTCTGCGATAACATGGGATCCGTTTGTTTGAAGGTTAACCAATCTAACGATGTCCTTGGTCTATTAGGCCTTTCGGCTACAATCTGGCGTGATGAGGCCACGTTTCCATAGTCCTCACCAAGGGCGCACGATGACTCCATGGCGAGCCATATAACCCACCCCATCAACGCGAACATGCTCCCAGAAGTTGACCACTTATGACGCCACGTCATCATTGACCCCCTCAGACCCAAATCCGACGTTACTAAATGCATAGTGTGCGACAAGCCGTTTGAATTCTTTCTGATGTTCTTCAGACAGCCCGACAAACATCAGACCGTGGACAAAACCACGCGCATCCTGGTAGTGCCAGCGAATCTCAGCTTTAATCTCAACCAATCCAAGCCCTTGAAGATCTCGGGCCAAACCCGACTTCCGACTATCCATCATGATTGAGATGACTTCTCCTAGCATCAAAGGCTGTGAAAACAATAGGCTTATCCCAGAGCCACTAAAATTGACGACCTCAGGCTCACCATATGGCGTCATCACTTTAAGGCTACTGGAATCCTTAACTGGCATACGTTCCACCACACGATGAAGACTGGAGGCCCACCGAAACGCACTGATGACCTGTTCACACTCTTCCTTACGATCGGCCAAAGGACTCACCTCGTAAGCATCAATCAGCTCGTGATGATGTTTTATTTTTATAAGCTTTTTCACGACCTGTGCGCGAGCCAGCTCTAGTCCTTTGATCATGTCGTAGGTCGTAGAGCCAATCATGATCTTGAAAATATCACACGCGGCCTCCAATCTTTTTGCAAAATTCACACCATTTCCCACCACGGTAAACTCAATCCGGCGACCAGAACCAATATCTCCGAGGTAGCACGATGCGGTATTCAGCCCGATTCTCACAGGGTATAACGGCGCACCAGTCTTCATGGCATCAAGACACTCACTTAGCACCTTGCGCTGGATTTCCGCGGCACAGCGCACAGCTTGCTCGGGATGGTCAGACACGGTCTCGTCAGTTTCAACTCTATAGCCAAAGTAACAGAGCAGCCCATCTCCCAAGGTTTTATCAATCACA
>JBIKKO010000272.1:0-3457 GCA_044360315.1 Oligoflexales bacterium
GGGTCAGATATTGATAACTTGAAAATCTTCTCTCTGATATGGTCAGTACGCAGCGTGTGGCAGACAGACCCCATGAATTGCATGGCGGATAGCTGAGGGTCGATCCATTTACTTAATAGCTCTCGATCCCTTGCTGTTTCCAAGAAACGACAAAGGAGCTGAAAGACTTTCAAAAATGTCTTTTTGAAAATCTCCTCAATCAAATGAAACTCAGAATTTAAGTCGCGGTATAATATGGTAAAGATATTGGGGTGGGTGATTCCGTACAACAGCATCTCATCGACAAACATCTCTAGACGAATCCGTACTTCATCTATAGACGCTGGTTGTTTGGCAAGGACGCGCATGGCAACTTCGAGTTGGTCATCGCCGACCCGCTCTAGGCAGGACTTGAATAGGCCTTCCTTACCGCCGAAATGGTAACTAACGAGACTGACATTTACACCAGCATCTCGCGCAATGTCGTGGACGCTAGCGGCTTGAAAACCGCTGGCGCCAAAGTGTAGGAGGCCTGAGTCCATCAGTGCTTTGCGTGTATCGGGAGCGCTTTGCTGGGTCTTGGATGGTTGAGCTTTGCGTGCTTTGGAGGGTTGGCTTCGGATTGATTTCATCTAATTCCCCATGGATCATCGGATTCGATGATAAAACGGAAACGAGTAAAAATCAAACGATCGTTTGAATTGTGCAAATGTTTGTACAATTTGTTGGGGCTTCGATACTTGGGCTCTGAAGATTTATACCGTCAGCAGCTTAGCCGCTGATTTGTGACCATGACTTGGGCCAGGGAGATTTGGGCGATCGAATGTTTGCGACTGTTGGGGCGGGGGCCATGGATTGAGTTTGAACTTGGTTCGTTTTTTGTAAGTATTGGGATGGGAACAAGTATTTTACCAGTACGCGTCAACGCACCCCCGGAGTTTGTAATCGCCAGACTTATACCACAGCAATCTGGAACAAATTATGAAGGAGGCAGGTCTAGTAAAATCAGAAAACTAGAGTCAATCCTCTTAATCAAAGAGATTCCACAAAAAATTCAAAAAATGGCACACCGTTAAATCGGGAGCGGAGTGCGGGAAATCTGCATGCTCCGTTCTTAGGAGGGGCCTCTTAGGGTAACCTAAGAGGTCTACTCACTTGGCCCTCCCAACTAAAAAAACGATGAAACTGCTTAAGATTACCACAAGGCTTTATTGTAATTAGCGCGAATATGCTGATCTCGAGTGATCAAATAGCCATTTTCAATTCTGGCATGACATGTAATCAGCCGATCAAATGGATCTCTTGTCCACGACTCGCTCATAGATTGCTCAATCAAAACATTCAATGGGATGTTATGAATCTGTAAACCAATAAGATCATAGAGCTGTGACGTAACCTTGTCAGCCTTCTCTCGAATGCGCTCTATCTCATATAGATGTTGCAGCTCCAATTTCACAAGAGGAGAAATGAAGAGATCATTATCCTCAAGTCGAGACTTTATGCTTTCGCTGAATTTTTCTAGCTCACCTTGATACAGCCAAATACAGGCGTTTGTGTCTAAAAAGTGAATCATCGCGGTTTCCATTCCTTTGTCCAATCGATGTGTTCAAAATTGTCGGAGTTTTCGTTTGTAAGCTTTCGAGGTTTTAGTTTGCTAAGTTTTGAATATCGTTTGCTCACAGAGACAATTTTCAACAAATTTCCATTGCGCTCAATTTCCGCAGGTTTTCCGGTTCGTATGATTTCATCTAAAATTTTGTAAACTTCTTGGCGTAATTTTGAAGCTGTTAGACGCATTTCAAGATCCTTTCGGAAGGTTATGTACGTACGTGTATATCATATGTACGTACGTATAGAAAGTCAATAGAAAGCAATCAACCTCCACGGCTGTCTTATTAAATGGGCCGAATTCGGAATCAAAAAGCGGAAGGCGGATTCGCAGGACACGGTACATACGTTAAACGGCCCGCCGGATGACGGACCGCGTGTTGAAGCGAGTCGGAGCTTTTTAGCATATCATCACCCTGCCACTCAAAAACTGAGTCGAAACGTGATAGTCGAGACGGGTAGGGTGTAAAAAACTCGACAAGGGTGTCGAGGATTGGGTACAGTTCCTCGGAAACTCGTCGCCCGAGGTGCTGAAAACGCGATGACAATGTAAAGCAACGGCTGACGACGAAGTGGCCTGTCTGCAAGCCATAACGTCATATGAAATTGAGGACTTGACGCTATTCCCGTGTTTTATGAAGATTCTCAGATCTCTCATTAATGGTGGGCTACAAAACACCAGCTGACTAAGGTGAGGTGATCGTGGCACAAATGGCTTAAGGCAGTGTCCCGAATTCGGGGTTAGCATCACCGGGTTGTTTGGTTTGGTGGAGGAGTTTGTTTTTTTTCGGGCTTGTGCCCTAGGGGATCTCACCTCTTCGGTTAGATGGTTTGCAGTCGACCGTTTGTGGTCGCAGGGGAGTTGTCGTGCACGGTACATTGATTCTAAATCCAGGCCGGGATAAGCCGGTTCGCCAGGGGCATCCCTGGATTTTTAGTGGGGCGATCAAAAAGGAACCGTCAAATCTCGAGCCTGGGATGATGGTTGATGTTCTTGATTCCGAGCGTAAGTTTGTTGCTCGCGGCTATTATAATCCTTTGTCCCAGATTCGTGTCCGCGTTCTCACGACGTCAGAGACTGAGATGGTTGATGCTCAGTTAATTAGAGCTCGTATCCAGCAGGCGATCGAAAGAAGACGTCCTATCTTAGAGTCTGGTCAAACTAATAGTGTGCGTTTGATTGCACATGAAGCAGATCTTCTACCCGGATTGATCGTGGATCGGTATGGAGATTGGCTGTCGTTTCAGATTGTGACCGCTGGTATGGAGCGCTGGCGTTCGGAAATCATCGATGTCCTACGTGAGTCCTGTGCGCCGCGTGGGATTATGGAACGTAGCGACGATGCCGTTCGAGAGAAGGAGGGTCTATCCCTACGCTGTGAGGTCGTGTTCGGTGATCGTCAAACAGGACCAGTTGAAATCTTGGAAAATGGTATGCGCCTCCTAGTGGATATCCAAGCAGGACACAAGACTGGATTTTATTTAGATCAAAGAGATAATCGCGATATTATTCGCAGTTTTGCGATTTCCCGTTCCGTGTTGAACTGTTTTTCATTCTCAGGTGGGTTTGCTGTCGCGGCGATGAGGGGTGGTGCTAAGACCGTGATCAATGTCGACGAAAGCGCTCCAGCTCTCGTGCTTGCGAGAAGAAATCTTGAGATCAACGGCTTTGCTATGGATGAAGATCAGTTCCTACGTGCTGATGTATTTGCTTTGCTCCGCGAGTTTCGTGCGGCTGGTAAACACTTCGATATGATCATTTTAGATCCACCAAAATTTGTCTCATCCAGTGCCCAAATTGATCGCGCTTGTCGGGGTTATAAAGATCTTAATATCCTAGCGATGCAGATGCTAAAGCCCGGCGGACTTC
>JBIKKO010000273.1:0-3427 GCA_044360315.1 Oligoflexales bacterium
GGTAGCAACGTGCATCTCAAGATTAAGAGTTCGGGCCCATTTTTTGTTGAAAGTGAACCCCTTGCGAATGAGTTCAATCGATTTCTGTCGGCGCTTTCAATTCGCGGTTTATCCGTTGCGACACTGCGCGCCTATGCATATGATCTGCTGACAATGTATCGGTGGCTCTTGTCCACCAAGTATGATGTTTATGCATTGAATCAAACGACTCTTTTAGCCTTTATCGCTTATAAAAAATCTCTCAACGCAAATCCAAAGTCGATCAATCGCGAGCTGATCACCATTCGACAGTTTTTCAAATTTCTCACAGGCGACGATTTAGCGCTTGCTGCCGGATCAACAGTTTCATCTGGTCATTACAAGGGCCGAGGCATGGATAAAAACCTTGGGCTTCATCGTCTAAAAAGTAAACGTCAATTAAATCTTCGTGTAAAGACGCCGCGAACCTTAGTTGAGCCTTTAACTGAAGAGCAAGTTTGTGCATTTTTGGGAACACTTCGACGATACCGCGATATCGCCATCGTCCATCTCATGCTTTTATGTGGCCTCAGGTCTCAGGAAGTCCTGATGCTACACACATATGATGTCGATTTGATTGATCACTTTGTCAGAGTCACTGGAAAGGGAGACAAGCAACGACAACTGCCAATTCCTTCGATTTTGGCTCGCTCCATAGGTGACTACTTGGAGCTTGAACGTCCCAAAAATTGTCCCAGCAGCAATTTGTTTGTCGTATTGCAGGGGCCTCGCCGGGGGAAAGCCATGACCCCGGCGGGGCTCCGCATTTTATTTCGATATCGCAGGGAGCATCGAGGCGTACCTAGTGCAAATGCTCATAGGTTTCGCCACACGTTTGGTGCCGACATGGCTCGCAATGGAGTGAGGCTACCGATTCTTCAAAAGATGATGGGGCATGCAAATGCTGTAACGACCTTAGGATATATAAATTTATCGATGAATGACATCACCAAGGAATTTCAACGTGCAAGCGCAACAATTAGAAATAAATATAGCCTTGATGCCGACCTAAACAACGTTAAATCCGATCTCGACGAAATATTTTAATCTCATGGCTTACTTTGATCGTCAATTGCCCACGATTGCGCAGATATTTCTTTCAACTGAGCGTGGATCCTGCTGCGGGACTCAAGTCCGGCAATTCCACATCTACATTGAACGTCTGAAAATCGGCATTTCAGAAATTGATCCGGGAGCCGTTTTCAATTTTTTAGAGCAAAAGACATTGCTTGATCGGACGCGTCACGTCTACAAATGCCAGCTACTAACCTATTTAGACTTCCTTTTTGAGCGTGGGAAAATTGGCTTTAACCCGAAGTTACTGCGCATCAAACCCAAGCCGAATACAAAGCCGATCCCAGAGCAAGCTCTTCCATTTATTACCTCATCAACAGGCAATTCGGCAGCAGTCATAGCTGTAAGAAAATTTCATCAATGGCTAAATGACAATAAATTGGAATTGCAGGACCTCTCACCAACCATTTTCAGCGAGCATTTAGAGGATCGTTTTAAAAGCGTCGCACCATCAACTGGAGCGGTCTATCGACTGCAACTTCTTGCGTACCTGGAGTTTCAGTATCAGGCCAATCAAATAACCTTTGATCCTGCACCACTGCGAGAGACGCGTAAAAACTGCCCAATTCCAGAAAATTGCAGACCGCTTTTAGAGGGGATGTCTCCCTCCATGACAAGTATGGCCCGAGTATTTCACACGTGGCTAAACTCAAAAAATTTAATACCAGAGGACTTGAATACTTTTCACATCCAGGAGTTTCACGACTTTCGTCTCGACAAAATTTCGGCATCGTCGGCTCGCAATTCAGAAAACATTCTTCGTAGGTACTTGGCCATTCTATATAGGAAGAACGTAGTCAGCTTTGATCCATCGATTTTTGATAAAAAGCCTCAGCCTATTGAGCTTTCAGAGCAGGCCAAGACATTCCTTGCACACCATAGCATCGTGTCAAAAGATGCAACTCTGAAATTCTACAAGTCGAGCCTAAGAAGGTTTTATAAATGGCTGGATAGAAGCCAACGGGAACTGATCAAACTCAGTCCATTTGATTTAGAGGAGTTTGCACTACATCTGAAGAACAGCGAATTAAAGGCGATAACAAGAAACGGCACGTTAGTTTGCCTGCGGGTTTATCTCCGATGGCTCAAAGAGCACGGGTTTTTGAACGAAGACGCCGACAACCTTATTAGACCTGAAACTTTTCCCAAACTGCCTCGCTACCTACCGAGACCATATCCGCAAGAGGTCGATTCTGCGATTCAAGATCGATTATCGCAATCGAAAGACCAATACTCCCAAGGGCTACTATTGATGAGACGTACTGGCCTAAGAATCAGCGAACTGATCAACCTTGAATTCAATTGCCTGCAATACAGCCACGGCAACCAACACTTCCTCAAGGTGCCTCTAGGAAAGCTAAACAGCGAACGGCTGGTGCCAATCGATGAGGTGACGCTCAGGATTATAAAAAACTTACAGAGTGATCGTCCGAAAAACTCTGCAACATTGCTTGCGACCACAAAAGGGGTGAAAACCAGAAGAGATTGCTATACAAAGGCGTTAAAATCCGCCTGCAATGGACTGGATTTGCATGGCCCCGCTCACACTCATCGGCTACGCCATACCTTTGCAACATCAATGCTCAACGGTGGTATGAGCCTTGTCGGTCTAATGAAAATTCTGGGTCATAACGACCATCGCATGACCTTGCGGTACTCTGCAATTACTACAGAAACAGTGAGAGACGAGTATATGTCGGCTCTGGGGAAGATCGCTGATCGCTACCAGGGTATTGTCGCGGATGAATTGAAGAGCCCTAACGACCGCCTCAAATCGATCAGGGACATCGCAAAGCAACTTCAGCTCCACTCGTCAAAAGACACTACAATCGAGAAGAAAAAGTCGGCAATTGTTAAACGACTTAAGCGAATAGAAAAGGATCTCAAAACCCTGTCATCTACTTGCAAAATTGAGCTTTAGGCCGCAGTTTTTTGGAAATATTAGCCAGTTAATGGCCAATAGCCAGGTCGTTTTTCCTCTCGAAAATATCTACTTATACGGATTACGATAAGTTCGTGAACGGTTCCAAGTATCCAGTATGACACACTGATTTTACAACATCGGCGGTCAAGCTATTCCAAATTTCACATCCAATATCCATTAAGTCTTCACCTTTTTTGATGATTCGATTTGAAAGATGTCGTGCCTTTAGCCAGAGCCACAAGCGTTCTACTGGATTTAGTTCTGGGCTGTATGGCGGCAGATCAAAAATCGTGATGTTACTCGGAACGACGAGTTCCTTTTTAGCATTTGAATGCCATGGCGCTTGGTCCATGATTAAAATGGCATGGGATCTGGCATCAAGCGCTTGGCTGATAAGGCTCAAATGAATAT
>JBIKKO010000115.1:0-10765 GCA_044360315.1 Oligoflexales bacterium
TTTTGACGAGGAATTTCGTGGGCCAGTAACAGTGCGCGATGCGCTAGCCGGATCGTTGAATATCCCAGCGGTGCGAGTTGTGGATATGATCGGAGTTTATGACGCTGTAGAGATCCTGCGAAAGCTTGGGATATCTCATCTTAGACAAGGGGACTTTTATGGGTCTGGTTTAGCCCTTGGGACACCAGATATCTCGTTGGTCGAATTGACGACCGCTTACGCAGCACTGGCGAATCTTGGGACCTATCGTCCCCAGCGTTTTTTGCAGGATAATTCACCGAGAGCCGCTGCTGTTGAGGTTTTCTCTCGAGAGGCTAGTGTTATTATTCGTAGTATCCTGTCTGACAATGGAGCCCGAGCCTCGACCTTTGGCCTTAATAGCTCTTTGTACACCTCCATGGCCACGGCGGTGAAGACCGGGACTTCAAAGGACATGCGCGATAACTGGTGTCTTGGTTTCTCGGATAAGTATACAGTTGGCGTTTGGGTAGGGAATTTTAGTGGTGCGTCAATGTGGAATCTAACTGGCGTTGCTGGCGCCGGTCCTATGTGGTCGGATATTATGTATCTTTTGCATCGTGACTCAGCATCCTCATTTGATGTTCCAAATGACTTGGCCATCGTCACTAAGCCCATGTCTTTTTCATTCAAGCAGGGTATTGTTCGCGAGCTCTTTATTGACGGCACCGAACCAGCTCATAGCCATGTTCAGGATGTGCCGCGACCTTACACGACGCGGATTCTATATCCGGTCAATGATTCTGTGATGGCGATTGATCCGGAGATTCCTGATCAGAATCAGAAGATCGAGTTTACGTCGACAGCAGACTCCCGTTCGTTGTCTTGGCAACTCAATGGTCAGATCATTGGCGTTGCCTCCGACGCCTTGACGTGGTCCCCAAGGAAGGGTCGGCATGAACTTGCAGTGATTATGCCGCAGACCGGACAGGTGATTGACCGGGTGCGGTTTGTGGTTAGATGATGGTCTATTGTTTGTGTCTTGATGTTGTGGGTTGGTAACAAGCCCTCAAGACTCAAAGACACCACGAGCAAGTTGATTCGTCAAATTTTTCTTTAGCATCCCATCCTAAAAAACTCTGCGACAGGTTCCACCAAGAGATTGCCCTTTGCTGAGGATGACAAGAATAACGTAAGTGCAGAGCTGTTGTAGTGAGTGCTTAGATCGAGTATTAAATCTAGTTTACCGTCGCGATCCAGGTCTCCAGCCCAAATGACTTTTGGGGGACCATCGTAGCCGAGGAATCCTTTCTGCGAGAAGAGACGTTGGGACTTCTTCTGAAGCGTCAAACGCAAGGCGTAATCGTCAATCGCCCTCTCAACAGGCTGAGCCGATTTTTTTCCAGAGGCAACGAGGGCATAAATCTTTTCATTCAACTTCACCCGTTTTGACTTATCGGGATAAACGGTGGTGCCAGGATCGAATAGTGTTCCTTCTACTTTACCTTCGGTAAGAGTCAGTGACTTCTGAGGTTTAATAAGTAGAATATTTTGCTGTTGAGACTCAGGCTTGACGGTCACCTTTGTTCCCGTTTGTTCATTATCGCTATCGAGAACTTCATCTTTCACTGTAGTCACTTCAATACTGACTTTGCGAAGCTCAAATCCATTTTTTGTTTGGTAGAGGGCAAACCAATCCGCCCCACTAACGGCTGAAATGTCGGCTCCGTGATAAGGGCCGCCCTCCGACAGAATCATTGTAGTATTGTCGCCTGCATAGCTTGGAGCCGACAGAATTCCCCCGAGGAGAAGCAGCAACACTAAATAGCGGTAACTCATAGGCGTCTTCCCCCCAGGTCGTGACTTTGAACGATCCCCATTTTTCGAAAGCTGCCTGGTCACGTTTAATGATGTTTTCATCCGCCAGTGGCTGCCCGAACCTGTTTGTCGGATTGCGGACGGCAGGAGGTCCTGTCTCGCAAATTGCGGAGAGGCCGCTATCGAGTTCATATTGAATGGATTGATGCGTTTATTCATAAAATATCCTACAGTTTCTATGCTCGGCGGACGTTAGCTCCTTTTTAGTTAGGGGTCAATTTCTTTTAGATGGCTTTCGTTAAGGGTTTGATTTGACCACAAATGATCAAACTCCAAAGGCGGCGCGAGCGTCCGCGATGAACTCCGCAAACGGCTTTGTTTGTGACAGCTTTGCTGCAAAGCCGTTTGAATGGATTAGGCCTTGATTCATCGCATCGTACAACTCGACAAATTGGTCAGCTACGTCGGCACTTAGGCCTGAGCTGATCAATGCTTGTCGTGTGGCGTCGTATGGAAACGATACGTATTGAACTGGTTTATTGGTGGTTTGTGCAATGGCCCGAGTGATCTGACTCATGGACGTTTGTGGTTCCGAAATGGCTTCAATGATCCGTGACCCAGGCTCGGTGGGTTCGGTTAATAGTTTTACAGCGATATTGGCAATGTCTGCGGTTGCCACGTGGGCAAACCTTACGTCAGGCCTTACAGCTGTTCCAAAGACTCCTTGCTCAGCCACTAAGTGTGCGCCAAAGAACGTATTTTCGTAGAAGTAGGCTGCCCGAAGGTGCGTCAGATCTAGGTTTTTGATCTGGTTGAGTCGTTGCTCTTGATCATGTAGGCCTTTAATCGGACCAACATGGGCGCTGTGCTCGGCCCCGAGGCTACTCAGGTTTACCACTTTCGGTACCCCCGATGAAACGATGGCTTTCGCAATCGATTCACCGATGGCATTCTGTCGGCCGCGGAAGTCTACGGCCGTGTACTCTGGTGGAATGAGGGCAAAGAGAGCGTCGGCTCCGATGAGGGTTTGTGTGAGGAACTCGTGATCGTCAAGGCTACCCTCGGCGATCGATGCGCCTAAAGCTGCAAGAGGTGCTGCTTTTGATTTGTCGCGCGTTATGGCTATGACTTGCTGCCCCTCATTGAGCAGCTGTTGAACGATTTTTGAGCCAATGTTTCCTGTGGATGCTGTTACAACGATTCGTTTCATGGATGGATTCCTTTTCCTTGGGGTTTTATGGTCCGGTGTTCCGGGTGAACGTGTTTTGCCCTAGGTTGATTTATAAGGGAAATAGATAAACAATATTTTATATTATCAATGAAACTTATAGTATCGTCTCTGCTGACAGCCAGGTATAGCCCAAGAAATTACAATAAATGACGGGTCTCTGGCTAAGAGGACCTTTTGCGTCTGGTTTTATCTGATATGCAGTTTAGTTGCGTTTTTGCAAGACAAAGCCCCCTTCACCTGGAAATTGGTCGAAGAGGGCCGCACTATTGAAGTTTATTGGACCAGAAAGAGAGTATTATCTAGACTCGCAGGTCAGATTGTATTCGTAGTATTTGCTTATTAGACCCGACGGCAACAGCTGGTCACCAACCCGTAAAATTCCTTTATTGGTGGCATCGTCGATCTGCATCACGAGCATAGATCGGTTGTCGTTGCTGTTTCCGGCTGGAAACGCTACCCGAGTGCCGTCATGGGTCGCGTAGCGGACCTCATACCTCGTCTCTTGATCGAACCCCAGAGCCTTTGACAACTCAATGATCATGTACGGGCTCTCTCCGACTGGTTCAACCAACTGAAGCTGGTGAACGTGCTCACTTTCGCTTGTCACCTTACAAGTGATGCTACTAGCCATAAGAGACGGAGTGCTTGAACACAGGGCTGCTATGAGTAAAAAGTAACGCATAAGTATTTTCCTTCCGATGAATGGGACCCCCATGATCCGGAGGGAGAGATAGCTTAGTTGAATTGTTTAGTATATTAGAAAATTATCTGTTATATTATTCGAAAAATTAGAAGAAATTAGTCATATCAGGTGATTGCATGAATCTAGAGCAGTTGCGTTATTTTCTTGAGATTGCCCGCTGTGAACACCTTGGTCGAGCGGCGGCCCGACTCAGGCTTAGCCCATCGACTTTAAGCTACAGCGTCGAATGCCTTGAGCGAGATCTTGGGGTCATATTGTTTGAACGGCGCGGTAAAAATATCCAACTCACCGAGCAGGGGCGTTCTCTTTTTGAGGCTGGGCCAAGTATTTTCGCAAAAATCAATGACGTGAAAGAAATGCTGGGTGCGGCAGCCAGCGAGGGGCGCAATAAGTATTACACCCTTGCAGCCACTCACGGTTTGGTCGATTACGTTTTGGCTCCTGGACTTCGGGATTTGATTGATGCTCAACGGCATAGGATTGAAGTCTTAAGTCGAAGATCGGCTGAGATTATTCAAGATGTGCTCGCCAAGAAAGTTGACTTAGGTCTGTGTTTTAGCCCGCAGCCTCATCCAGAGCTTTCGTCTAGGGTGGTTCATGAGGGGCGTCTCGGCGTTTTTGTTTCCTGTCGGCACCCTTTGGCGCAGCGTAAACGTGGTTTTGATGTTGGGTTGCTGAATGATTTTGCAGCCGTATTACCGCTTAATTCTGCAGGCGTTGATATGTGCGAAACACATCCTATGTTTGCCAAGTTTAACATTACGCCTCGGGCCTACGTCGGTTATGACAGCTATCACGTGGCTAATGGCTTGATCATGCATTCGGAAACTTGGACGTTACTGCCGGAGTGGTGGGCCAAAAAGTTTGGAGAAGATCTTGTTGCTCTGCCGTTACCAAAAGGTTGGCATGCGCCGTTTACAATTCAAGCTATTTGGAATCGAGGCCTAGACTTAGACCGAGCGCTTAAAGCTCTACTCGAGACATTTGAAACGCGATGCTAATTGCAAAATGACGCTGATAAATAGATGTCTGATTTTTGTATGGTCGTGGCTCAGAGGTTTTAATTATTTAAGGTTGCATGGTTTTGAACGTATAGCGGACTTGCAGAGTTTTTGGTATTTTCACTTTTGTTTTTCGACTGTTTCAATTATTGTTTCGTCATGATCGACATCAATTCTATAGATCTAAACCTGATTAAGATTTTTGTGGTGCTGCTCGAAGAACGGCACGTGAGTCGCGCCGCAAAAAGATTGAGATTAACCCAGCCAGCGGTTAGTATGGGACTGCGGCGGCTGCGCGCATTGTTTTCTGATGAGCTGTTTGTGAGGTCGCGTCGTGATATGGTTCCCACTGATCGCGCACTGCGGTTAGGTTCGCAGCTTCAAAATGCCTTATCGATGATTCGTCAGTCCATGGGGGATGAGGAACGGTTCGACCCACGGCAAGCTACTGGTGACATAAGGATATCGGTCAAGGACTATACGGAGCTTGAACATATCCTCGTATCGCCATTCGGTGGGTTTAATGGTGCGGTAGATGATGCTCTCGCGGCTCGTGGCTTAAAGCGTAACGTGCGCTGGACCGTTGGTCATTTTGCATTAGGTCCGTTTTATATAAAAGACTCCGATTACCTTTTGACCCTTCCGGCAAGCATTGCAGGACTATATGAAGAACTCCACGGGTTAAGAGGTTTTGATCCTCCACTGCCGATCCCCTCCTTCTCGGTCAACTTATATTGGCACGAAAGGATTCATCGCAGTCCACTGCACGTCTGGTTTCGGTCTCTGTTTTGACCCTGCTTCCTGGAATGTCGTCTCCCATTAAAACCTATGATGCATCTGCAAGGTGGTTTTGTTGCTGCTGGATGTTCTGCGGAACGGGTCGGTGCGGTTAGGCTCATAACGGACTGTGATCGCAAATAAGACGGATCTAGAATAACAGTTTGCTTAAACTGCTAGCAGCAAGGTGGCCGGTCTCACAGGCCATGGCTAGCTGACTGGGGAAAAGACTGGTGAATCGTCTGGGCTTGCGCGTTTTTGGGGACCTTGTTAGTCTCAACGTTTAAAATCCCTTGGAGTGAGTGCAAAGATGTCTTTACCGTCGTCGTCTCAGGTGGTTCTAAAGGTTAGTGGTCTTGTAGCCTCGTTTAAAACCGATGATGGCGTTGTTCAGGCCCTCGATGGTGTGGGTTTTGAGATAAAGCAGGGTAAGACGCTTGGGGTCGTTGGTGAGTCGGGCTGCGGCAAGAGTGTAACTAGTTTATCGATCATGGGACTTTTACCACAGCGCGTTGGTCGTATAGATGCAGGATCTATTCTCTTAGAGGGTAAGGAGTTGGTTGGTCTGCCCGAGCGCAGTATGCAGTCGCTGCGCGGTAATCGCATGGCGATGATTTTCCAGGAGCCGATGACAGCTTTAAACCCTGTGTTATCTGCTGGCGAACAAGTGATTGAGGTGTTTACAACTCACCGCGGTATGACAAGGGCTGAGGCCCGTGCGGCATCTCTTGATATGATGCGTCTTGTTGGTATTCCTGATCCTGATCGGCGCATGGATGAGTATCCCCATCAGATGTCAGGGGGGATGAAGCAGCGCGTTGTTATTGCCATGGCGTTAGCCTGCAAACCAGCACTGATTATTGCGGACGAGCCGACGACGGCACTGGACGTGACGATTCAGGCCCAAATCTTGAGATTGATGCAGGATCTGCAGAAGCAGACCGGAACCGCCATCATGTTTATCACCCATGATTTGGGAGTGATCGCAGAGATGGCTGATGATGTGGCCGTCATGTATGCCGGTCAGGTTGTTGAGGTCGCGCCTGTGTTTGAGATCTTTGATCAGCCGGCGCATCCTTATTCGAAGGGGCTACTAGCATCGATTCCAGGTCCTCATCAAGATCGGCAACAAAAGCTACAGACTATTCGAGGCTCAGTTCCATCTTTAAAGGACTTGCCTCGGGGGTGTCGGTTCTCAGGACGTTGCAGTTATCGGCAATCGAAATGCGATCAGGAGAAGCCTCGTCTACAGTCTATTGGGGTTGGTCATGCGGTAGCCTGTCATTTTGCCGCTGAAATTAAAAGCGGTGCCTTGAGGCCTGTTGATGAACGCTAAGGTGGTACTAAATGTCTGAAGACCTGTTACAAGTCAACAATCTGACGGTTCGTTTCCCCATCAAAGGGGGAATCTTCCGGCGAGAGATTGGCGCCGTCCGCGCCGTCAATGATGTCAGCTTTAAAATTTCAAAAGGAGAAACCCTTGGCATAGTTGGTGAGTCGGGTTGTGGAAAAACGACACTCGGACGAGCCGTTGTTCGTTTGTATGAACCGCATGAGGGATCAATTTATTTTAGGGGTCAAGACATAACGCATCTGTCCCCTCAAACATTAAGGGCGACACGTAAACACATCCAAATGATCTTTCAAGATCCATATACGTCACTTAATCCACGATTACCAATCGGTGCAATACTGGATGAGCCTCTGCGTTTGAATACTGATTTAAGCCCGGCAGCGCGTATCGATCGTGTTTCCGAGCTGCTGCAGTTAGTGGGGTTGAGGCCTGAAGTGGTTCGTCGCTATCCTCATGAGTTTTCGGGAGGGCAACGTCAGCGGGTCGGCATTGCCCGTGCGATTGCATTGAACCCTGATTTAATTGTTGCCGATGAGGCGGTCTCGGCCTTGGATGTATCGATTCAAGCTCAAGTTCTTAATCTACTGATTGACTTGCAAAAAAAGCTTGGTCTTGCCTACATGTTTGTGGCCCACAATCTTGAGGTTGTGCGCTACATGAGTGATCGGATCGCTGTCATGTACCTTGGTCGGATTGTTGAAAGTGGGCCAACGGCGGCTGTTTATGCCGCACCGCAACACCCCTATACCCGAGCTTTGATTGCGGCGTCGCCAGCGGCTCATCCCAAAAATCGCCGGACCGTGCAGCCTCTAGCCGGTGACGTTCCAAGCCCGGCTCATCCGCCCCCAGGGTGCGCATTTCATCCGCGATGTCCGTTTGCTTCGGAAGTTTGTAGAACAGTTGTTCCAGCTTTAAAGGAGATCGGTTCCGTGACAGTGGCTTGCCATCATGCCGGAGCTTTGGGCGATAGAGGGGGGCTTGGATGACGACATTGACCGTTAATACAAAATCATATGCTCCTCCAAAAGAGGGGTTGAGCCTGAAAGTGACGCGTCTTACCACCGGTTTCCTTGATGGATTTTGGTCTTGCTTGCCCTGGATTTTGATGATTGGTGTGTTTCTGCCGTGGTCGTCATGCAGCTGCTCAAGTCGCGGTGGTCTTGATGGTAAAACGAAAATCTTTCGTTTTGTCCGGCCCTTGAAGTCTAAATCCCTCGATCCACATCGGCAATTTGATTACGACTCGTCGCAAGTTGTCACGTTAATTTTTGATAGTTTGTATTCAACTCATTACTTAAAGCGACCTGTTGAGTTTGTGCCTAATTTAGCACAAGATATGCCTGTGTTTTCAGACGACGGTAAAGTAATGACGATCTCGTTGCGCCGGGACGTGAAGTTTCAGGATGGGGATTGTTTTCCGACGGGGCGCGGTCGAAACCTCGTGGCCAGTGACGTGATTTATTCGTTTACGCGGTTCGCCGATCCATCTGTGAACCCGTTAAGCTATGGGCTGATAGAAGGCCTAATCGAGGGGCTTGATGCCGCCCGTAATCACATGAAGACCTTGGGTGATGGTAAATTTAGCTATGATCAGATTAGGGTTTCGGGGCTGACTGCAGTCGATGACTATACGATCCGGATCAAGTTGACACGGGCGACAATGGTCCCGATGCAGGTGATGGCGAAGTCAGTCATGTCAATTGTTCCAAGAGAGTGTATTGATCGTTATGGAGAAGATTTTCAGTTCCATCCGCTAGGCACAGGTGCTTTTAAACTAACCTATATGAATCGTTTTGGCGATATCAGGCTTGCTAAAAATGCAGACTACCATTTGACGTATCCGTCGGAGGGGGAACAGAGGGACGGGGAGCTTGGGCTTTTACATGATGCTGGTAAAAAACTACCGTTTGTAGATGAAATTTTTTCTCCAGTGATCGGTGAGTCCCAGCCTGCTGTTTTGAAGTTTGAACGCGGATATTTTGACTGGATTGCTCTAGATGCCGATTCGTTTAAGCGTATTGGGGTGCGATTGCCTGATGGAACCTTTGGTTTAAGAGAGCGGTACCAGGATAAAGTTAGTCTTTATGCAGCAGAGTCTTCGTCATCATTTTGGTTGACGTTCAATATGCGTAATAAAATTTTAGGTTCAAACAAAAAACTAAGACAAGCCCTCGGAATGGTGATCAATCGACGGAAGTTTATCGATCAGATCCTTGACGGTCGTGGTGTTGTCCTTGATAGTCTTGTGCCGTCGACCCTCGCATCAAACCATGTCAGTCTTGGTTTTAAGTGGTATGAACATGACTTGTCAGCTGCCAAGATTTTAATGAAGGAGGCAGGATTTCCGGAAGGCAAGGGTTTGCCTGAATTTCGTTATCTGACAGCGACCCACGGTACAGCCCAAAAACAGTACGAATTTTTCCGGCGCGTATTCGCTGAGGTAGGAGTTCGGCTTAAATTTGATTCTGTCCCCGTGACGTCGTACTATAAACGGCTTGAAGCTGGCGACTTTGAAGTGACATTACAAGGATGGTATGCCGATTTTCCTGATCCTGAAAATTTTACAGGTCTTTTGACTACATACGCGAGATCGCAGGGTCAAAACTATGGAGCGTGGAGTTATGGTGCTTACGACAAGTTGTCTGATTCGTCGAAGCTCGTTGCGCCGGGTAAGGAGCGCGATCAGTTGTTTTTAGGTATGGCTGAGATTATCAGAGAGGAAGTGCCGGTGATTCCATTGTTTTCGCCGTTGCGTGCAGGGATTTATCCCAAAGACTGGGTGAGAAACTTTAAACGTGACGTGGAGGGTCATCGTGATCCTATTCACATCGATATTGACGTCGCAAAACAGAAGGAGGGGTTTAGGTTATGATGCAGTTTGTGATGCGCCGTCTACTGCTGATGATCCCTATTTTGATTGGGGTGACGCTCCTGATTTTTTTACTATTTACATTTTTTGGTGAAGATCCAGCTATTGTTGCATTGGGTAATCATGCGACCCCTGAGAAAATTGCGGAGCTTCGATCCAGGTGGGGGCTTGATCAGCCGATGCTTGTGCAGTATCTGCGATTTTGGCGTGAGATACTAACGTTGGACTTTGGTCGTTCGTTTGTCAGTGGACAACGCCTTTCTGAGATGTTCAAAGATGGCGCCTGGGTCTCTTTGTCATTGACGATGCCCCCGTTTGTGTTGGGAACCGTGTTGAATATCTGTGTTGCGATGTTGGTGGCATGGTACCGAGGATCAGTATTTGATCGGTTCATGTCGGTCGTCTTTACGGCTTGTATGAGTATTTCGTTTTTAGTTTATGTGATTTGGTTGCAATACGTACTGGCTTACAAATGGGATTTGTTTGAAATCAATGGTTTTATCCCGGGGGCTGAAGCTATTTTCTATTTGCTATTGCCGTGGATCATTTTGATGGTGGTTCGTTTTGGGCCAGATGTTCGTCTTTATCGGAGTATATTTTTAGAGGAGACGAATGCTGATTATGTCCGAACGGCCCGAGCTAAGGGTATGTCTGAGGGTAGGGTCATGTTCAAACATGTCTTACCTAGCGCATTGATTCCTGTGTTGACGTACACGGTGGTGGAGATCCCCGGACTTGTACTGGGATCATTTGTTCTAGAGAGGTACTTTTCAATTCCTGGACTTGGTGATTTGCTTGTGTCGTCTGTTAGCACCGGCGATTTTCCGGTCATCAAAGGGGTTACAGTGATCATCGCGATCACGTATGCCATGTTTAATCTTTTGACCGATATCTTGTACGCACTGGTTGACCCGCGCGTAAAGCTGTCTTAAGGGAGGTCACATGAGTATTGCAAAATTTACAACCGATATCGCGCCGGTGGACTCTTTGCGCAGTCGAGCTTGGCGGAAGATGCGAGGGAGTCGCTTAACCCTTGTGTGCTTGGGTGTCGTGT
>JBIKKO010000116.1:0-10756 GCA_044360315.1 Oligoflexales bacterium
GCTTTGGTTGGACGGGAAGCAAGTGAGCGGCTGACGTGGGTCATTGACAGCTGTGGTTTGCCAGTTGCTGCGATGCCGATTCGAGCTCTTATGAATATGTTTGAGCGCTTTGCTGTCGATCCTGCAGCTGCGGCCACAGACTTGAAATCACTTTGGTTGGAGCATCCGAGATTGATCGGAGGTGCACGACGGCTAGACTCGGACATCGTAGAGATGGGGTCGCGACAGTTTCTCGCTAAAGAAGGTGCTGATGGATTGCTTATGATTCAGTCTTTGCCGATCATAGGTGAGTCAATTGCGAGTTGTTTTGTTAAAATCTCGTCGGGCTACCACACAGGACATTTAGGTATCGCTCTGTGGTGCTTGCTGTCGTCTCGCAACGATCTCAATGGACCACTTGTGAGGCTTCGGGATTATCTTAGAAGTCGACTGGAGGAATGGGTGCCGAAAGATCAAAGACTTGAAATTTTATATAGGCCCTCAATATGACTATCAACCGTCGTGAATTTGTTGTGCCTCAGAACCAATCTGGGATGAGGATTGACCTTGTTTTAGCGGCTGCTTTACCGGATCTTTCTCGCCGCAAAGTTCGTCAGATTTTGGATGTTGGCGGATGTTATGTGAATAATAAGCGTATGCATATTGCGTCTCGTAAGGTCTTCGTTGGGGATAAGATTCGATTAGAGTTCAGTGTGGAGGGCTTAAAAGCCGCGCGCCAGAAATCGTTTAGCCTCTCTGACCATGACATTCTTTATGATAACTACGATATCATCGCGATTAATAAACCCCCCGGATTACCAAGCCAGGCAACACGAGACCAGGATGTGGTCCACGCAGAAGTCTGTCTCAGAGAATGGCTTGCAAAGCATAAACGCAAGGGTGAACCCCTTATTCTTTGTCATCGGTTGGACAAAGAGACTTCGGGGGTTCTTGTTTTTGCTACATCGACCAATGCGGCAACGTGGATTACCGATCAGTTTAGATCACGAAGTTTGCACAAAACTTACTGGGCACTTTGTCGAGGTTTTCCGAAGGAAAGTAAGTTTGAGTTGCAGTGCTATCTCTCAGAAATCGATAAGAAGACCGGACGTGTTGTGGCAGTTCAAAGTGGCGGAAAGCCAAGTAAGACACTTTTTGTCATGAATTCATTTAGATCAGATCTTGGGGTCTCTTGGTTCACGTGTCATCCGGAAACTGGACGCAGTCATCAGATACGAGTCCATCTTGAAATGGCGGGATTGCCGATTTTGGGAGATAAGCGATATGGTAAGGGTGTAGATGCTAAGATCCGTGACGATATCTCTTTGTTAGCCTCTCATCATCATATGCTCCATGCTAGATCTCTAGAGTTTACGCCAGCTCCTAATTTGGCGTCGGTAGTAGTGGAGGCCTCTCCACCTGCAAAATTTAACGAGATAATAGGTATAATCTCCGCTGAGCGATAATCGCTTATTTTCGCGCGTTTACGCCGCTGGACTGGGCCTAAACGTCCCTGCATAGGCCCAGCCCCATTCTTCGCGTGAGTCTAACGAATCGTTTTGGGCTAAATAGTAAATCAGTATAGAAACTCATGTTGTTGCGGCGCGTTATGTTTTCGCATCCCAATCAAAGGGTCTTGTTGGCACCTTGCAAAGACTGAAGAAACCTTCATCTAGACCGATAAACCGATGAGACGGGGTGGATTTACAGAAAGACTTTATCGATGGCCGACGGACAATCAAATCTTAGGGCAGCAGGCATCTTTGCTAATGCCGATCAAGTTGACATCTCGGATGCTCAGATCGAGACAAATTTAAGTCGTGTTTGGGCTGATGATGCAACAGGCGAAGTTGCGGTCTCAATTGAACGCGTTTTGTTTGATAATCCTGTAGACATTGCGGCACGATATCTTGATCCCCATGGGTTTTCATTAAATTTGGAGAACCTTCTTGCAACAGTCGATAGTATGCGTTTTTGTGTTTTCGCAACGTCATCAAATCGTCCCGGTCCGGATGGACGGCTTATCGCCAAAAAGCTGATGCCCGGCGTGTATATGCACCTACCGCGGGTGAGATCAGTTGGACCCCTGTTGACCCGATTCTACGATGAGGTTGGTCGTTATGAGCGAGAAGTGGCACGACTTCAAGATCTTGAATCCAAGGCAAAAAAAGCTGTGGCAGCGTCTATAAAGGATCAGTCGGGACGTGGTGTCATTGATGCCTTACAGCAAGAGAATGCGTCGTTGCGTGATGAGCTGGCGAAGGTGTCAAAACGTCTTGCCGATGCAGATAAGATCATTCAATCGCAAGCTCCGCAGGCTGTCGACTCTCTGTTTAGTGGAGGATTAAAGCCCTGTGTTGTGCGTGGGGTTCGACTGACGGAGGGAGTAGCCTTGATTAAATCAGGAGAACAGCAGTTTAACTGCGCTCTTCGTAAAATGAACGGGCTACCGTCATTGAATGCCCGAGGGATGGCCTACTTTGAAGGCGGGGTCCTAAAGTCGGTATTTGTGTTTGATCCAGAACCAAAGACGTTTGATATCGTTATTGTTGAGGTGATGGCTGTCGAAGATCGAAAGTTAAAAGTACGCTACGCTGACCGGCGCGAGGCGGTTGTCACGATTCCGCTCGATCAAGCTCTGCCTTATCGCGGATCTAAAGTCATCTTGTACCAAGCAAATGGGCACGTGATTGATTTTCAGCCAGCATCCTACGGCGAAAATAGTGCTCTGGTGGATGCGGTCTATGATGAGCAAACAAAGAATCAAATTGGGCTAACCGGATCTGGAGGCGCAGATGATTGAGGGCCTGAAACAACGTAAATACCTTCAAAGTACCAAGCAACGAACGGCGCCTGTTAGCTTGATTTTAGCAATTGTAATTTTTGGGCTGGTTGGCATAGCCTGTATTGGAGTTGGGAAAGGTAAGTCTCTAGTTGATGTTCGTGGGGCCTTGATTGTTTTGGGCGGGACATTAGGCAGTCTTATTTTTCAGTTTGATCTCGTGGTGCTTGGGAGAACCTTGCGCCTCGTGCTGCAATCATTTATGGGAACTCCAGATCGGCACGTGCTTAGAGTGTTGAAAGCTATTGATCGAGCAATTTTGGAGGGTCAATCCCTAACTCAGATAAAACAGGCGGACGAGCTCACCGGCGAGCTGTTGAATGACGTTATCTATATGTATCAAAGGGGACTGAATGTTGAAGAGATCGACGCATTTATTACGGGTCGTGTGAAAGATGAGTATTTTGAAAGGGAAATTGCCACGGGACTGTTACAAAAAGCCTCAATCGTCGCCCCGTCGTTTGGTTTGTTTGGAACCGTGATCGGACTTGTGCAGGTGATGCAATCAATGTCGTCTCCGGGCCAGATCGGGCCCGCCATGTCCCTTGCGCTCATGACAACAGCTTACGGTGCTGGCTTAGCCAGTTTGGTTTTCACTCCGTTGGCGGGCCGGTTGGAGCATCACAACAATATCTATCTTGAATGCCATCAGCAACTGCTAAGTAAGATCGGCATATTAATCAAACGAGACGATCACAGCATGGAAACAGTCAGAGAAGTGGTGGCCGCGTGAAGATTAAGGACCTCCAGCATGCGCATTTGAAGAGTCGGGAGTCGCCGGTCAATGCTTTCTATTTAAGTTTAAGTGATTTGATGACGCTTCTTTGTGTGTTCTTCGCTGTTCTTGTTGGTATGAGTCGTATCGATGTGGGATCGTTTGAGAAGATGAAAACTTCAGTGACGGGTGACTCTAAGGGAACTTTAGTGGAGTTGGAGCGGGATTTAAGGGTCATTACAAAAGGACAGTCTGGAGTTTCCGTAAGATTAGGCCAAGAAGGTGTTCATATCGACTTTGAGAGCGCAGCTTTGTTTGACACTGGGTCTGCGATACTGAGGCCTGATGGCTTGGCCCATGCAGGCCCTCTTTTGAAGCGAATTTTAACGACAAAATATGTCATGGATGTGGAGGGGCATACGGATGATGTTCCTCTCTTTCGAAAGGATCGAGTCAAGGATGGGGAGGAAATTGAAACAAATTGGACCCTTAGCGGACGGCGAGCTAGCAGCGTTGTTAACTGGTTGATTCGTTTTGGATTCAGTGAGTCGCGACTTCGTATTGTTGGCTACGCCTCTACAAGGCCAAAGGTGAATGTTAGTGAGTTAACTGGGTCAAGGCTTGATGCGGCGCGTACCGAAAACCGAAGAGTCTCCATATTAGTTCGTTAGGAGTGATGGCAAAATGGGTGCAGAGAAGTTACTAAAGTCAGAATCTGTCGAGACCGGTGTTTCTCTCAATATCGGTAGGGGCTTCAAATTTACAGTATCACGCCAACATGACCAATCGGGATTTGAAGTTTATATCATCGAAAATGTGGCGAAAAAACAGGCTTTATTCGTGCCACGTTTTCTTTTTGAAATCTTTAGAGGCGCTCTACAAAAAGTTGTTCGGGCAGGTGAGTATTCTGAGGAACCCGTCGTATTCAAGGGTAGTATTAAATTTAGAATTGAGTCGTCAGCAGTCGGTGTCACGGTGATGTCTGTTGATCGTCGTGAGGGCGCTGGCGGTGAACTGACGTTGGGTCATGAAGCGGCCCGCGGATTAAGTGATTTTTTGTATGATCCGCGGCTTCGCCACGGCAGTGATGTTTTGAGTCGAATTTTGGCTTATCACAGACTGTTTAAATTTACATTTTCTGATGGAAGTGAAAGTTTGACCAGTGGATTGTCGCTCAGGACAGATGTCCTTAGTCACGTAGAAGATTATATTCCGGCGATTGGTCAGCGTGCGAGTAGAATGAAAGTTAATTATGGAACGGATTCTCACCGTCGCGACATGTCCAATCTATCAGGGCGAGAGCGGGTTAATGAGAAAGATCTTAAGACGTTCAAAAGCAGACTTGGTGAGCGCAGTGCTGCAAAAGTTTGGTCGGTCGATTACCAGGCGTTGTTTGGATCCCACGATCAAGGTACGCCTGATCGTCAGCCGAAGGTTAACTCATCCGACGATCAAAAGCGCGGGCAGTCTGTTCGGCATGTCTGGGAGCTGCCGATTTTAGCGACTGAGATTAGAACGATGCGGGGTAGGACCATCAGATGTGAGTTAGCTCCTGATGAAATTCAAAGTATGCGTGAGACGTTTTTATCAGGGTCTGATACAGAGTTTTTCGTAGGATTTGATCTTATTGATTGTATTTACAAAAACGGTAACGGAAAGCTAAAGACATTTCGCTTTCCTCTCTATTATGCCCCAGTGACAATTACGGAGTCTGGGCGGCAGATTCTTCTTGATGGTGAGGCGGACGGACGAATCTACTTGAATCATCTTGCTTTGGCCACCTTAGTTCAGTCGTTTACGTCCGAAGCAAATCCAGAGACGGCCGTCGCACAATTTTTCAGGATTTTATTGGCTCAGCGTATTGATTTTGAGGGTCGAGTCGGGCGAATCTACTTGTCGCGCCAGTTGCCGGTCGCCGATGATATTTATCAAAGGACGAGAGAGATTTTGCTTGGACACCCTGGTGAAAACGGTAAGGGTGGTTTACTGTCGTCATTAAATATAGTCGGCGCTGAATGTGATGGTGACCTCGTATGCGTATACAAGGCATCAAAGATTATTGGCCCTTTACAAAGATCCCTGGACTTGGATCTTGAGATGATGCAGGATCTTGCAAATCGCAGCACTGAGAAATTTTCAAAGACGTTGCCCGGTCGCTTCCTAAGCACCACATTTAAAGATGTCACGAGGTCTGCTAAGCCGTTTTGTGAGCGTCCGATGACGCCCGTGTATCGACCTCAGAGCACTCGTCGTTTGATGGAGAAGCTTAATGCCCATGATGTTGTCCTCCTTGAAGGGCCGCCTGGCACCGGTAAGACGTTCACCATTATGAACCTCCTCATTCATGCAATCTGCACTGGCCAAAGAGTGTTGATTGTAAGTGACGCTGAGGCTGCTCTTCATGCTTTAAATGAGAAAATTATCGAGTATCTCAGTGCGGCCGATCGGCGGCACGGCAGTGATCCCGTTGCATTATGGGGTCGCGCTGTAAAACTGGTCGATAAGCTTGAAGGTGGTCACGGAGATCTTGCCCATTGGTGTCGCACGCTGGAATCTTGTCTCGGCATTGCTGATAGTCGCGAGAGTGCCGGTCAAGCTGAGTTTGATGCCGTGGACGAAAAAGAGATCATACAGATTGATAAAGAGATCGAGCGGATCAAATACATGATTAGTAAAGTCATGGATGCAAGATTGGGACCAAAGACTGATTTGAGAAGGCGTGTTAGCCCCAAAAGAGGACACGCAACGACCGTTAGTGATATCGAAGCATTTGTTGCATTTCTCAAATTCATGGGCGGACGTTCTGGCTCCTCGAATTCATCAAAAGCATCGCGCTCGCTGATTCGAGAATTTGTCATAGGACGTGAGTTCCTCCATCAGATCAAGGATCAAAGCCTGTACGCAATGTTTGCTTTGCCAGATCATCCCAATGCTCAACACGAACAAGATATTCTACTGTCGTTAAAGTTAATAAAAAAGTTAAATGATCAAAGGCCGAAATCACTTGAGGAATTACTGAAGTTGATTGGCCCGCCAAGTGCAAGCGCTTTGACTAAACATCTTTATGATTCTTGGACTCGACTGTTTCCCGCGGGGGAGGTGGGGGTTAGGTTTGTGATTAGGATGATCAAGAGTTATGTGAGGTATCCTGGCAGGAATCATTTGCGAAAGCTAGAGTCTATTCTCGGTTGTCAGCTCCGATTACTACGGTCTTTCCAGTCTTTTGATCCTGGTGTTTGGCGGCAGTTACAAATCATCCATGAAGCGTTGGGCCCATCGTTTAAGGGGGCTGTGCCTTTATCGTTGGAAGTTTGTCGGTTTGCTACGACGTCTAGTTTTTCTTTTGGTCATTCAGTCAACGGGATGCCTAGTGTCCAAGAGCTGCTTGAAAGGTTGCAGGATCTTGACCGGCGGCGCAATGCAGAGGTGCGAAAGATATTTATAGCTAGATTAGGGTCCATAGTGTCTACTGCTCAGGATGCCAGGCAAGGTCATAGTAATGCGTTAACCGTTATTAGCAGTATGTTGCATGCCTTGCGAGGTCAGACTTCGCTTGATTCAGCGAGTGGTTCATGGCGTGAGTTGCAGGATAAGTTACTAAGTACGTTTCCAGTGTGGATGTGTCGCAAGCAAGCTGTGTCTTTCCTTTTCCCCTGTAAAGCGAAGATTTTTGACTTAGTTATTGTAGATGAGGCAACGCAATGCCGCGTCGACGATGCTTTGCCGTTGATGCTTCGTGCCCGTAAATTTATGGTTGTAGGAGATGACAAACAGACGGTTCTTGCAAAAAACAGCGTGATTGACGACTATTTGTTTTCTGAATTTAATCTTGATGAGCACCTTCGGGGTACTCAAGCCCGCGGCATCAAGGGTGGTGGAAGTCATATTTTTGGTCTTGTGAAGGGGATCAAGGAAGCAAGTGTCATGCTAGACGAGCATTATCGCTGTCCACCTGATATCATCGAGTACTCAAACAGATATGTCTATAATAGTGAACTTAAAGTGATGCAATGGCGGCGTCCAGGTGAGGGACCAGCAATGGTTGTTGATTGGTCTGAGCGAAGCAAACCAGACAGTCAGAGACCGGAAAACGGCCAGTTTAAGGGCATCGAGACCGACATGGTCGATCGCTATCTTGAGTGGGTTGCGGGGCAAGTCCTTAGGATCGAAAAAGAGACGGGTCGGCGTATCAATATGGAAACAGATGTAGCCTTAGTTTATTTTCTTCTAAAAAATGAGCCTTATATTAAATCCAAAAAATCAGAATTTTTGCAAAAGCTTGCTCGTGGTGATGATGTGCTTGATGGTGCAGGCGCAGCCCTCCAGGGTAAAGAGCGTCCTTATATCTTCTATCTGTGGGACATCAATCGAGGCAATATGATGGCCTTTAGACAAGGCGATGATCCCGATAAGCGCAAGGGTGAGTTAAACGTTTTAATGAGCCGTCCAAAAAAGCGTGCTTATCATTACCTACACAAGCGATTTGATGAGCTCGATCATGAGAAGGCGAGTATTTCAGATTTTTTGTGGAAGGGCTGGAAACGGAAAGAGCAAGGCGAGCAAAAGCGGGAATTCACGGTCCGCACTCGTGCGCCTGGCCCTGAGTTTTTTCCGTGGAGACGATCATCAGGTCAGCTCATGGTCGCGGTCCTGGACTTTGTAGTTGAACGCACGACTGTTCGGTTTGATCGGAATCGCATTCAGACGGGGGTTGTTGTAGGTGATCCGCGATTTAAACTCGACGTTGTAGTAGGGTCGCGAGACCCGAAACAGCCGAGTGTGGGTATCGTAGATCTGTGTGGCTTCGACTGGCACGAGCGGTGTGTCGACGACGTGGTTGATTACTATTTTCAGCTGTGTCGGGCTGAACCCAAGATTCGACCAGTCTTCTTGTTTATGCACGAGGTTGCTGACCAAAGATCTCGAGGGTTTAGCCGCCTAGAGCATTGGCTGGTAGCCCAAAATTCTTAAATACGGACAAAAAGTTCTGTTGATGTCTTCTGAAAATGTGATATGAACTGGCCGTCCAGAAAATTTAGTTTTGTGCTTCAACCTGTATAAGCCATTGATTGGAATGGTGTTTCTACCGGGCGCCGTAAATGCCCGTCTATAGGAGAGAGAGATGAGAGGATGTGCTCGGGCGTTTTTGGTATTGGAGCTTCTGTGTAGTTGGTCATTTGTGTCATGTGGGTCGCGTGATGACGCCTCCCAAAGCAGTTTGTCAGACCGTCCTGGTCGTCCAAACAAAAAGTACAATAACAAAAGGGACTTTGGTGACAATGGGACGGACTCGCGATTCCCGGTTGCCCCCCATCAGGACATGACACCAGGTTCTTTGTGTCGAAGCGCATCTGAAATGCGTTACCCTGAAAGGATTAAGTACTGTGATCGCGATGTTGCTCGTGAGACGAAGTCTCAGATTTTTGTCACCTATGATCGTGAATTTGGCTACGAAACAACTAGGATGGAACGCACAACGTTCAAGATCGATCATTTGATACCCCTTTGTTTGGGCGGTAGTAACGACACAGACAATCTTTGGCCTCAGCATGAAAGTATTTATCAAAATACAGACCCTCTTGAGCCGTTTCTTTGCGAAGTTTTGGCATCCGGTCGCATTAAACAGCTGGAAGCTGTCGAGTTGATTTTGACGATCAAACAAAACCCATTTACGGCACCAGAAGAACTTCGTAAACTGGAAGCTATCTATTGATAAAGTCGTAGGTCCCGTTGCATGGGCTCGTGATCACGACCTGTGCAAAGGGTAAGCCGATTGTGAAGCTCCGCATTCTAAAGATTCTAAAGCATCTACTCTTCGCCGTGTTGGTGATCGTCGGTGTCAATTACTGGCAGACAAAAGATTTGCCCGTGGGACTGGCCCCAGCTGGGATGGTCCAGGGAATTGATGGTGCAAACGTTAGTCTCCAGGAAACGGGTCGGCAGTCGCTGATTTATTTTTTTGCTCCATGGTGCGGTGTCTGCCGGATGAGTATGCCTAATCTCAACCATGTGCAGCGATTCTTTCCCGGCTTAACGGTTATCGCGGTTGCACTGGATTTTGCAAATCCTCGTGACGTACAAATATTTGCGAAAGAGGTAAATCTTACAGTAACGGCGGCGTTGGGTGATGATCATTTGCGGGAGCAGTGGAGGATTTCGGCCTACCCCACCTATGTTGTGGTTGATGAAGAGGGAAAAGTCGCGGTGTCGTCGGTGGGTTACTCTACGCTTGTCGGTATGTTAGTGCGAGTCCTATGGACGAGGCTCGGGTTTTAAAAGGACGAGGTATGGATGCGACTGAGCAGTTTGTTGAGTTTGACAAAAGTCTAGTCAAAGCAGCCAAAAGTATCAAAATTCTGAGTTCTCTTGGTTGGGGAGAGAAGACGGCGGCGGACTTCTTGGAGGGCTGGCACAATGGACATGTGCGTCTTCCTCAGATTGAGCATCCCAAATTTAACTACACAGATGAAAAAAAAGTGCTGAAAGCCATCAGGGACCGGGTCAGTCATGATCATCCGGTTGGTGTCTACCTCTCAGAAACCGCTTATAGTTATCTGATCGCTGGTCAAATGTTGGAGTCCCTTGGTACACCAGCTTTTCGTGAGTGCAGTGAAGCCCTGTATGGACGACCTGACGAAGGCTTTGGAACTTTATCTAACCTTGAGCTTGCAGATGACTTTATTCGAATCACCAATGATTTTGCCGCGATCATTGAAATGAAAGACGAGACAAGTCCTTTGTCTAGCGTTGAGACAGCTCTTAAGATCAAACAGAGAGCTGATGATTTTTTTAAGGATTATCAGATAAGAGTCCTCGTACAGGACGATTTGACGAGTAAAGCCGCTGCCGGTAGCGAGCGGGTTCGGCTCAGGGGCAATTCGATTTTTTCTGTGTCTGAGATCGAACAGCTTATTCAACACGAAGTCTTTGTTCATTCTGCAACAATGCTGAATGGTCGACGCCAGCCATGGTTAAAGTCCCTAGGGCTTGGTTCACCGCGAACCACGGCAACGCAAGAGGGGTTGGCTACCTTCGCTGAGTTAATCACTGGGACCATGGATCTAGGACGACTGAGACGTATTGCTTTGAGGATCAAAGGGATTCAGTACGCGCTTGATGGCGCAGACTTTATCGAGACGTTTAAATTCTTTTTAAATTCTGGTCAGTCCGACCTCGAGAGTTTTCGCTCGACAGCTAGGATTTTTAGAGGTGGAGACATC
>JBIKKO010000274.1:0-3414 GCA_044360315.1 Oligoflexales bacterium
TTTTTTCATTTGGGGCTCTCACCTTTGCCATAAAACCTTCTAATGCGCAATTTGTGCGCATTAGCCGATATTTTATTTTATTTGCTGGTTTGGCTTTCATATCTTTGAAACTTCCTGTTAACATAGTCGATAGAGTAATTATGAAATCTCCAGAGGATTGCTGATTAGTGTCACACGGACGTGATGCTTATCGAATTGGTTATGGACGTGAACAAGGAGGTGCATCGTGAGTGCAAATACACCACAAGATCCAAACAGCAGGCGCAAGAGAATTCCCCTTCTGCCACTGCGAGAGATTCTTGTATTCCCGTCTACCGTTGTGCCTCTCTTTGTTGGACGGGACAAATCGATACTGGCTTTAGAACAAGCCATGAGCGGCAGCAAAGAAATCTTTCTTGCCGCACAAATGAAGGCTAAGACGAATGATCCAACAGCTGATGACATCTACAAAGTCGGAACTATTTCGACCATCATCCAACTCCTCCGACTGCCTGATGGAACAGTAAAAGTCCTGGTCGAAGGACAACGTCGTGCGAGAATCACGGAATTCGTTAATTGCGATGACTTTTTCTTCGTTGAAGCTGAAGAGCTCCAAGAAAAGTCGACAAACACCATAGAAAATGAAGCGATTGTTCGTACCGTTAAGATGTCTTTTGACAATTACGTACGTTTGAACAAACGAATACCCCAGGAAATGGTCCTAAGCATTACGGCGATCGACGACGAGTCAAAACTGGCGGATACGCTTGTTTCTCACCTCACTAACCTAAAGCTCCAGGACAAACAGCGCCTCTTAGAGCAAACCGACCCTCGTGCCCGTCTTGAAGAATTGTATGGTTACATACAGTCTGAAATTGAAATCATGCGTGTTGAGAAAAAGATTCGTGCGCGCGTCAAACGCCAAATGGAAAAAACTCAAAAAGAGTATTATCTCAATGAACAGATGGCCGCCATCCAAAAAGAACTTGGAGAGAAGGACGATAGCCGCGCTGAACTTCTAGAGATTGAGGCTCAGATTAAAAAGAAGCCTTTATCTGCTGAAGCTCGAGAAAAACTGCAGAAAGAGCTGCGTAAGCTTAAACTAATGTCTCCTATGAGCGCGGAAGCAACGGTTGTAAGAAACTATATCGATACAGTTTTATCCTTGCCGTGGGCCGAGTACGCTCCTGAGAAAAACAATATCAAGATCGCAACTGACATCCTCAACCGTGATCATTATGGACTCGAAAAAGTCAAAGATCGAATTCTTGAATACCTATCAGTGCGAGCTCTCAGCGAGCATGCAAAGGGTCCTATCCTCTGCTTAGCTGGCCCCCCAGGAGTAGGTAAGACTTCCCTAGCCCGCAGCATTGCTGAAAGCACGGGCCGTCCATTTGTTCGCATTTCTCTCGGGGGCGTACGTGACGAAGCTGAAGTTCGCGGACATCGCAGAACGTATATTGGATCAATGCCAGGCAAAATCATTCTTGCACTAAAAAAGGCTGGAAAATCAAATCCAGTAGTATTGCTGGATGAGGTTGACAAAATGAGCCAGGATTTCCGCGGCGACCCGTCAAGCGCGATGCTGGAAGTTCTAGATCCAGAGCAAAACAGCACATTTGTCGACCACTATCTAGACCTCGATTATGACCTTTCTCGGTGTCTATTCATAGCGACGGCTAATAATCTTCATACAATCCCACGCCCGCTACTCGACCGCATGGAGATCATTCAACTGACTGGTTATACTGAGGAAGAAAAACTCGCCATTGCTCAGCAGTACCTAGTACCAAAGGAACTTAAAGAAAACGGTCTAGAAGGTAGCCAGATTTCGTTCCAGCCTAAAGCCTTAAGAGAGATCATCACATACTATACACGCGAAGCTGGGGTACGTAATCTGGAGCGTGAAATTGGTAGCGTCTGTCGCAAAGTCGCTCACAAGCATCTGCTCAAGCTCGGGGAGGAAACTGCAAAAGAAGCGAGCACCTCTGATCGTTCCGAGTCTCAAGAGCAGGTTCCACAACGACCCAAAATCTCGGTGACAGAGACCATCACAGACAAGTCGGTCAACAAATACTTAGGACCCAGACGCCACAGAATTGGTTTACAAAATAGCGCAAACGAAATCGGCATCTGCACCGGACTAGCATGGACAGAGACCGGAGGAGACCTGCTTGTAGTTGAAGTGACAACTGTACCTGGTAAAGGAAAGCTCACGATCACAGGAAAGCTCGGCGACGTCATGCAGGAGTCAGCCCAAGCTGCCATGAGCTACGTCCGATCGCGCGCTGCATTCTTAGAGCTTGAAGAAGGCTTCTACGATAAAGTCGATATTCACATCCACGTACCTGAGGGAGCCATTCCCAAAGACGGACCCTCGGCTGGACTCTGCATGGCAACGGCCCTTACCAGCGCCTTTACCAAGCGCCCCGTCAGCAAAGATGTTGCTATGACGGGTGAGATCACTCTACGTGGTCGCGCCCTTCCCATTGGCGGGCTCAAAGAAAAAATACTCGCCGCCCACCGCGGCGGCATCACCAAGGTGATCATCCCTCGGGAAAACGAAAAAGATCTCGTCGACATCCCCAAAAACATCCTCAAAGAGATGAAAGTGGTGATCGTTGATCATATGGATTCGGTTTTGATGCATGCGCTGGCTTGGGAAGACTTCAAGAAGGAAGAAAAGGATCGTCAAGACGTGTTGTTTGAAAAGCTAAAGCGGATCACAGAAAGCGAAGTATCAGCTGGTGATGCCCATATTCACCATTGAACGCACCTCGAACGCCTACTAAAGTTGTAGCAGGATACCGGTTTAGGCTTGATGGAGATGGTGATAATCACCGACGTCAAGCTTTTCCGGTTTTTTTGTGGTGTATCCGCTGCTCTAAAGCCCCACCATGGTCCCAGCTTTCTCAAAAAGTGGACCAAGATATTCCTCACCGTAACGCGGTTTCAGAGGATTAATTGAGCTCACTGATGAGCTTTTTTTCAATTCAGACTTAAGATTAACAGCCCCAAAGCTAACCTCAATAAGCGTGATCAGACGTCAGAGTCGCATCATAGACCGATCAAGATCAGCGATTTTGAAGCCTTGCTACTATGACAAGCACACTGAACGCCGTCCAAGGTCACTGCTGTAGCGAAGTTTTGGCGGTTCATCGCTCCACCCTCAAACCCAAAATCTCGGATGACTTTTTTGTTTAATTTGTCCTTTGACCAATCACCGGGCCACAATCACAAATCCCCGGCGACTTAGGTGGGGCAGCAGATCTGCCGAAACCTCTCAACAACCATTACTTTTTTAAAGCGGATCATCGGATGCCTTCCATCAAAACCAAAAAAGCAGTCATACCCAAAGATGACCGCACCACCATTGCCTTCGTCGAACAACTCAAACGTCAATGGTTAGAGACGATTGACGCCATACCCGATCCT
>JBIKKO010000117.1:0-10714 GCA_044360315.1 Oligoflexales bacterium
GAACACGGAAGTCAAGCTCGTCAGCGGTGATGGTACTGCACTTTTAAGTGTGGGAGAGTAGCACGATGCAGCCTATTAATTCGGAAAGCCCCAGTGGAGAAATCTGCTGGGGCTTTTTGTTTTGTAGCCAGTCTTCATTAAGAGGCAAGATGGATGCGCCTCAAGGCTACGCCATCAACGTTGGAGCAGTCTTTTAACAGAATCACTAGGGAAAGAATACCCGACTCTGTATTCAAATGCCTCTCTTCTAACATGGTGCGGATACCAGACGAGATCGACCAGAGTTCCAAAACGATCATCAACGTGTACGCCAGAAATCCAAAATCCAGCTTTTAACTTAGCAATCAAGACGGCTGTATTTGATGGATGATGATCACTTGTAACTCTTTGAAATCCTGCTGCCGTTACGACCTCAAGAGTTGACTGGAGAAGTCTTTCATAGATACGTCGCCGTCTGAACTCTGGGAGTACAGCTGAATTGCGCATACAGTACGTGTCTTCACTGGTTTGTAGGCCGAAATGCCATCCAGCAAATTCGCCTTTATAAAATGCGCCGAGATCAAGTGTGTATCCATCAAGTTTTTCACGAAGTACTTGTAGATTGGCCCTCTCAGTATCCGAGTAAAAGCCTTGAGGCATCAGGCGAGGCTGCTCGGTGTTGAATATTTGAGTGTGATTAGGCTGAATATAAGTCGCGCGTTCGTCGGCAGAAAGTTCGCGAATTTCAAGACCATCATTCCACTTACGATGGTATGTCATGACTGATTCTCCCTAGCTTAGGCAACTTTTTATGATTTCGAGGTCTCTATTGAGTGATTCAGGCTGAAGAGGGCCAAACGAAAATCTCATAAATTGATTGTGTATTCCCTTCGCGCCGAGTCGATTCATGTCGCAGAGCTTTCCTGGAAGAATGGCAGCCTTATATTTGAAAAGTCTTTGATTGAACTCATCAGCGGAAAGATTATTCGGAAGCCGTCCCCAATGGTAAAAACCGCCAGTTCCTGTGAAAAGCTCGATTCCTACAGCCTCGAGCCCCTTGCGGTAACGCTGGCGTTGCTCATTGAAAAACGTAACGACTGCCTTTCTGGCCTGGTCGACACGGTCAAGCTTCAAGAGATTTGCGACATACAACTGCGATGGTCGGGAGACTCCGCCCATGGCAATTGACGAGTAATTTCTAAAAATCTCTATATGTTCCTTTGAGGCAATGACCCATCCAGTTCTCATTCCGGGAACCTGCAGCCCTTTAGTGGCTGCGCCAATAACAAAGATATTCGACGAATCGATATTCTTTATATAGCGCATGGAGCTAATGGGCCCATTCTCGGAGAAAAACTCATAGGCTTCATCAAATATCGCACCGTGTCCATCCTCAGTTGCAAAGTCAACAGCAGCTTTAAGTTGATCACCCTCCCACGTTATACCAGTTGGGTTGCAGGGGTTACTTTTGATGAGAATGGTTCTAGCGCCGCTTCGTTTGCGAGCTGATTTGTAGTCTGCAAGTGTTGGTTTGAACCTGTTTTCAACGTTACTTGGTATCAGTAAGTGTTTGCGGCTTAGGAGTTTGAGCTTATCGTAATACGGGGTATATTCAGTTTCTTCAATCAAGACCTGAACGTCTTGCTGTAAGAATAAGAGTGTCGCAAAGATTGCTGGACGGCCACCTGCAAACACAGCAACGTTATCTTCCGTAATTTCTGACCCGTAGAAATGATTATAATAGTCACAGATCGCTCGCTTTAGGGGGTCTATACCTGTTGCAGACGGGTACTTAAGATCTGATGAATTGAATGACACGGAAGATGGAAGTTCAGGTCCCCCAGGTAGTTGGGTCGTTAAAGGGAAACCTTGCGCCCAAGGACTTGTTCCCGTATCTCCCATATACAAACCAGTGGCATCGTGGAACTTAAAGAGGGTTTCATAAACCCCCATGGGCGGAAAATTTTGAAGTAGCATTGTTGTGACTCCTTATGATGGGGCGTAACGTTCGTACTAGAACGATAGCACTCAATAGGCGTCGTATTCCACATGGATTGTCGTTCATCTCGCGCCGGTTTCTTCATTCAAGTGACAGGTACCCGTCTGCGAACCCCAGCGTCTGCCAAAATATCATCCGAGGCTTTTTCGCTGATTGTATAGATAGAGGGGACGATAAAGTATCCTGGAATCCTCGGAAAAATAGAAGCATCAACGATCCGCAGGTCTCTTGTGCCGATGACCCTGAATTTTGAGTCTACGACAGCGTTTGCATCATCGGTTCGCCCCATCCGACACGTGCCACAGGCTGCCTCTTTTGAGCAAGATTTTGATGTTAGAAGTCTATTGTGTACTGTAACAATCTTGTGATTTTAGAACAAGCGAAAATACTCTGTAATAGGCATTTGAAATAACGAGTGTGATTGCGTTGGCCCGTGCCAGTTTCTTTTTACGGCGTAGGCTCAATGGTGGTTTTGATCGATTCGCAAATTTTTGGGTCTCTACTAGACGAAGAGAGGTGTACTAGGGTTTTTGCTCATTGGCACCCTTCAATACATGGTGTGTTTTCCAGTTAAATTGAACGGTAAAACTTTATTAACCATCTAAATTCTTGGTTTATTTCTGTATTTATTTTCAAAGTCTTAAGCCCCGGAAAACGCTTCGATTGTCTGGTGAGATGCTTAAAAAAATCTAGCGTGTGTCTTCCGATTTTACAAAGAACTTGGGACAATAATGGTACCGTAAAGACCTTCCCTTAAAAATTAGAGGACGCATTTTCATGCTAAAGCTCATTGGATGGATTGTTATCGCATTTGCTTTCGTCGATAGTGCCGTTGCCTCAAACAAGCGCTCTACAGGCGACGACGAGGGGCTCCAAGCCAGGCTTCCCACGCCTGCAGGCTTAGAGGACGATGTGCGTTTTTGGGAAAAAATCTTTGAAGACTATGGGCCCGATGAATGCGTGTTTCACGATGAATGGAATCTAGATGTCATCTACTATGTTGCAACTGTTCCTAGGGTAAAAGGCTCATCGAACAAGCTACTAAAGAGGCATGTCCGTAACATTAAAGATGCTCTGTCAAATCTGAAACGACAAGGTCGTCCCAGTACCGATCTTGAACGAAAGATCTATCAGGCATTGCCTGCAGATAAAAAAAATTATGGCTTTTATGCTGAGGCGATCGATCAGGTTCGATGCCAACGAGGCGTCGAGTTTCACAAGAGCTTAGCTCGTAGCCGTGTTTATGTGCCTATGATAAAACGAGTTCTTCGGGAAAAAGGCTTGCCTGAAGACTTGGCTTATCTGCCTCACTTGGAAAGCGGGTTTAATCGGCATGCGACCAGTCGTGTTGGCGCAAAAGGTTTATGGCAGTTTATGCCTCACACAGCTCGCGCTGAGGGATTGACTGTAAAACGAAAAAAAGATCTTAGAATTGATCCAGAGCGATCGACCGACGCGGCGACGGATCATCTGGCCAGTATATTTTTAAGGACGCAGTCGTGGGAGCTCGCAATCACAGCATACAACTACGGGCCTAATGGTGTGATGCGAGCTATTCAAAAATTTGGACCAGACTATATGAAAATCAGGGATGAGCATAAGACGCGCTTGTTTGGCTTTGCTGCTCGAAATTATTATCCAAGTTTTTTGGCTGTAAGAAATGTAGCGATTCGTGAGCAAGTGAAGTTGGCACGTCAATCAGGGGCAGGAGCTAATATAGCCGTGGGTGAAGATGACGATTCGATTGGGAAGGTGACCTTTTAACGCTTCGGGGAATTAGACCGTGCCTTATGTCAAACGGTGTTGAAATCGCTTGTATTAGTTTCCGGCAGGTAAATATTTAGGACGATAAAAAATGAATGATTGGTATTATTTGAAACACCTCTTTAGTAAACGCTCAGTGGCTTTTGACGATTCACCCATGGAAGATGTTGCAGAGCCTAAAAAAATTTTGTGAGGGGTCCTTAATCAAGTTTAAGGATCGCCGTGAAAGCCGATTGCGGTATCTCAACTGATCCAATCTGCTTCATGCGCTTTTTGCCCTCTTTTTGTTTTTCGAGGAGTTTGCGCTTTCGGGAGATATCGCCGCCGTAGCACTTTGCTGTTACGTCTTTCCGCAGTGCTGAGATGGTTTCTCGCGCAACAACCTTGCTGCCGATAGCTGCCTGAATTGCGATCTGGAACATTTGACGAGGCAATAATTCCTTTAACTTTTCGCATAGCTGGCGGCCGCGGTTGGCGGCATAACTGCGGTGGACGATACAAGACAGAGCGTCGACAGGTTCGGCATTCACTAAGATATCGAGTTTTACAAGGTCTCCTTCACGGTAGTCTAATAGCTCGTAATCCATGGAAGCGTATCCACGAGACATCGATTTAAGTTTGTCGTGGAAATCAAAAATCATCTCGTTCATCGGGATTTCGTAGGTGAGACGTACACGTTTGGAGGTCGTGTAGTCCATCGCCTTTTGAACACCCCGGCGCTCTTGAAGAAGTTTAAGTAGCACACCCAGATATTCTTCCGGCGTGTGTATGGTCATTGTGACGTAGGGCTCCTCGAAGGTGGCAATCTTTGTGGGGTCCGGAAGTTTTGCAGGGTTCTCGATTTCAAGGGACTGCCCTTCCAAGGTGTGGATTTTATAAACGACCGTTGGAGCAGTAAAAATCAAGTCAAGATTGTATTCCCGCTCTAATCTTTCTTGAATAATATCCATGTGAAGAAGCCCTAAAAATCCAACGCGAAATCCAAAGCCCAGGGCGTTTGAACTTTCAACCTCGTAAGTTAGGCTAGAGTCGTTTAACGTTAATTTTTCTAGGCTGTCTTTGAGTAGTGGATAGTCACTGGACTCAACGGGAAATATTCCCCCAAAAACCATCTGTTTGGCTGGTTGGAACCCATCAAGCGGTGCAACCGCCGGTTTTACGGCGTCGGTGATGGTGTCGCCTACGCGTGTGTCGGCAACGGCTTTTATTGATCCAGCCACAAAGCCTACCTCCCCCGTCGATAGTTCCTCAACCTCAACCCCTTTGGGCATGAGCTTACCAATCTTCAGAACTTCATATGATTTTCCAGTCGACATCATCTGCATCCGTTGACCTTTGCGGATGACGCCGTCCTTGACTCGAATGAGTGAAACGGCCCCTAGATAAGGATCAAACCAACTATCAAAAATAAGGGCGCGTAAGCGTTCTTGATTGTTATCTTGTGGCGGTGGAATGCGTGCTACCACAGCCTCTAGTACGTCTTGAATTCCAATTCCTGACTTCGCCGAGCATTTGACGGCTTCTAGAGCATCAATGGCAAGCTCATCCTCGATTTCCTGGGCGACACGATCTGGATCTGCCGATGGTAGATCGATTTTGTTAATGACAGGTACCAGGGCAAGTTTATTGCGCATCGCTAGTTGAACGTTCGCTACAGTTTGCGCCTCTACTCCTTGACTAGCGTCAACAATAACTAATGCACCTTCACAAGCCGATAAACTTCTCGAGACTTCATAGGAGAAGTCCACGTGTCCTGGGGTATCGATTAAATTCAACTGGTAAACTTGACCGTCTTTTGCCTTGTACCTCATGCAGCATGTTTGTGCTTTGATCGTAATGCCTCGTTCTCGTTCAAGATCCATGGAATCGAGAACTTGATTGGTCATTTCGCGATTGGAAAGAGTTCCAGTGTACTCAATGAGTCGATCGGCCAGGGTGGATTTTCCGTGATCGATATGCGCTACAATGCAAAAATTTCTAATGTATTTAGGATCTTGCACGGATGGTGTCCCCTTTTTCTCTAGAAAGATCCCATTTTGCTTAAAGCTTTGGCTAACTGCAACCGAAAACCCTTAAAAACGCTGGGGCCAATGAGATTTACGATGTTTTACTTGTTGGAGAGTTCTTGTGATTAAAAAATGCGCTATTCTTTGCCTGCTTGGGTTGTTCAGCTGTATAACCAAAAAAAATGACGAGAACCAGAGTGCTGACCTCTCTGCCCCTTCTTTCTATACCCTAAAAGAGGGTGACATCATTCAACATAAGGCACCCTTACCAAACCTAACCAAGATCTATGTGGATTGGACCTATTCTGACGGCGGCAAGGCCTCTTCAGAGGGATTTCGGGGATGGGACATCGATCGCGATGGCAAGTTTGATGTGCTAGAGGCCCTTGACTCCTCCGGGAAGGTCTATATTTGGGCTTTTGACTTTGACGGTGATGGTATCATTGATGCGGTCAATCGTGGCGAAACCAATGGGTCTCAAGTTCCCGGACTGCGTCCCGCTGAGGGGGCGATCAAGGCTGCTCACCACTAAGGCGTGAACTTGGATTTAGCCAAGTATAAGCATCTGCTTACAAACTATAAATAAGTTAATGCAGTTTAGTAACCCGCCCTTTGACGTTGGCGCGTGTCGCGAATTTTTTTAGGCTCTGCTCGGCATCGTCTTGGTTGGCGTAAAGGCCAACTCTTACGTGGTAGACGACTTTCCCACTTCGGCGCATGGGTGTATAAAATCCGTCAATTCCCCGATCTTTCAGTCGCAGCAATAATGACTCAGCATCAGTTTGCGACGCGACCGTTCCAAGTTCAATCGTATAGCGAGTTGCTATTTTTTTTGAGACCACAGGGAGATCATCCGATGGGGCTGAGCCCCCGACATTTGTGTAAAAAACCGGATTAGGCTCGCTCTTGGGAGAGGCCTTGGCCGAAGCCTTCAGTTCAGAAACAGATTGGCGTTCTTCGCTGGGCAGTTGTTCCTTACGAAAGCGTTTCTTTAACGCGGCAACGGAAAACACGACTGAGAAGATGATGACTGGGGCAAGCGTTGCAATCGCGATAGTTTTCTTCATGGCGTACCTATATAGTAGCGGAGGTGCTGCTATAAATTATGGCGATAAATTGCCATTTTCACAAGGGCGGAGTTGATTCCTGTGGGTCGTAACTATATAGAAATTGATGGTGTAGAGACCAATAATCTGAAAAATATTAATGTCAAAGTTCCCCTCTATGAACTGACCGCCGTGACGGGCGTTTCTGGTAGCGGCAAGAGCTCTCTTGTTTTTGATACCATCTATGCGGAAGCCTACCGTCGCTACGTCGAAAGTTTAAGTAGCTTCGCCCGGCAGTACTTGAAGGCTATGCCCAAACCAAAAATTTCGTCAGTGCGTCAGTTACCTCCTGCGATTGCCGTACAGCAGTCCCGTTCAGGAGCTAGCAATCGCTCCACGGTTGGAACGTTGACCGAATTGCATGATATCTTGAGGATTATTTATTCGCTCCTTGGTCATATTGTATGTTCAAAGTGCGGCAAGCATGTTGAAAAGGCGGATCCTGATCGGATGTCATCACGTATCATCTCTGAGATGAGTCGTGATAAAGTGCTGATGACTGCTCCGATCGACGCTTGGGAGAACATTGGCGACAAAGATTTGAAGGTACTTCTTCAGGGTCAGGGCTTTACGAGACTTTGGATGGATGGTGGTATCGCACGTCTCGAAGAGGTGAAGAAGATAAATCGTGAGACGTCCTGGGTTATCGTTGATCGGATTACGGTGAGCGAAGAGTCCCGTAAGCGCTTGGCAGAGGCGGCAGCTTTGACGTTGAAACTCGGTCGAGGACGAGCTGGTGTGATTGGCTCTGGTGGCGATATACTCGAATTTTCGAAGCGGTTGATTTGTTGTGGTGTTCAATATCAAGAACCAACCATGGCATTATTTTCATTTAATCATCCGATGGGTGCATGCGGGACATGTCAGGGTTTTGGTAGTAGTACGGAACTAGACCCGACTAAAATCATACCAGATCAATCGTCTACTTTAGCTGACCAAGGAGTTGTCTCGTGGAATTTTGGCGAGCACGTAGTTTGTTATAAAGACGCTATGAAGTCTGCAGCTGCAAAGAAATGGGATATCAAGAAAAAAAAGTTTGCAGCCTACACCAAAGAAGAGATTGATTGGTTGTGGAATGGTGACAAGAAATACTTTGGAGGAATTAACGGTTATTTTCGATGGCTTGACTCCAAGCGATACAAAACTCATTACCGCATTCATGCTGCAAGGTTTAGAAGATATGTCATTTGCCCGGAATGCGGCGGACAGCGCCTAAATTTAGTGGCGAGATCCGTTAAGGTCCTCGGACGATCAATCAACGACACAGCAAAAGTTACAATTGCTGAGTTAATGGATTGGTTTCGACAAATTGAAAATTCACAGCTAAAAGCGATCGATGGGCGAGAGTCTGGTGGACAGGGTTTAGAAGAAGCGTTGCTGGAAGCCCATGCGCGATTGGGCTATTTAATGAAGATGGGGTTATCGTATTTATCTCTCGACCGGAGCGCTAAAACATTAAGTGGTGGCGAGCTTCAACGAATCAACATGTCTCGTTGTTTGGGATCTGTTTTAACGGAAACTCTATTTTGTCTCGATGAGCCTACAGCAGGACTTCATGCAAGAGACAGTAAAAATTTACTTGAAGTGATCCGCGAGCTACAGAGTCAAGGTAACACTGTGCTAGTAGTGGAGCATGAACGTACGATAATTAATGGTTCTGATCATTTCATCGAAATTGGACCAAAGGCTGGGCATGAAGGCGGTTACGTTGTTTATGAGGGGAGTCCTAGGGACCGTAAGACTCGTCTTAAGACTAATGTAAAAACGCACGAAGCTATAGATGAATCTAAACTTAGGTTTATACATCTGAAGAATGCCGAGATTCACAATCTAAAAAATGCTAGCGTTAAAATTCCTGTTGGTCGGGTGACGGCTGTGTGCGGAGTGTCTGGCAGCGGAAAGACGAGTCTTATTCGGCATACGTTGTTCCCCCTGTTAGAAGCGTCTTTTTCGAGGGCTTCTGGAGAGGCAGAGAAGGAGTTGTCTCCTGATGTTAAGGGTACGGTTGGTCCAGAAAGTTCGATTAGGCTACACGAACAAGTACAAATGGTATCTCAGGTGGCACTGGGACGAAGTAGTCGAAGTACTATCGCAACGTATCTTGATGTGATGGATCACATTCGTAAAATATTCTCGTCACAAGAGTCAGCGAAGCATCTTGGTTTGACCCCAGGGTCTTTTAGTTTCAACAGTCCGGGTGGTCGATGTGAAAACTGTAAGGGACTTGGGACTGTGGTTGAAGATCTCTCATTTCTTGGGGATATGGAGATTATATGTCCTGCGTGTAATGGTGCTAGGTTTCAGTCTTCGGTGTTGTCAGTTCAATACAAAGATAAAAATCTACTAGATGTATTGGCATTGACTGTAGCTGAGGCTCGGACCTTCTTCTTCGATCATAAAGTAATCTCAGAATGTCTTGATGCTGCGCTCAAAGTAGGTATGGGATACGTTACCTTAGGCCAATCGACGAGTTCATTTAGTGGTGGCGAGGCTCAGCGTCTGAAGCTTGTTCAGATTATGCGTGATGCACGAAAGGGTAAGCCAGGAATTTTGATTTTCGACGAGCCTACAACTGGATTGAGTGATGTAGATGTGTCGAGCTTACTGGCTCAGTTCAGGGACTTAGCGCACCAAGGGCATACGGTTATTGTTGTTGAACACCACCTGGATGTTTTGCGCGAGTCGGATTGGCTTATAGAAATGGGTCCAGATGCTGCAGACCGCGGTGGCGAGGTTGTCTACTGTGGTCGTCCAGAGGGGTTGAGGGATATTAGTCGTAGTGTTACGCGTCAATTTTTGTTTCATGAATAGATCTTTGTCATCAATCAGAGATTGACGACAGTGCTGGTTGACAGATTATTCGCCGGGGCTGAGTGGATTCGCTAAATGCCTAATATTTATAAGTTTTTAAAAAATAGTTAAAAGCAAAGGACCTTGGATCCGAATCTTCGAGCGCCTGGAGGGGTGTTTAGCGAAGCAACCACACGCGGAGAAAGGGGGGCCAGATGCGGGTCTTGGCGATTACATCAAGTGTTATTTTATCGATCCTCTTAGGAGTTGGCTGTGGAAAGAAACAGTCGAAAGATGATGATCAAGATCAAAACGGTATCGACGGCGTTGAGCGACCAGGTCCACCTCCTTTGCCGGTTCCGGTCGATCCGATTCCGGTAGCACCGTCAGATCTGAATGCTCGAATCTTTGTCGCGTCAGGCGTAACGCAGTCGATAGCCATCTATAAAGGTGACGGTCAGTTTCTTGGCTTTATTGATCTTACGAAGTTTGGTGTGGGTTTTGTGACGGCGATGACATGGCTAGATCAATCAAACTTACTGGCGTTTTTTGATCCGGGCGGAGGTTTGCTCGGAGAAAAAATCATTAAGTTTACGTTTTCAGGAGATAGTATTACAAGCTATAAGGCGAGTTGGTATGTGGATCCAAATTTAACGCTCGTTGATGTGCCAAAGATGTTTAGTGGTGGATTTAAAGCGTCACCGTATATTCTAATTGCGAAGAATTCAGCATCATTAGAGGCAATAGAGACAAATGCAGATTTTTCGCAGGCGTTACGTTCGGGCAACCCTTACATCACCACGTCGTCGGCCTGTCCCATTTCAGGTGGGTCTTACGTCTCAAAAACCCCTGGAGGTGACCGTACATTGATTGGCAATGGACACCCGACAAGTCAAGTGGCTCGCATTAATATTTTTGATGAGAATAATGCGTGTTTGAGCTCTTATAATTTTGGCACAACATTCCCAAGTTTGCCAACGGCCACGGTCTCTGGGATTGCAGCGAGCCAGGACAGTGTTTTCGTTCGCTACTCCCACCAAGCCTCTCCGACCATCGCCAAATGTGCATTC
>JBIKKO010000275.1:0-3402 GCA_044360315.1 Oligoflexales bacterium
AATATTTTGGAGGATCTGCCGAACCCTGGATCAGGTTCAACGAAGCGAGAGATCGACAATGAGATCGCCCCACTTTCTGCAACTTCGTGATTGTCAGGAATTGTTTTACGAGAGTCCGAGTCAAGGACAACAACACAAATTTGGAGGTTTTGAATGAACATGCGTCATGTTTTTATTCCACTGGCCACAATCTGCCTTTTCGCAGCCTTTGGCTGTCAAACAGCCCACCGCGCGGGCGGCCCAAGCGCCACAAAGAATGTCTATGATTCAAGTGGTAAGCTTGGCCCAGACTGGGCTTTTCGGTGTATCGCCCAGGAGGCGACCACCATGGGTGGATCAAAAATTCACACTGGTTTTGTGTTCGTCAGTAAGGAGCAACCATTTACAACACGCCCAAAGGGAAGCGATGTGGCCGAAGGTCTTGCCATCCAGATCCACCAGGGTCAGCAGATGACCGCGCCGATCGGCGTATTCAATATCGTCTGGAAGTATGGTTTAACCCTAGAAACAGTTGTACCGGCGTCATTCATCGGTCAACAGACCATCGAGTTTGAATCACCCACGGGTGGCGACACGGTCTCCGGGACCCTGTCACTTTCAGGGTCGGAACGGCCTAATGAGAACCACATCTACGGCAGGGGCGAACTCGCCATCAAGATCCGCCGGAACGGTGAATCTCCTGTTGAGTATGGCCGCGATCTCCCACCTATGAGGTGTGCACCTGAGCGCAAGTTCACCTGGGAGGATGTCCGTATCGTTTTGGACGAATTCAAGCCTGGGTCCGACGGGCTCGAATAACGACTGCCTTTTCTCGCCACCGTCCTTTGAGTGTGGAACACCTCGAAGGTGGTGGACAGCGCGCTTAAGCCCCAGAACGCCCGGTAAAAGGGCCAAATCAAGGTGCTAATGCGATCTATCCATCTTTTGCCATCTATCCCCCATCCTAATCCCCGCTCGGTTATGTATCTGGGCTTCGCGAAACAGCTAGCGGCTCCCTTCCATCCCCGTCAATACGCCCCCCACACAGACACCCCCGAGGGTCACCATTAACAGGTAAACTGGCTACAAGGGGACTCTGGTTGGAATGCACCGCATGGATCTTGTCGTTGACGATAAAGTTGTCGTGGAACTCAAGGCGGTCAAAGATATCGACGATGCACATCTCGCAACGTGCTTGTCCTACCTAAAAGCAACTCGTCTACAAGTTGGACTCATTATCAATTTTTCAGCGGCTAAAATTCGTATCAGACGGGTGATTCGCAGCACCGAATCAAACGCTGAAGAAGGGAAGAGCGGAAATAGGGAAAAGGAGTTAATAAATTAAAATCCACTGATGTAAGATTAACTGGAGAGTCATAACCTCCTAAAATTATGTTAATTTAGATGCGGTAGCCCTGCACAGTCGGACTGCTCATTACGGGGCGCTTTTGCAAAGCAGATTCACCGCCAGCCTCAAGAATCCTACCCGAATACCGATCACCACCAATGGTAAGCAAAACTTGTGCTTAGGAGTGTCTCATGCGAATATTTGGTTCACTGTTTGTCTACGCGTCGATTCTGTCTGTTCTTTCATGCAAAGCGCGAACGACAGCGCAGTCCGACTTGAACCTGGCGCGATATGCAGATCCCGGTATCATCAAAAATGTTGCTCTGATTGTCCCGGCGCCCGGTGGTGAGCGTTATGGTTCAACATACTTCACTGGGATCGAAAAACACATCAGCGAGCTAACTGACTCCCTAAAAAGTTACGGCTTTACTGTGCAAGTGACCTCCCCTGATGATACTCCATCCCAGATCGTCGAAGCGACGAAACGCGCCGCTTCGGACGTGACTGAAAATGGAACGCTTATGTGGTTTTTCATTGGTCACTCCTCGAAGGAGCAAATGGTGAGTCGGGGCGAGGGATTTGCGATGAATCAGATCGGACAAGCCATCAGGGAAGCCCGTGACTCTGAAAACAAGGGCCCGCTTTCACGGTTGGTTGTTGTCGCCGAGTCTTGTTTTTCTGGTCGTTTCCTCAACGGCAATGATCCCATTGGCACACGTGGCTACAGGCTGATGCAGGAGACAACACAGACCGAGGAGAGCCTAAAAAAGGAGGCTGCGGCCCAGAACATGCAACTCAGCGAGGCCCTGCGTGATAATATCCAGGAGATGTTTGGCGGCGGATCTCTACCCGAGTCAAGCGGGCCTGAGCTCGAATCTGCGGTAGCGATGCCGACCAAACAGCTGCTGGTGCTGACCAGCTCAACCAGCGAGGACTTTGCGCGCTTTACGCCGTACGGCGGATTCTTTACGAATGCATTCGTTTCTGCGTTAGGAACCCTGTCCCGCCAGCGTGATGCCACACTGAGGCAGTTTGTCAACTTGGTACACGCCCAAGTTAGAGCACAAACAGGCGGAGTCCAGCAACCTCAAGTTGGCTATTCTTCCGCCGATATCGAACACCTTCCTTTGTGGCCCCAAAAACCAGCATCCACTGGAAATGGCAGTGGAAATTCCGGTGACGCTTCGTTGTTAGAACAGTATTACAAATCATCGAATATCACTTGCACCAAGAGCAAGGGAGACATTCAATGGAAAGTCCAGCTGGAGGACAGGGATGCGGACGGCGAGTATTTGTTGTCCGCCATGACGCAAAAACTCCCCAGCGCCGCCCAGATGCTTTACAGTCGCGATGGATCTACCGATGGCCAATTGCCATCGCGCTTGGTACTCAGCAAGAGTAGACAAGCAAGTCACGTCTTTTTCTCCAGCGCTGGCGGCAACACATCGTTAAAGGTGTTCAGCGATGGCAGTGGCGAATTCCGCTCATCACGTTGGTATCGCGCGACAAACGGCATGATCGTAAGGGACCAAACGGGGTCAGGAGGTGGGCTCAATGTTCAGCAGATGCGGTGTACGTTTCAGTCTCTTTGATTGAAGACTATTGACTCGAAGCCATCAATTCACTTTTTCTTGAGCCTAACTGCCACCTTCCTTCGATCCGGGCCGTCAGGCTCCACGTCATGCAAAAGTGATAGATGTGCAGATGATCATTGCATCTTAATGAAAAATCTGTCTTAAAGCCTCGCACGATCTGGCGAGAAAACGATTCATCGGCAAATCTATAGGTGGTGAATTTTACAACTCACGACGACCCACTGCGCGCCAAAAGTCATACCAATAACCACACTGCGTCGGGTGCTTCAATATAGCACTCTCAGGCCAGAAACGAGGTCACGTCCTCAATTTCATCTAAATTTACTGCTCAAAGCCAGTCCACTTTGCCGTAAGCCGCCGCTTGGCAGTGTCGTCGCGCTTTAAACTCCTCATGCGATGCATTTCCAGGGCACTGAATCGAACCCTTCAGACCCATGTCAAACCTTTTAACACCTCCCCCAGCCCCCCTTCCCCGTTTTG
>JBIKKO010000118.1:0-10705 GCA_044360315.1 Oligoflexales bacterium
AGCTGAAAAATCCTAAGCGTATCAGGGACGTTTTAGGGGTCGACGCCTCCCGGGCTGATATCATTCTCGCTGGCGCGGCCATTATGCATGAGGTCAGTCGCGTTTTTGGTGTTAAGGAGTGGACGATAACCTCGTTTGGGCTGCGTGAGGGGGTCATTGCTGACAGTTTCAGAAGAATGTCAGGAGAACGTTTTGGTCGTGCTCGTGACATCCGATGGGAGAGTGTGCGCCAGTTGGCAGATTCATGGCAGGTCGATGCCGACCAAGCTACAGCGGTCGAAAAACTAGCTCTTGATGTCTTCAATAAGTTGGCAGAATCCTTACATCCAGTGCAGGTCAAAGAGCAGTGGCTGGATGATCGTGAGTTACTTCGTGTTGCGGCATGGTTGCACGAGGCCGGTAAATTCATCTCGCAGTCATCATACCACAAGCATTCCTATTACTTGATAAACCATGGCCGTCTTCTGGGATTCACGCAAGATGAGCGGCACCTTATCGCATTGGTAGCTATGCATCATCGGAAAGCTGCTCCTAAATTCGATCAAGGGGAGCTTGTTGGTTTGCATAAGCCAGAATTTGAGCGTGTTGAGTTTTTAGCTGGTGTCCTTCGGCTCGCTGTCTCATTGAATCGATCTCGCAAGCAGTTTATTCGAGGTGTGACCTTACGCCGTGGGAAAAAGCCTGAGCTGCGCTTACGGGTTCGCGAAGGAGCAGATCCCGTCGTAGAACTACAGCAGGTGGAACGGGAGCGAGATTCTCTAGAAAAAGCTATGGGTTGGCACTTCATCGTGGATTACGATCGGTGGTCTCTTAGAGGTCTGAAGCCTCGGGTTACAAAGAAAAAAGCTGTAAAGCGGAAGCGATCGTCTGTTAAGTTAGCAGAGAGGTTGATAAAAAATGGGCGAGGGCCAGTGTCCGCAAAAAAAGCCTTCGCTAAGAAAAAGTAGTTTTGTTCAACGTACTGGGTGTGTGAACATCGCTGATGACGGAATGACGTGGTGATTTCTATGAAGTAGAGATGAAGCGTCGATGCTATATCTATAAACTGACGTGAAGTTTGGTGGAGGTGATGTTTTGGCAAAAAAAAATCCTACCGCGGCGACATACAGTCAATACGTGGCGTCGTTGAAACCACTACTTGCATCAAAGTCTAAAGATGATTTTCCTAAGTTGATCATTTTGACAGGGCAGTCGACGTATCTTCAGCAACGAACATTTCAAGCTCTAAGCGCTGTGTGGGACAAATTTGATGAGGTCGGTGTTTCTCAGTCCATAGAGACAACAGAGATTAATGCAAGTCAGTTTCACGGTCTTTGGTCGCAGGTTAGTTTGTTTGAACCTTGTTCGCTCTATTTGATGAGGCGAGCGAACCAGTGCCGAGCTGTCGCTGGATGGTTAGCAGACATTAAATCCGTTGATAAAATGCAGTCACACTTCATTATCGAGTTTGCTGAAAAGCTTTCGGCCGATATCTTGAAGCAAGTAGGTAGGCTAAATGGAGTCGTCATTCACTGCGTAGAACCAGTGAATAACCAAGATTTTGAAAGGATCGCAGAGTCGTTTTGCAAGAGGCGCCAGCTGTCTTTGGCGAGTGACGCCATACGTCTGATTGTTGAATCCATGGGACCTGATCTTGCAAAAATCGAAAATCAGATCGAAGTTTTATCGCTACAGTTTGCAGGCGTTGATAAAACCTTGATGAAGTCAGATATAGCCCCATCGGTTGGATCTTTGCGCGAAGACGATGTGTTTAAATTGTTTGAAGCGTTAAGACGTGCAAGATGGTCGGAGGCTCATATGTTGTGCCATCAATTTATTGAACGTGGTGAGTCAGCACTGGCGTTGACAGGTATTTTTTCGCGATACGCACGAGAGCAGATAGAGCGAGGACAGGTAAAAAAGGGCTTATCTGGATTGCAGGCGTGTGCATCCGCAGACCGCAGGTTGAAGTCATCGCGCATAGATGAAACTGTCATTGTTTCATTAATCATCGACGCGTTCGCTCACGGGTGAGGGTTGTATGAATCTACGCCCAAACGCAAAATGGTTTCTCGCTTGTATCGCCACTGCGGTCACAACACGTGCGACGGCTAACTTCAATCCATTGGACTGGACCGAAGTCAGGCCAGCCGCTTTGCAGAGAGAGGCTGTGAGCGCTGATGAGCCGGTGGGAAGGGCCATCGTTGATGCAGAGGCAAAGGAAGTTTGGATCACCGGAAAAGACTTCTTGTGGCGATGGCACTTAGCCTCGGGATCCGTGGCCAGGTGGGACCCTCCTCAGGCCAAGCATGGCTTGTTTCAGCTGATTTACGCCTCTGGAGGTACCCTTGTTGGGGTTGATCGGCGGTCGGCTTGGTTGCTGCGACCCGCAAAGAAGGAATGGATCAAACTTGATGGCACATTTCCACCTGCTTGTCTGCCCTTGGGAGTGTCTGCTTTGCCCTATAATGACGGGGAAAAAGGATTGTATCTTGCAAATAACTGCGGTCTTTTCATGATTTTAATGACTCCTCGTCAACTGGTGCGAACGGTCGGAAGTGGTGTCACGGTTGAGGCAGCGGCTTCCCTAATGTTTGCCAGAGGTCCAAGTCAAAGCGTTTTTCTCACGGCGAAAGATCGTGCTTTGCTTACTTTGGAAGTCGATGGCCCGAGGGTCAAGGAGTCGGAGATTTACCGGGCAAAGTCAAAGCTAAGGGGTGTCGTCTCCGACGGAGAGTTGGTTTTGGCTTGGTCGTCTCAAGCGATTATCGTCTTTGACAGGAATCTCAGGCGAAAGCAGGTGATTCCGGTCCTCGGCCAGCGGAAAATTCGCAGTCTTGGAGTGTCTTCGCAAAGACACGTGGTAGAGTTTTCAGATGGGGCCATTGAGTTGTTAGATCTGAAGACAAAGCGCAAGTATGCCAGCCCGAAGGGGTTTTACTCATCTGACTTTATTGATATTTTTCCCGATAGTCAGACCTTTGTCTTGTCATCTGAGGTGGGAATGCCAAGGGTTTTCAGGTTTCCGTTATAAAAACTGTAGCATGTTTTTCTTAAAAAGATATTATCCTTTTATGAAGTTGTATTTGATCATTTCAGTTTTATTAATGAGCGCTTGTGCTTCGGGAACGAAGCCAGTGCCGATCATTTTAGATCCACTGTCCCCGGCTGGATTCGTAAAACAGGATGCCAAGGAAGAGCTCGCCGCACTTGAAGCTTACCTGACGAAACATAAGTCTGACCTTTCGGTTGTTGCCGACGTTAGGTTGGCGCTGTCAGCTATGACTGCAGACGCCAGCGGACGAACTGAGGAGGCTTTGAAGTTATGGTCAGACGCTATGGCCATATCAGGAGGTTTTGTTGGTGAACGGGCGTTTTCCGGTTGGCTACGAGCTCATTCTAAACGATTAGGACCGGTCGCGAGTCGCGCGGAATTTGCAGCGAAACTTATGGCGGAACTAAGAAAGGCGTCGGCTTCTCCTTGGTTAACGAACAAAAGTATCTATACAGAACAAAATTTGTTGAAGTTACTTGAACGCGAGTACACAGATTTGTTGCCCGCAGAATCACAAGTGAAGTCTGCAAATTTAAAACCTTCGCCCGCAAAGGGTATAGATCCGAAGGATCCCTTGATGACCACGCTTGCCACGGATCTCTGCAAGAGTGGTCTTAACTTAGAGACGGAGTGGCAGGACTGGCAAGGTCGCTTAACTCAAGATGTACGCAAGTACTTCACGGCTTTAGTGGGGCAATGTCAGGGGCGTTTGCAGCCAGCCATCGAGATGCTGGCCGAGGTCGTGCCAAGACTTGCAGCTCATGGTTCGACGGCGCCTCTGGCGCTTGAGGGCTATTCTCGAATTATTAAAATGCGGCGCAGTCAGGGTGAACGCGAGTCGGTAGCGCCTCTGTATCCTGCGCTTATGAAGCTGTGGAGGGATCCCGCTATTACTGAGGCTTCTCTTGGCTTGACCCGCAATCAGTTTGAACAACGCCGTATTGACGACACGCTCTGGGCTGCACGCGCCCGTGCCTCCATTGGTGACAGTGATTTGGCGAAAGTTTACGCTGAAGACGTGATCCAGTATGCGGAGGCGGCTTTGGCGCACAGTTTTGGCATGCCTCAGGAACAAAAAAACTCACTTTTAGCAACTTTGGCCGAAACATATCACTTTTTGGGGTTTAGGCTCGCTGTAGAAGACAAAGACTGGGGGCGTGCAGCCAGCGTTGCTGAATCGGCGATCCAAAAGCACAAGTTTTCTGACTCTTGGATGGATCGCATCCGGTTTAGTCTTGGGATGTATCATTATCTCGCGACAAATTACGATCTTGCGCGGATCGTATGGGAAGAGATGATATCCACTTGTAAGGATGATAAATTTCGCCCAGCGATATTTTTTTGGGCTTCCGAAGCTCATAGCAAACTCGGCAATACGTCTGAAGCGAAATTCTATCGAAGATCTGTCGCTTCTGAATATCCACTCAGTTTCTACAGTGTCGTCGCCATTGGGTTGAAGGGTGATGAATACAAAGATGAATGGGCTAAGCTTTTCAACGACGTCCCTAAATTGAAGCGAACGCTACGCGACTGGCAAAGAGTTGATCTCGATGAGTTGCGGATGCATCCCGTAAAGGGTCCTCTGATTCGGCGAGCGGAGATCTTGACTTCACTTGGCCTACAAAAATTTGCCAACGAAGCTATCGATGAGTTGCTGCAATCCATTGATGTGGATCATGGTGACCCTAAACAGATGGTCTTGGGGCTCTATGCGTCACGATTATATGCTGCCAACGCAAATTGGTATGGTGCGATTGCCACAACAACCAAATTGACCAAAGAACCCCGATTCTGGCAGCAATGGCCAGAGCAGTTTTTAGTTTATTTTCCCCGCCCCTACGCGGCACTTTTTGGAGAGGTTGGTAAGGAAAAAAACTTGGATCCTGAACTGATGATGGGGCTTGCCCGGCAGGAGTCTAGTTTTAGAAGTGATGTTCGCAGTGGCGCCAACGCATTTGGTCTGATGCAGTTGACACCACCTACGGCGCGCCGGCTTTCTGGTTCTGTTGGTAAGACGTCAGCAAATGAAATCAAGATTCCGGAGGCCTTACTAAAGCCTGATTTGAATATTCGGTTAGGGGCTGCTTTCATCTCAGAATTGATGCTTCGCCATCAAGGAGATCGTTCGAAGGTTTTTGCAGCTTACAACGCAGGTGGGCAAACCGTTGAAAACTGGATTGAACGCAGGCTGTTTGAAGATAATCTGGTGTTCATTGAGCTTATTCCGTACCAGGAGACCCGTGATTACGTTAAAGGCGTCTGGCGTAATGAGTTCATTTATAAATTTCTGTCTGAAAAAGAGCCACTTGTGCCTAACAAATAATCAAACGCAGGGTTTCATAGTCTGTTTTTTGAGAATTAGAGATTCACGCATTGGAAATTGCTTTTTTTATATGAAGTCGACATGATACTAGCCTGTTCTTCTTTTGAAAACCCGATGGACGGAGGTCAAGTAGACCATGTCGACTAAAAACGTACCGCAGCGTGATATCAACAGAGAGGGTAAAGGCTGGCTGGCCATGATTGTCATCATGTTTATGTTCCCAGCTTTGTTTTTTCTTTGTGTATTTTTCCCGATTTGGATTGGATTGACTCCTCGTTGGTGATGGACGGAAACTCGATGACGCAAAGGGCCGTTACAATAAACTCAGCCTCGGCAGCCTCAGCGGTTGCTAGTTGGCGAGATTATTTTCAGATGACTAAACCAACGATCACGTTACTTGTCGTGGTCACCGTCTTTCCTGGCATTTTGTTGGCTTCGCCGGCACAGATCCCCTCGATGAGTTTAATATTGGGAAGTCTGATCGGAACTTGGTTGGCGTCATCGTCGGCAGCAGTCTTCAATCATTTGGTAGACGCCGATGTTGATCGTCACATGGTGCGCACAAATCGTCGTCCAGTTGCAAGTGGTCGGGTAGATCGCTTCACTGCCATGATGCTGGGAATCGGTTTAGGACTCGCTTCGGTTGCTGTGCTAGTGCTTTGGACTACAGTGGCGGCTGCCCTGATCGCGGTGATTGCAAACGGATTTTACGTTCTGTTTTATACCATGTACTTAAAACGCCGCACCGTGCAGAACATTGTCATTGGCGGTGCAGCAGGTGCGGTGGGCCCCTTGATTGGTTGGGCGGCAGTTGATCCGTCAGTTGGGTGGCCGGCATGGATGTTGTTTTTGGTCATTTTCCTATGGACGCCCCCGCATTTTTGGGCCCTAGCATTGAAGTATAAAGACGATTACGCAGCCGCTGGCATACCTATGATGCCGGTTGTCCGCGGCGAGGAAACGACTAGGCGACAAATGTTTTGGTACTCCTTGAGCTTAATTCCCGTTGTGGCCTCCCTTACCGTTTTTGGAGCGGCGGGCTACGTGTACCTGACGATTGCGCTTGGCTTTACACTGTACTTTGCCTGGATGGCGTGGCGTTTAATGAAGACACGTGACCCGAAATTGACCATGCCGCTGTTTCACTATTCTTGTTTGTATCTATTTGGTGTGTTTGGTGGACTGATGTTGGATAGGCTGTGGTTTGCCCTATGAATTTCAGGTTCTTCAGCCCAAACCCAGGATCAACTATCCCCAGGATTTTCACAAGGTCGTTTTGGCTTGGCGCAGACCATAGCGCGGTCAATATAAATCGGTTTTGGCTCTATCTGGTGGCCATTGGCATAACACTGTGCCTGGTTTGCCTGGTGCGGGCTCTAGAATTAGGTCAAATCCACTGAAATTGTTAACCAAATCATAGATTCCAGGGAAATTTAGGCTAATCTCCTGATTTTAAAGCCGATTGACATAAGATTAAACTTCATTAGATTGAGTTCCGAAGCTTATTTTTGGAGCAAATGTCATGATTGAGCAAATCAAAGAGATTATTGAAAAAGACATCAACCCGCAACTGGCCTTTCACGCAGGCAGCTGTGAGTTGATCGATGTTGAAGATGGCGTTGTAACAATTAGACTTTTTGGAGGCTGTTCAGGATGTCCTTCAAGTCATATTACGCTTTTTAACGGTATTGTCCCCATATTCAAAGAGAAGCTTCCAGACGTTAAAGATGTGGTCCTTGGCTAATTTTAACCTCTTGCTGCATTGTGTGGACCTGGTCGTCAAGGTGCATCCCACGGTGGGGTAGCTCTCAAGAGGTTTTAAAGCTCGTTTGGAAAAGTCGAGAGATGCGCAACCTGCTCTAGGAAAAAACTTCCCATTAAGGTGTTTAGTTTGATGCCGATGGTCTCATGAACAAGTTGAGTTTATGAGGTACTGTCTATGCGTCTAACTATGTTTGTTTTTATATTGCTTTGTCTCCAAGCAGGGTCATCCAAAATTTTTGCTCAAAATTCTAGTTATGGTCCTGGTAAAGCCCTTCCTATGCAGGGAATGAAGAGTAAATACACCTACCCTCAGCCTGCCAAGAAAACTCCAACTGGTCCGGAACGAATTGAACCTGCGAGTGAAGTCCCCGATGAAGCAGAAAAATTCATTTGGAAGCTGAAGGTGAACGGAGCAGCACAAGAGGGTGGCGGCGGCGAAGTACCAGTTTATTATTTTGCAACATCAGAAGCGCCAGTGGCGGTGGGCACTACTCCCGCAGGTGAAGAAATTAAGCTAGAAGAGTTTCGCGTCGTGGGTCGACGAAATTTTTATAAATTTAACTGGCAGGGATCTCCCAACAGTGCTGCGCCTATTGGGAAGGATGCCGAGTTTTTCGTTGATGGGATGAATGTCACGTTTGCCGGTAAAAGGTAACACACATTAGATTCGACTTGCCTCAAGAATCGGACCAATTAGAGAACTATGGTCTAGGAGCTCGGTATCAAATAAAACGTTGATCGCCTCGTCCAGTTCGAAGTGTGTTGATCCGGCAGGTTGTCCCCGATAGTTTATGGATTTGATGACGGTGGCATAGTCAGAGGACATAGCCACTTGACCTTGCTCCGATGTGTGGTGAGTCCAGTAGATTATGGTCTGATTTATGCTATCGAGAGCAACGAGGGCCGCATTGATCGTGCGGTTTGATATCCCTAGCTCCAAAGTATCGAATAAACGTTGGGCCGAAGTTTCAAATGTGATACCTGCCCGAGGTTTAAGGACTGTTAATCTAATGCGACCGTTCTGCCAGGATACGGCATCAGCGCGAAGTTGATAGCCGCTTAAGCCTCTCTTTAGCTTAAACTGCTTTCGATCGTAAGGTAAAGCTAGGACACTAGTACTTGCTAAATTTTCTCCTGCCGACTTTGCGAATAGACCAGGCTCGAAATGAAGTGGACCGTACTGGGGACCTAGTGGAGGTGTCAATCTAGCCGCATTGTACATGTCAGCGTTCCGATAGGCTATAACAGCCACCTCGTCAGGGACGTCTCGGGCATTAGCTGTTGGGGCTAGCAGTGCTGGGAGGTAAGCGTCAAGTCCCCTACCCCTTGCGTAAGCAGTGGTTGCAGGCACAAGTTTATTGTTAACGCCTCTCACAAATGATGACAAGTCAGAGCGATCTTGGGCATAACCTAACCAGAGTCGAAACATCTTTGCCGGCGCTTGTGTAGAGAATAGAGTCCCTTCATAGGCAATCTTGGCGGTTAACCATGCAAGGGCGTTACTGACGGCGGTCTTGTCAGTGGTTAAAATATTGAGCTGATGATTTTCTGTGAGATCGCCGCGATAGAGATTGGATGATCCTTGAAGAAGAACCTTTTTGGATCCATCGAGTAGTATCATTTTTGCGTGGGATATCTTTAATTCCGGGTCAAGATAAACGCCGATACCTGCCTGGCTAAGTGATTGCGCAGTTTTCAGATTGGATTCCGTAATTGACGGATTAGGAAAGTTTGGGTCTTGGTTTTGTTCAAGAAACACCTTGATGTCGACGCCCCGAGATTTTGCAGATAAAAGAGTATTTAAAATTTCAACGGAATCTCTGTCCTGGTCAGGACTTAAGGTACGGAAAAAATATGTTGCTACTAGAAGTTTATCCCCCTCGCCTGCGCTGGAGATAAGCTTCTTTGCCTCCGCAGCGAATGTTTCGTCAGTGAGGATTTTTCCACCTGAGAATTCATGATCTAAGTTGTGTAGAGTGGTCGAGTCTGCCAGGAGTTCACGGATGTAGTGTTGGGTGAATGCGGCTGCTTGCTCATCCTGGATTAAGAGGTTGAACTCATTGTTTTTTGTAACAGACGTGTTAGTCAGATTAGTGCTGCCGGTTAGGATGGTGTCATCAATGATCACAGCCTTGGCATGTGTAACGCCCGGTTTAGTACTTTCCTGGCGCAATCCACTAATAAAGTGAACGTCGACCCCTGATCCAGCAAAAAAGTCTCTTGTTTTGCGGTTACGAGTGGCTGCCCCACTGGGCTTATCTGAATCTTTTTCACCCTCAAGTACGATGGTGATTTTGAGTTCGGGTTTCTTTAGCTTTTCATCTTTTAACAGAGTAGCTAATTCGCGCGTCACACCACTTTCTGAGAAAAATGTGTAATGGAGAATTGTGATTGAGTCTTTGGCCTGAGTGATGAGTCGTCGCAACTCTTCGAGATATATCTCTCCCGGAATAGCCCTTACTTCCGCAGAGTTTGAGCTGTTCGCCGCACTTTGCAGCGAAGAAGACGGTCCTGCTTGGGTGCGGCAGCCAAAGCTAAGAACAAGTAGCGCGCCGATGATCGCGACGTGTAGCCTTCTTTGAATAGATTTTTGAAAGCTTGTAATGAGATGGGTTTGAAAAAATAGTTCCATCGTTCTGGTCTCCTAGTTGGATTAATGTTTGTTTGAGCATAGACAGATCCCAACCGTTGTCGTGTCATATGCTTAGAGTCGTTTGCTGCCTGAAGTATCCCGCACACCAGTCATTTAATGAACTGTCTTGAATTTGACAAATGAATAACAGAAATATAAGCTATTCATATGAAGAATATTAGATCTATAGACCTGAATCTATTGGTTGTTTTTGGTGCTCTTTGCGTTGATAGAAGCACAACGAAGGCCGCCCTGCGGCTTGGTTTGAGTCAGCCTGCTGTTAGCCACGCGTTGGCTCGATTACGAGTCCAGCTCAATGATCCGTTGTTTGTACGGGCCTCGCGAGGTCTTACGCCAACAAGGCGAGCCATTCAACTCGAAGAACCAGTGATGCAATTATTAAAGCAGCTAGATCAAGTGCTGGCTGGACCCGATCGGTTTGACCCAATGCAAGCTCAAATCACGTTTAAGATAGCAACAACCGACTACTTTGAACAGGTTGCCTTACCGTTAGTCTTGAAGCGGCTTGAATCAGAGGCGCCGTTGGTGACGATTGTATCGAGACCGACCTATGGTGATTTGCCTAAGTCCGAATTAGAAAGTGGAGACATCGACCTTGCCATCGCAGGATTTTACTCCGATCTTCCGGAGGGGTTTTTAAGTCAAAGAGTTTTTATTGATGATTTTGTTTGTATTGCAAGGCATAACCATCCACGGATAAAGAAGGCAATTATTTCAGTTTCAGACTACGCTCGTGAGAAACACGTCCTGATATCCGTGCATGGCGATATGAAGTCAAAGTCTAAAGATCAGCTCGCAAAAATGGGTTACCATCAGCAATTCAGTGCCGGACTATCTAGCTTTCTTTCTCCCGGTTGGATCATCGCTAAAACCAATTATCTTCTGACTTGCCCGCGAAAACTCGCGGAATCCTATAGTAAATATTTGCCAT
>JBIKKO010000276.1:0-3399 GCA_044360315.1 Oligoflexales bacterium
CCTCTGGAGATTTCATAATTACTCTATCGTCTATGTTAACAGGAAGTTTCAAAGATATGAAAGCCAAACCAGCAAATAAAATAAAATATCGGCTAATGCGCACAAATTGCGCATTAGAAGGTTTTATGGCAAAGGTGAGAGCCCCAAATGAAAAAAATGGTCAGCCCCGCTCAGGAAGGCCGACCATGCCTCATTTTTTTGCCAAGGACGTCTCTCCTGGGCTCAGATATGCTTAATTTTTGCCACCTGCTTCGGCTTTGCTTGGCTCATGCTCTGGCTTGTACACGAGGATGGGCTCTCCTTTTTTGAGTATTGACTCCTCGGTGATTATGACTTCCTTTAATCCCGCGGTACCTGGGATCTCATACATCATTTCAAGCATCGAGCCTTCGAGAATGGCCCTGAGTCCGCGTGCTCCGGTTTTGCGCTCGATGGCTTCCTTGACGACAGCTCGCATCGCGCCTTCGGTAAACTTCAGCTCGACACCTTCAAAGGCGAAGAGCTTGCGGAACTGTTTTGCGATCGCGTTTCGGGGCTCTGTAAGAACGTTCAGTAAGGCTGCCTCATCAAGTTCTTGGAGTGCCACGACCACGGGAAGGCGGCCGAGGAACTCGGGGATCATCCCAAACTTCATCAGGTCTTCAGTGCGGACTTGGGAAAGTAGTTTCGTCACATCCTTTTTGGTTTTAGACTGAATGTTTGCACCAAAGCCCAAAGAGCTTGTGTCGATTCGAGCAGCAACAATATCTTCAAGACCGGCAAACGCGCCACCGCAGATAAACAGAATGTGGGACGTGTCGACCTGCAAAAACTCCTGCTGAGGGTGTTTACGGCCGCCGCGCGGAGGAACGTTAGCAATTGTGCCTTCAATGATTTTCAAAAGAGCCTGTTGAACGCCTTCGCCCGAGACGTCCCGGGTGATGGAGGTGTTTTCCCCTTTGCGGGCAATCTTGTCGATCTCGTCGACGTAGGCAATTCCACGCTGTGCCAATTCGACATCATAGTCAGCGTTTTGCAGTAGGGATAAGATAATATTCTCGACGTCTTCACCAACATATCCCGCCTCGGTGAGGTTTGTGGCGTCACTGATTGTAAACGGTACGTTTAGAATTCTCGCAAGTGTTTGAGCAAGAAGAGTTTTACCCGAACCAGTGGGGCCAACTAAGAGTATGTTTGACTTTTGCAGTTCAACCTCATCTAGGCCAGGGATTGAAACCTTGTGTTTCGCGGCATCAAGTCGCTTGTAGTGATTGTGTACAGCCACCGACAATGTTTTTTTGGCTTGATCTTGTCCAATGATGTAATCGTCGAGAATTTTTTTAATGTCTTTTGGATTCGGAATCTTAGCAGCTGGAGTGCTGATTTGCTCTTCTTTGGCGGCCTCTTCAATCAAAATCTGGTTGCAGAGAGCGATACACTCATCACAGATGTAAACGTTTTGACCGGCAATCAGTTTTTTTACATCGCGTTCACTCTTGCCGCAAAAGCTACAGCTGTGTTTCGATCCTTCTTTCATCCCGTCTCCTTATCTAGGGCAAGCCTTGCGTCATTTTGACAAGGTGCCATCTAAAACTTTAATGTGATGCCTTCTTCTTACTCTTTTACGTTACCACGACCGCCAGCCACGACTTCGTCAATTAAACCATAAGCCTTCGCCTCTTCGGCAGACATGAAGAAGTCGCGATCAATATCCTCTAAAATCTTTGCTGTGGGTTTGCCTGTCAAATCACTTAAAATACCTGTCATTTTGGTTTTCAGTTTGATGATTTCCTCGGCCTGAATCGCAATGTCGCTCGCTTGACCGGTCGCACCGCCTAGTGGTTGGTGAATCATAATTCGGCTGTTCGGCAATGCGTAACGCTTGCCTTTTTCTCCGGCGGCCAAGAGCCAAGCACCCATGGACGCACATTGACCGATGCAATAAGTTCTGACGTCGCAGCGGATCATCCGCATTGTGTCATATATGGCGAGGCCAGCAGTAACACTTCCTCCTGGCGAGTTGATATAAAAGTGGATGTCTTTGTCGGGGTCAGCGCTTTCAAGAAACAGCATTTGTGCAATAATAATATTTGCGATTTCATCGTAGACCGGACTTCCAAGAAAAATAATACGATCTTTCAGGAGTCGAGAATAAATGTCGTATGATCGCTCCCCGCGGCTAGTTTGTTCGACAACGATTGGTACCATTGGCATCGGTAGATTCCCCTTTTTTGCAGTGCAGCGAATTGAATTTAAGCACAGTCCTACGATGGTTTAGCTAGCCTGAGCTGGATAAGCAGGAATTATGAGGGTAAATCCAATTGTTCCTGCCCGCAAGCATCAGTTTCGCTGAAAGCCAGGAAGGGTATCGGGTGCTGTCTAGGCTTCATTAGTTCACTCCGTTACTTGTCTTTTTTGAAACCTGGGCAAAATGCTGCATTGCTTGGTAAAATATGGTATCTTTGGTGAAGTTTTAATCTCGATTGGAGTCGATTTAAATGGAGATTCTTATGAGTACTATGTCAAAGCCCGTCCGGGATTGTTTTTTTGTTTTCGGCATTGTTCATCTGTTAGGATCTTTTTGGGCCTGTCAATCAACGGCGTCTAGCCCTAGGACAGCGGGTTTGAAGTCAGACGACCTCTATCAAGCCGGTGACACCAGTCGTCAGGATGTCAAGCTTGGGGTTTTTAAATCGATTGTTGCCACCCGCCTCGCACCCCAGGGGCCTGATGCTACAGAGGCCTGGACGGTTGTCATGAAGACCGATCCGGAGTTTTGGTGTGAGCGCCGATGCTCGACGTTTGAACTGGTGGAGGCTAGGGGAGAAGGACGAAGGGTCATCACTGTCAAGAAAACAACCGTAGTCGGTCATACGACCCCGGGATTTCTGGCGAAGGAAAAGACCTATACTGCGGGCGAAGGCGTCGGGGCCGCAGCGTTAGAGTTTGTTAATGTGGGTCAGATAGGCTCGAGACTCTTTTTACAGGACATTCTGCGTCCAGGTCAGGATAATTTCTATGCAGTTGAGATGCTGTTATCAAGGCGTCGAGAGGGTGGTCAGACGCACTGGAGTGGTAGTATCGGCGATCAATCCTATGAGTTGCGATGGTCCGAGCGTGTGAGTATCCCGGATGATTTGATGAATGCCTCAGAGCCTAAAACCGCGTTTGTCATGGGTAGCCTGACGAAAGGCGCAGGATCAGCGCAAAATTCCATTTTTGAGGTCATCCAGATCCTGCCGGACACGCAAGATTAACCAACGACTAAATTTGATCCACACAGGCCAGAAGTCCGTCATATTTGATGGGTGGGATTTCTCATAACTTCATGAAGCTTTGGAGGTTCATGCCAGTAAGGTGTATAATAGTTGTACAAGTCGAAGGAAATATTGACAACAGGCCGCGCCTTCTTTGCTCTTA
>JBIKKO010000277.1:0-3396 GCA_044360315.1 Oligoflexales bacterium
GTTCCACTGTGGTTTGAGCAGGAGTTTCTCATTGTCGCTGAGCCAAAACACATCTGTCCGCAGTGGACCACCAGGCGGGCGACGAACGGCTCCGCAATAGGAGACAAGTTTTATATTTCCTAGCGCCCATGTAAAAGCCTCATCGTCTGAGGAGGTCCTGTCGGCGCGAGATGCAACGATCTTGGCTCATTTGTCTGATGACAGTTATACGTCGCCGTCAGAACTTGCCCGTCACTTGAATGTAACGCGAGCGACCCTTTCAGAGGCACTCGCAAAGCTTTCGGAGCTTGAGTATGTGTCGTCTGAGACGAGCCAAGATGATGAGCGGAAGAAACATTTCTGTCTTACCGAAAAAGGCTTACAAGCTTTGAGCCGCTCGTCGGTCCTTGATTATAACAAATTGGGAAAGCTGCTGGCCGTGCTCGCGGAGTCCGATCGCCTTAAGGCTATCGAAGGTCTTAAAATATTGGCAGGGGCGGCGTTCGTTAAAAGTCTTGGTTAGACTCTTGTCGATGTTTATTTAACGATTTGGCCAGGGCATTTAGTCTTTTAAGAAAATCCTCATCCGGTGGATTGAGGCCCTGGTCGACCACCATGTTCAATTTGGGGCCAACGGGAACTGAGTTGATCGGTGCAAAAAGGTGCGTTAAGCCGGGTATAATGGTGATCTCGCAATCTTGTTTTCCGACGCGTAGACATTGTTCCTTCAGCGATCTGACGAAAGAGACAGGCGTATTGACGTCATTTTCGCCCGTAAAGGCAAAAACCTTTCCAGAAATGGAGGCGGTTGTTTCTTTGAAGTTTGCTCTGTTCCAAAAATCACCCCGCCAAAATGGAAACCGCTGAGTCCACTTCGAATACTCAATTTGCGATGTTAACAGTGGATCAGATGTCCACATGTTTTTGATTTCTTGTAGCGGGATCTGCGGTCTCTCGGACCAATTCCAAGGGGTCTCAAGTTTCGAAAACGAAGGCGGAAAGAGTTCTGTTTTAGGCCACAGTTTTGCCTCGTTTTCATCAACGTAGCCGTCGTGGTTAGCGTCGATATCTGTTTTAATTACGAGATCGAAATTCTTTTCAAGAACCTGCCACCGCAAAACGGATGAAATCACCTCGCCGCAGTATCCGAGTAAAATGACTCCAGCAATCTGCGAGTCCTGTGCCGCGACATCAGTGGCGAGCATGGTTCCTTCGGAATGGCCAAGGACATAAATCTGATCTTTAGCGACGGATGGATCACGTCGGAGCATTTCGACAGCAGCGTGAACGTTCGCGATCATGTCACTCCATGTGAGACTGTCCCAGAGCACACGATTATAAAAATTGGTGTGATTCTGGAAAGACTCCCAATCGCTAAAGCGCTCTACGCCAGGTTTGCCAAGTTGTAAGGTATGAAAGCCAGCTTTTGCAAACTGCTCGGCGAAGAGAGACAAATAAGGATAGCCGTCACTTCCCGCTGGCGGGATCTTTTTGGGTATCATTTCCTCAGGCCCAAATTCGCCAGATCCAGGTAAAAGGATGACTGCCGGAGAGGGCTGATTCGCCGATGCGTTTTCCGGAGCTGAAATGAGTGCGCGTGATTGATATGCGCCGATGACAATCGGAACAGGAGCAGCGTGAGCCTGAATAGTCATAACGATAAATTCAGTAAGAACGATTATAGATTTTACGCCACAATTTTTAATAGATTTCATAAAGGCCCTTCTAAAATAAGAATCACTCGACGCCAGCAATATGTCATAATATGGTCTTACTGGTAAAGTTTATAATAAAATGGTCAAATATTGACCCATAACTGTCTGAAAGAGGCTAGGCCATGACCTCACGTGCGCTATCCGCAAAGCTTCAAGTTGCGATCAAGGGAATCATGAAGAAGCGTGGCACGACCTACGATGATTTGGCGTCGGCTCTAAAGGTATCTCATTCGACCGTGAAAAGGATTTTAAATATAGATGACCTTGCGCTGAGCCGCGTTGAACAGATTGCCGATTTTTTTCAAATGGATGCCTTAGAACTATTATCCCTCTCTAACGAGGTGAAAGTTGAAGGCGAAGAATTAAGTGAAGAGCAGGAGTTGTTCCTTTCGCAGAATGGCGATGTCGCGCTTTATTTTTGGCTCTTATTGAACGGGTTATCGCCGCGAGACATCGAGAGCCGCTACAACCTCTCGCCCACAAAAGCAGAAAAGTATTTGTCGACCTTAGCAGATTTTGAATTTATTAAACGATCGGAACGGGACAAATTTAAATTGTCCTACCAATGGCCGATTGGATTCCGCTTTGGTGGCCCGTTGCACAAGACCTTTACGGAAAAGATCTTTAAGATTTTTCTCGATCACTTGATTGGAAAAGTCAATGCGTTCAAGGGGCAAAGGCCAGAATCACCTGGCTTTTCAGTGAGACTGGTTCAATTTATATTGACGAAGTCTTCCTATGAAGACCTTTTGAAAGAATGTTCTGAACTGATTGCAAGGTATACGAACGAATCTCGCATCCAATTGGCAATACATCCGACGAAGCAATTGGAGACAGTTTCTTTTATGGTTGGAATCGACAAATTTGATGCGATTGCCGGAGCATTTGGTCCTCTGTGAATGGATAGGCGTAATTTAAGTTAAATTAGCCGTGGAATAACCATTGCCGTGTCCGACCAATGTTTAAGATATCCAGGCACGACTTTTAGCTGCTCATCTTCTCGTAAAAGCGCTCTGATTGTCGCCCAAAAAAAGCAGATCACATTTTCTGCGCGTTTGGACCTTTCAAAAACAACCCAACCAAGCGCGATCTGCTAGGCATCTATAAAAATGCTAGAGATCTTGATCGATCCTTGGATATTTTAACCGAGCTGGGACTTATAAAATTGGAGGTCGATCGATATCGGATAAATAATTCTGATCAAATCATCTTCAATGACGCTTCAAACTCTCATATAGACTATGTTCGCCACGCGCTCAATGATGCATTAAAAAAAATCGATGACTATTACCCACAACGACGGATCAGTCATTTCGAGAGTAGCTCTATAAGCGTTGACAAGGCTCGCTTCGAGACCTTCATCAAGGAATTTAAAGACTATTGGCGAACCTGCGTAACAGATCTAGAGACAAATGATGGCGACGCCGTGGTGCGAATGACTGTCTGCATTTATCCAATAACATCGATAGGGCTCACCACTGTCTGATGGAACTCGATTTCCAGCAGTTGCGTTTCTCGCCAAGTTCAAAGGCCTGCACGCGGTTTTGGGTGACGTCGTGCAGCGGTGAAATTCCTTTTCGATGCGGCTAAGGAAACAATTGACCGAGCCAAGGCTTTTAACTTTAGTGAAGATGCGGTCCAGTTTTTCTTTGGCGAACGGTTTTACAATGTAATCACCGCAGGCCGAATCGTAGCCTCGTTC
>JBIKKO010000278.1:0-3395 GCA_044360315.1 Oligoflexales bacterium
CACTTGTGCGTCATAACAAAAACCTTGGCGTTATTGCCATTTGCGCTGCTGGCGGCATGGCTGGAGCCATGCTCATCGAACGAATTTAATTGAGGTACAGTTCTAATGAATCAATTTTTTACAATCAACAAAGATCAAAATATCTGTGTTCTTACCTTTGAACGCAAAGACAAAGAGGCCAACACTCTCGGCGAATCGGTTCTGAAGGAACTAAACGGGATTCTTAACCAAATTTCAGAAGATGACGCCATCACTGGTGTCGTATTCCTCAGTGGCAAAAAAGATCAGTTTATAGCTGGTGCCGATATCGAAGATATCGCTAGATTTAAGTCCGCTAAAGACGCCGAGCAAGGCTCTCTTGCCATGCAGGAAATTTTGCATAAAATCGCGCTTTTAAAAAAACCATCCGTTGCTGCGATCCATGGGGCCTGCCTCGGAGGCGGATTAGAGCTCTCTTTGGCCTGCACCTGGCGTATTGCCAGCTCTGACGACAAGACAAAGCTCGGTCTTCCCGAAATTCAGTTAGGATTCATACCAGGTGCTGGCGGTACGCAAAGACTGCCACGCCTCATCGGCATTGCATCTGCCCTTGATATGATTCTGACTGGCAAACGAGTCGATGGAGCAAAAGCGTTAAAGATGGGACTTGTCGATGCCTGTGTTCATCCAAACCTGCTACTTATGGAGGCTAAAAAGCTTGCCGCTAATCAGCGGTCTGGAGACCGCACAGCTAAACGAGACCTCACTCAACTTGCTCTTGAGGGTAACATGGTCGGGCGCAGAATTATGGCGCACAAGGCCAAAGAGGCCGTGGTCGAAAAAACAAAGGGCTTTTACCCTGCCTCGTTTAAGGCACTAGACGCGGTGTTTTCAGGCTTTGAAATGAGTCTAGAAAAGGGTCTAGCTTTAGAGGCGAAGCATTTTGGCGAACTGACACAGACAAGAGAGTCCAAAGCCCTTGTTCACTTGTTTCATGCAACCAATGCTGTCAAGAAGCATCCATTCAAAGACGCCGGTAAGGATCGTTTTCCACAGGGACTTAAGTCTAGCTCTGTTGGCGTCATTGGTGGCGGCTTTATGGGTGCAGGTATCACAACGGTCCTTGCAGATCGGGGCTTGCGCGTCTATGTTAGTGATCCGAACAAAGACTCCCTCGGCCGACTGATGAAAAACGCTAGAGACTTTATTTACAAAAAAGTTAAAAGGCGCAAACTCAAGTCGTTTCAAGCCGACAGTAAACTGGCTCAAATCTCGCCACAACTTTCTCCTGCGGGGTTTAACCAACTTGACGTGGTCATTGAATCGGTTTTCGAGGATATCAACCTAAAACAGAAAATTCTTGCTGGGCTTGAAAAAAACTGCCAGAAGGACTGGGTTTTTGCATCAAACACATCCGCACTTCCTCTGAAAGCCATTGCCGAGAAATCAATGTGCCCCGAGCGGGTTGTGGGTATGCATTTTTTCTCTCCCGTAGAAAAGATGCCGCTTCTTGAAGTGGTCGTGGCTGAATCCTCTGCGCCTTGGGCAGTTGCCCGCATCGTGGAACTCGGAAATCAGATGGGAAAAACCATCATTGTGGTGAAAGACAGCCCCGGATTTTATGTTAATCGGGCCCTATCGTTTTATCTCGCCGAGGCTGCGCAAATGCTGAGTGAAGGCGTGGCCATTGATTATCTCGACGAAACTTTGACCGCTTTTGGATGGCCGGTAGGCCCAATTACACTTATCGATGAGGTTGGAATCGATATTGGAATGCACGTTTTGAAAACGATGGAAGATGCCTGGCCAAAGCGTTTTAAAACACCTGCCCAGTTTAAACCGATTGCAGACAGTGGACGCCTAGGTCGCAAAAATGGCCGAGGTTTTTATCGCTACGCAGACGGCAAAAGAGTCGGAGTCGACGAGGAAATCTATGCGCTGACTAAGGTAAATCCAACTAAAAGTCTTGCCAAAGAGGAGATCATTGATCGATGCGTCCTAGGCTACATCAATGAATCAATTCTCTGCCTTGAAGACCACGTGATCCCATCAGCCTACGAGGGCGATATTGGTAGCGTCTTTGGGGTGGGCTTTCCGCCATTTCTTGGGGGGCCATTTAAATATATGGACGCCGAAGGGCTTCGCAATATCGTCGACCGCATGCGTAAACTTGAAGGCAAATACGGGGACCGTTTTACACCAGCTCGATCATTAGTGGAGAAAGCTGAGCGCGGGGAGCGGTACTTCCCAGACGAAGCCTAAAATCTCGTGTTACCATCTAAGCTTAAGTTTTGCTTCAATAAATGCCTGGAGGGCTCTTAAACCGAGAACCCAAAGGGCTGAAGCAACAACTGCGCCAAGGAGGGCTCCTCCGACGACGTCTCCCACAAAATGGACGCCAAGGTAAACCCGGCTGATGGCAACTGCTGTCGCGCCCGTTAGGACAACTTGAGCCGGTCGACTCAATAAACCATAAACCTTCACGATGATCAGCCACACGGCAAAACCATTGGCTGCGTGATTTGACGTAAATCCGTAGCTACCACCGCAGTGCCCATCAAACACTTGCACGTCAGGCAATAGCCAACAAGGCCTCTCTCGAGCAACAAGAGGCTTAATGATTTCAAACGAGATAAGATCACTCGCTCCAAGAGCCATCAGCGCGATCACAAGAGCACTCAAAAGTCGCGCATCCTTTAACCTCATCCCAACCACAAAGACGACCGTTCCTACTAAAATCCAAAAGCTTGAGTGGCTAATAAGCTGCATCAGGCTATCTAGCCACCAAATCTTGTGAGCTAGGCCATGGATCGCCCAAAAAAGATCAATTTCTATGTCCACCCTCGTCGCTGCCTCGGCTTTTATGGTCTTCTCGCATAGACCGTCGTTTCGATTGATAGCAACTTATCACAGCACCTGGCAATCTGTAGATCACGCATTCACCTAATACTATAAAGTTATATGTCCAAGGCACATTGCTCAAGTATAAGTATACGAATCCTCGGACTAAGCTTTCGGATCATCCCCAGCCCCGTATGAGGATACGAATCCTCGGACCGAGCTTTGGGTCATCCCCAGCGCCGTCAGGCGCGTCGGGGATCTCTTTGCAATGCTCTTGAGGTTAGATTAACAACATTAGTTCATTTCTTTGCCAATCACGCCCAACTTGCAGTCTTATGAGCCCGTTGCTAAGTCCAAGCCCGGCATCAACGACAACAGCCGCAGGCTTTAAATCCCGAAAAACCAAAACTGCATCATAACTGACTGAAATCATGAAAAGACCGATAACGCCGAGGCCCAGACCCTGGTAGAACCCCTGCCTGCCAGCCAAAGGCCTCGACCGACACATCCAAAGTCTCGGTACCAGTTCCCATCGCTACAGCTGGAATCATACCAATCCGATCCGCCAATGCGGG